>JBMUBK010000031.1:0-12423 GCA_049457355.1 Aquiluna sp.
CCATCGGAGGCCAAAACGGCTACTCCACCGCAACCTGGGCCTGGGAGCTTAGAGGTTTGATGGATCGGGTTGTTGGTGGCGTAGGTCTCCGCCGAGGCCGACGTGACCCAAACCAACTTCGCGAGGGTGAGGCGCTCGACTTTTGGAGAGTGGAGGAGATTCAAAGACCGACTCTTCTAAGGCTGCGTGCCGAAATGAAACTCCCAGGGCTTGCGTGGCTTGAGTTCAAAGTTAGCGAGACGCCAGAGGGCAAGTCACTAGTTACGCAGCGTGCGCTGTATCACCCGAGGGGGCTATTTGGCCACATCTACTGGTGGATGGTCTTTCCAATGCACGGCATCGTATTTCCCTCCATGGCAACAAAGATGGCTGGAAGCAGCGCCAAAAAATTCGTCGAACACTAGTCTTTCTCAGTGACTAAAACCCGCCTAGCCGTGCTCGCGCTGCTGGGCGTTGGCTTTACCTGGGGTGCTGCCTTTGTTCTGATGAAGGATGCAATCGAGCAGCAGCCCTACATGGACTTCCTTGCCACAAGATTCACTATCGCCGCGATCGCAATGGTGCTTCTTCGACCAAGAGTTGCCTTGGCATTCAAGGCAGGTGATATCAAGTTTGGCGGGCTAATTGGTGTCGTGCTGGCCTTCGGGTACATCACCCAGACCATAGGTCTAGAGCTCACTACGGCCGCGACAAGTGGCTTTCTCACTGGTCTCTATGTGATTCTCACTCCGCTGATTGCCTGGCTGTTTGTGAGGCAAAAGGTCAGTAAGCGAGTTGTAATAGGTCTGACAATGGCAATGCTTGGGCTCGGCATATTTTCAGGGGCTGCAACAAACATCGAGTTCCAGGTTGGTCAGATTTGGCTGGTGGTCTGCGCGGTTCTCTACGCAGTACACATCCTCCTGCTCGGACACTACGGCAAGGGAAGGTCTTCCTATCGCTTTGCGATGCTGCAGATTGCCTTCGCTGCAATTGTTACCTGGGGTTTTGCATTACTAGATGGCTACCAACCGCCGCCAAATGCCGAGGTGTGGTTTGCGATTCTATTTACAGCGCTTCTTTCTACAGTGCTCGCTTTCTGGGTTCAGACCTGGGCGCAAACTCTCATCGAACCTTCACGAGTTGCACTGCTGATCACCAGCGAGGTTATTTTCACAGCCATCATCGCGGTGTTTGTTGGTCAGGAGCCTTTGACACTGGCAATCATCTTTGGTGGCGGACTGCTGTTTTCGGCAATGCTGGTGGTTGAGTGGCCTTCGAAGCGCCCGGAGACCCCGCTAGAGCCCCAGCTCCACGAGTAGGTTCTGTAGCTTCTTGTTAGAAGCAAGCTCCTTTTCACTTCTCGCCATCATCACCGGCAGTCTTCTTCGAAGCAGATCGGAACGATTCACGACCTCTTCGTGCTGAGCGACATACCTCAGCTCCTGAGCAGTTATCCCAAGGCCGTCAAAGAGATCTTCGAGCTTCTCCTTACCAATTACCTCAAATGCTCTCTGGCCGTGACGACGCCAGAGTCCAGAGGCAATTAGGTCCACGTCGCCCTTGGTCTGAGCAGCGACCCTGGCAAAGAACTCGGTTTTGCGCTCTTGGGAACCCTCACCGAACCAGGTTCCGGGATCCTCTAGCTTCATGCCAAAGCCCTTGAGCTCGTCAATAACCTCTTCCCCCACATTGAGGCAGTCCGTCAGTTTGCCTCCAAGGATGGTTACGACTCTCTTGTCCCGGTTTGCCTCAATTGCATGCTTGCGGCTCAGTGCGTGCCAGTCCTGGTTGCTGCCGCTTTCGCCGCTCTCTACGACTAAGGGTCTAACTCCAGAGCGATCCGCAACTATTTGATCCTCGGTAATTGGCTCGGCCAGCTCTAGCTGGGCATTGATTTGCCTCAGAACAAACTCGATATCTTCCTTGTTTGTCTTTGTCTCTGGCTTTTCCACTCTGGTGTCTGTCGTGCCGATCATGGAGCGGTCGCCCATGGGCAGAACGTAAAAGAGCCTGCCCTCTTCATCCCAGAAGGCAAGGACCTGGTACTTCTCGGTGAGCTTGCGGTTGAGAATCAGGTGGATGCCCTTGGAAAAGACGAGTCCCGCCTTGGTTTTTGAGCCGAGGAGCGAAGACACATTCTGCGCGTAGGGTCCCGCGGCATTCACAACGCTATTGGCAGTGACTGTGGTGGTTTTTCTACCTGATTTCAAGGTGAGCTCCCACTCCCCTCGGAACTTGGCGGAAGTGAGCTCTGTGTAGTTTCTTACATCCGCCCCTCTTGATTTGGCATGGCGAATAAAGTCATAGACAAATCTGCTGTCGTTGTCAGGCAGCTGAGCATCAAAGTACTTGACGGCCTTACGACCAGTAATCAGGTTTGGCTCCAGCTCCTTGGCCTTTTTGGCCGAGTAGGTCGAGGGGGGCGTAGTTCCCAAAAGGCCAATTGCCCAGTAGAACAATGTGCCGAAGGCTCCAAGAAGCCTGCCAAACGGAGCTGTCGGTCCGAGAGATGCCAAAAAGCCAATCTCTTTGATCTGGTTTGGGTAGGCGCGCATGAGCTTGTTTCTTGCCAGACAAAGCTTGAATACAAGCCAGAACTCGTAGGTCTGGAGGTACTTGATGCCGCCCCAAACCAGGTTGGAGGACTCCTGCGAGGTGAAACCGGCGAAGTCTCCCTTATCGACTAGGAGCACCTTCTGACCGGCAGCGCTCAGCGCCGCTGCCGCTACCGCTCCGTTGATTCCGGCTCCGATAATGGCAACGTCAAACTGTTCGATTTTGTTCGATTTGGTTTGATTTTGTTTGGCCACAGTGAAAGCATAAACGCCAAAGATTTAGTTTTTGTTCCGCACACATTTCAAGGAGGAAATTGATGTCGATTCTTTCTATCGATGCTGGCACCACCGGTGTCACAGCTCTCATCATCTCCGGCTCAGGCGAGATCCTTTCTCGTGGCTATACCGAATTTGAGCAGCACTTTCCTCAGCCCGGCTGGGTAGAGCACGACCCTGAGCAGATCTGGCAGGCCACCCTGAGCTCTGTCAAAAGCGCGGTCCAGGGCCACAGTGAAAAACCAACCTGCATCGGCATCACCAACCAACGTGAGACCGCGGTCATCTGGGACAGAGAAACCCTCAGCTCTCCAACCAAGGCAATCGTCTGGCAGGACCGCCGAACCTCGGTGTTTACAGAAGAGCTGCAACAAAAGAACCAGGGCGATTGGATTCGAAAGCGCACCGGTCTCAACATCGACCCATACTTCACCGCTAGCAAGTTCTTGTGGTGGCAGCGAAACCATCAGGAGATTTGGACAGGGGTCGAATCAGGCAAGTTTGCCCTCGGCACCATCGACAGCTACCTCGTCGCGCGGATCTCCGGTGGCGCCTCACACATCACCGATGCCTCAAATGCCTCCAGAACCCAATTGATGAGCCTCACCACCGGCGACTGGGACGACGAGCTGCTCGAGACCTTCGGAATTCCAAGATCGGCACTTCCAAGCATTACGCCCTGTTGGGGAGAACTCGCAACAAGCAATGCCGAGCACTTTTTAGGCCTTGAGCTTCCAATTACGGGAATGGCCGGGGATCAACAGGCAGCACTTTTTGGCCAGACCGGATTTGATCTAGGTGCCTCTAAGTGCACCTATGGAACAGGCGCCTTCATCCTCACCAACACCGAGGAGGAGATCGTTATCAGCGATCACGGTCTGCTGGCAACGGTTGCCTGGATGAGCCCCGACAGGAAGATCACCTACGCCTCAGAGGGCTCGGTCTTTGTCGCGGGCGCAGCAGTTCAGTGGCTCCGCGACAAACTAAAAATTATTGACAGCGCACCCGCAGTCGAAGACCTAGCAAAAAAGGCGGGGACTAGCGATGGCGTTGTGTTTGTTCCTGCGCTGACCGGCCTTGGTGCACCATTTTGGAACGCAGACGTCAGGGGAAGCCTGCTTGGCATTACAAGAGGTTCGACCAGTGCCAACCTTGCCTATGCGACCCTCGAGGCAATTGCCTTTCAGGTCAAGGCGGTTGTTGATGCGATGGCCGAGGATGCGGGCAAGAGCATCGCAGAGCTGAGGGTCGATGGCGGTGCCGCTGCAAACGACACCATGATGCAAATTCAGGCAGACCTGATCGGGGCAAAGGTCGTTCGGGCCAAAAACCTAGAGTCGACCGGTTTTGGTGCTGGCTTACTCGCGGGTCTCGGCTCAGGCATTTGGGGCTCCATGGACGAGCTCAGGCAGCTAAATCCTGCAAGGCAGGAGTTTGCTCCATTAGCCGACCGTGGAGCATCCTATGAGCGCTGGCTAGAGGCGGTCGAGGTAACCAGCAAGTTCTAAGCTTGAAACATGTATGACCCTCAGTCGAAGCTTGCCGCTCAGTCACTTAGCGCAGGCTACTCGGCTGATGCAATCATCAAGGACCTAGATCTAGAGCTACCTGGCGGATCGATTACGGCCGTGGTTGGGGCCAATGGAGCCGGCAAGAGTTCGCTGCTGAAGGCGCTAGCGAGAAAAATCAAGGCCTCGAGCGGAGCGGTGCTCCTAGATGGGGTCTCGATCACGTCGCTAACCAAAGCGCAGGTTGAAGGCAGCATCGGATTTTTGGGCACCATCCCCGCAACAAAAAATAATGAAACGGTTTTTGATTTGGTTGCAAGAAGCGCGATGCTCGCCAATCAAATTTCCAGGGTGAGCCCCAGGGTTAAAAGTGAGATTGACCAAATCCTTGCCAGGACCTCGCTAACTCCGCATGCCGCTAAAAAGATTGGTGAGCTGTCCTCAGGCTTTAGGCAGGTAGCGGTAATTGCAGCTGCTCTCGTGAAAAACCCCCAGGTATTGCTGCTGGACGAACCAACAAATTCACTCGACTACTCGCACCAGCTTCAGGTGATAAACCTGCTCTCTTCCCTAAAGAGAGAGCGCGGGATGACAATCGTGGCAGTGATTCACGACCTCAATCTCGCGGCTAGATTTGCCGATCAGATTGTCGTCTTAAAGGATGGCGAGATAATCGCTCAGGGAGCTCCCGGTGACGTGATAACTCCCAACAATCTGGCAACAGCTTTCAGCATTTTGGCCCGAGTTATTGAGGATCCGGTTGCAAAGACACCGGTAGTGATACCGATTCGCCAACTTGGCTAGTAGGCATTTCCCAGCTTTAGGGACATAATAAGAATGTAGTTCACCAAGTGAAGGCGCAGTTACTAGCAGTGACGCCAAAGAGGCTTGCGCATACTTGTGAATGAGGGCAAGGACTGGGCCCGCTATCAAAATCGGTCAACTCGTTTGGTTGTGAAACTAATGCGTATCTTGCTCATTGGAGCAGGCGGAGTTGGCGATGCAATCGTCAAAATCGCCGCTGGTCGTAATTTCTTTGAAAAACTAATTGTCTCCGACTATGACCTCGAAAGAGCTCAGCGGAGCGTCGACTGGGTGGCACAGTGGCACCCAGATATCCCATCTGACAAGTTTGAGGCAGCTCATATTGACGCCTCGGACTCTGCCAAGGTTGCAGAGCTTGCAAAAAAGCATGCTGCGACACACATAGTAAATGCCGTAGAGCCGAAGTTCGTGCAGAGCATCTTTCAGGGTGCGCTGGACGCTGGGGCCAACTATATGGACATGGCAATGAGCCTGTCTCATCCTGACAAGGATGACCCTTTTAGCAAGCCCGCTGAGAAACTGGGTGACTGGCAGTATGCCAAGCACCAGGAGTTTGAAAAGGCTGGCCTACTGGCCCTCGTTGGCACCGGAGCAGAACCTGGAATCTCAAACATCTTTGCCCGCTATGCAGCGGACCACCTCTTTGGTGAGATCGATGAGATTACCGTTTTGGATGGTGGAAATCTCGTTGTCGAAAACGACGAGGGCGAAGAGATTTTTGCCCCCTCGTTTTCGATCTGGACAGTAATCGAGGAGTGCCTCAACCCACCGCTTATCTGGGAGAAGGAGCGTGGTTGGTTCACAACCAAGCCGTTCTCCGAGCCCGAGCTCTTTGAGTTCCCCGGCGGCATAGGTCCGATTAAGTGTGTGAACGTGGAGCACGAAGAAGTGAACATGCTGCCTAGAACCATGGACGCTAAGCGTGTGAACTTCAAATACGGACTCGGTTCCGAATTCATCAGCGTGCTCAAGACCCTCCACGCCCTTGGGCTAGACAAGGTAAACCCGGTCTGGGTGCGCTCCAAGTCCGGTCGTGCTCAGGTTTCCCCCAGAGACCTAGTCGCAGCCGTACTTCCCGACCCCGCCTCACTTGTGGAGCGAATGACTGGCAAGACCTGTGCTGGAACTTTGGTAACCGGTAAGGACAAGGAGGGTAATCCACGTGCCTCCTACCTGTACCACATCGCCGATACCGAGTGGACGGCTGAGGAGTTCGATGCCCAGGCCGTGGTCTGGCAGACAGCCCTGGTTCCGGTGATAGCCCTAGAGCTCTTGGAGCGTGGCGACTGGCAGGCAACAGGTGTTCGCGGTCCCGAAGAGTTCGACGCAAAGATCTTTTTGGACACGATGGCTAATGAATACAAGCAGGCCTGGGAGATTGAGGATCGAAACCCTGAGAATCCGAGCGTTATCGACGACGACTGGGAATAAGAAGGTAGTTCCCTGGGGTTTATGGGATAAAATCCAATAAATAGCCCCAGGGATTACTCTCAGCCAATGTTCAGTTGAGTTTCCTAGGGTTAGAGTCCTAACAAGGAGAACTGATGAAGATTTCGAAGCGTTGGATGCCAGCTGTAGTAACACCTGCCGTGATAGCGGCTATCTCGCTGGTTCCGCTTCAGGCGAGCGCCGTTGATCTGCCAGATATGAGCGCTGAAGAGCTCATGGTCATGATGATGGACGCACAGCCCACCGAGTTCTCGGGAACAATCTTGAAAACCAGCAACCTCGGCCTCCCAGCACTAGAGCTCAGCTCAATGGTGTCCGAAGAGGATGCTGAGCGCATGCGCGAGAAGATGCCTGAGGAGTTTGCAGACTTCGCTCCAGAGGTAATCGAGCAAAATCTACTGACCGAGGCCATGGAGCTGGTGACCGGTGAGCACCGGGTGCGCGTGTTTGTCGGCGAGACCGGCATGCGTGCGCAGATTTTGGACATGATGGCGCAGCGCGATCTGATTGTCTCTGGCAACACAGTGTGGAGCTATGACTCTCGCGAGCAGGTAGCTATGTATGCGGAGCTTGACGAGGAGAAGCTAGCCGAGGGCAAAGTAACGGCCGAGGCAGAGCTTAACGCCTACATCGCAGAGCTTGGCCTAGACCTAACCGACCCTCAGGCAGTAGCCGAATATTTGATGAGCCAGGTTGGTGACAGCTCTGAGGTAACGGTCGGAACCGATCACTACCACGCTGGCCGCACCGCCTACCAGCTAATCGTGACCCCAAACAGCGATGTTTCGCTGGTTGACTCAATCGTTGTTTCGGTTGACTCCGAGACAGGCATGCCGCTGGCACTCAGCGTCTACTCGACAGAGCAGGCTGAGGCTGCAATGGAGGTTGGCTACGAGAGCATCAGCTTTGCAGACCAGGACGAGAGCCTATTTAGCTTCACTCCCCCAGCTGGCACCGAGATTGTTGACCTGAATGCAATTGAGGAACAGAAGCAGGATCTTGAAATGTGGATGGACATGAAAGAGATGGAGTCTCTCGAGGAGAAGCCAGAACCGATCATGATCGGCGAGGGCTGGGACACTGTTGTGCACATGCCAGCAGGAGAAAAGACACTTGAAGAGATGGGTGGTCAGCTCTTGCAGTCACTGATGACGCCGGTCGCAGGTGGCATGCTCCTGAGCACTCCGCTGATGAACGTCTTTATGACCGACTCGGGCGATGTTTACGCTGGTGCAGTGAGCGTGCAGCACCTGTTTGACACAGCAAAGTAGTACCTATGGCACAACAGCTGGCAATTGAGACCAGCGGTCTAACGAAGCGCTTTGGTGACCAGAAGGCAGTCAACTCGATAAGCCTTGAGGTCCCAAGCGGTTCGGTGTTTGGCTTCCTTGGTCCCAACGGGTCCGGAAAGACAACCACCATTCGCATGCTGCTTGGGCTAGCTGAGGCTACCGAGGGTGAAATCAAACTCCTCGGCACCGAGATACCAAAGGACCTTGAGAAGGCTCTCCCTAGAGTTGGCGCCCTTGTCGAGGGTCCGGCCTTCTATCCGTTTATGTCCGGACGCAACAACCTTCTCCGGATTGATGCGGCTGACAGGTTCAGCGATGCCAGCACCAGAATTCAAAGAGTCGAGGCGGCACTGGATCGAGTCGGACTCCATAACGCAGGCAACAAGAAGGTCCACGCCTACTCACTTGGAATGAAGCAGCGTTTGGGACTTGCCAATGCTTTGCTGAAACCCAGAGACATCTTGGTGCTCGACGAGCCGACAAACGGCCTAGACCCCCAGGGAACCCGAGAGGTCAGAAACCTCATTCGCTCACTGTCCGCCGAGGGCATCACGATTTTCCTCTCCTCCCACCTGCTCAGCGAGATAGAGATGCTGTGTAGCCACGTGGCTGTGATGAGCGCAGGCAAGATTATTGCTCAGGGGCTTATCGAAGACCTTAGGAATGAGGAGCCAACCCGCCTCATTCTTAGAACCGATGACATTGACGCAGCTGTCGAGACGTTGAAGGCAAATGGAATTGGTAAAGCCAAGATTCTCGGGGACCAGATCACTTGTGAGGTAGACCCCGCCCTCGATGTCGCAAGCCTGAACGCAAAGCTAGTAAGAAAAAAGGTCTCGGTAAAGGAGATCAGGCTTCAGCGCTCTAGCCTCGAAGAGAAGTATGTGAAGCTCACGGGAGAGGGGTTTGAAGTTGTTCGCTAAGGCCCTAGGCATCAGGCTCTTCCTCTCAGAGCTCAAGGTCATGTTCACTCGTCGCCGCACCTGGGCGATGCTCGCTGCGATCGCACTGATTCCCATTTTGTTGGCAGTAGCAGTTGCGCTCTCATCGGAGCGCCTAGCACCGGGTGAAGGCCCGCCATTCTTAGCTCAGGTCACACAAAACGGGCTGTTTACTGGCTTCACGGCCATGCTGCTGGCCCTGCCACTGTTCTTGCCGCTCACGGTATCGGTGGTAGCGGGTGACACAATCGCTGGCGAGGCTGGGCTGGGTACCCTTCGCTACCTGCTGATCTCTCCGGTCGGACGGGTTCGGCTACTTGTCATGAAGTACCTGGCATCGCTGGTGTTCATTCTCGCCGGCACATTCACACTCATGATTGCCGGAGCGGCAATTGGAGCAATCCTGTTCCCGGTTGGCCCGGTGACTTTGTTGTCAGGTTTCACCATAAGCATTTTTGAGGCCTTCGGGCGGATGGCACTTGTTGCCCTCTACACAACAGTTTCGCTCTCCGGAATGGCGGCCGTTGGCCTGTTTATTTCCACGCTCACCACGGTTCCCGTGGGAGCGATGACCGCAACCTTGGTCACCAGCGGTGTAAGCAATATCCTTGGAAACATCCCCCAGCTTGAGTGGATGCACTCCTGGCTATTCACCTATTACTGGCTTGACTTTGCGGATCTTTTGAGAGCGCCAATTGAGTGGGGCTCAATGCTCAACAACATAGTTCTGCAGCTTGGTTGGATCGCAGTCTTTGGAGCTCTTGCCTATGGCCGCTTCACCACCAAGGACATCCTGAGCTAGCGCTGTTAGACTTTGTGGCCGTAGGGGCCTCTAGCTCAGTTGGTAGAGCAACGGACTTTTAATCCGTGGGTCGTGGGTTCGAGCCCCACGGGGCCTACTTTCACCGGACCAGTCTCGGACCCTTAATTCTTTATTAACACGTCTACGGCAATGGTGAGGCGGGTTAGTCTATGAACTAACTTCCTGCCGACGTGGGAATAGCTGGGTTGGGGGCCATCGTGGCAACACTGAGTGAAACCGAAACGAGCTTTGCTCCGCTGCTTTATTTTCCGAGTCGGCTATCTGGGTTGGTTGACTTCTTTGGAGAGCTTTACTCCGAGAACCCAGGGCGCGCGCAGATCATGCCCGATGGCAAGGTAGAGATAGCTTTCTTCCTCGGCGACAGCGAAATTTCTGAGTTCTATCTAGCTGAGGATGAAGAATATGATCGGGGCTCCCGAAACTCATTCTCTCTGCTGTTTTCAGTAGCAAATAGGCCGCAAATTGTCTCGGGAAAATGCCTCCATGTCCTACTTGCTGTCATGAGCCCTGCGGTTGCAATGTTGATGTTTGGTGTTCCTGCATCCGAACTGTCGAACCGCACAGTCAATCCTGCAATGTTTGGAGTGAACCTAAACCCACTGGAAGATGCCCTCAAGAGTTTGCCGACCTTCGAGCAACGTGCTGAATTTCTTGAGAACTGGATGGTGAATCGGCTGGAGCAGGGCGGGTCGATGCCCGAATTCATCTCACTCTCCAGGGCCATGGTTGACATCTTTCACGACTCTCGTCGGGTGCCCAACACTTACCAAGTTCTAGACCTCACGGGTTATTCGAAGGCCCACGCCAACCGCCTAGCCAAACAATGGCTTGGTATGCCCTTTGAGCGATACACAGCTTTGCGCAGATACCGAAGGGCCCTCGCCCTTCTAAACACGAACCTTCCCCTGGTTGATGTTGCCTCGGCTGCCGGTTATTACGACCAGGCTCATTTCACCCACCGTTTCACCGAATACTCAGGTCTTTCTCCGTCTGAGTACCGAGCAACTCCGCGCGCGGGAGCAGACACTCTTTTTGTGGCATAAGCATTAGCGCTCGGTATTACCTGGACTAAACATGAGCGTTTGATACAAGACCACTCACTTTTTTTTCGATTGGCTTATCCAAAGCGCCAATGGAGTGCGCCCAAAGGAGAAGTAAATTGAGAAAGTTCTTTAACCCTGTCGGCTGGCTATTACTGAGCACATTGTTTTGGGGAATGGGTGCAAGCTTCGCACTTTTCTGGCCCCTCGAGTCGCTTGAAGCTGGTGGCCTGTCTACCACTGCGGCAGACGTTGCCAATTTCCAACACCTGTTCCTTGTTTTCTCTGGTGGATACCTCTTTGCCGCTGCGGGAATTGGATACGTGGCCCGCGGCGCCACTCGGGCAAGGCTTACTGCCGGACTTGGAGCGAGCATCATTTTTTGGGTAGCCCTTGGTCTGCTCGTCATTGTTGGTCCAGTCGTTGGATACCAGAACTTCGCCCCAGACTTTGGAATTATTCCGATGCTTAGCGGCCTAGGCATGATCATCTCCGGTCTCTTGCACTGGAATGATGAAGAAAACGCTAATCGACTTGGATAGTCGGCTCCCACAGGTAACTCACTCGTGGGTTGAGTCCGATAGAACTGCTCAAACACACTTTCTTGGGCTAGTTGTTATAGCCATTTCGGTTTGGACTATCGGCATTCCACTTGCTGCGAGCTCAATTCAGGCGGGAAGCAACCACGCAATCGGGTTATTCGTCTCAAGCTGCGCAGTAGCGGTTGTTTTGTGGATTGCCTCATTTACAACAATCGGCAGATTCAAGGCAATTGCCGAAAGCCTCCCGGCTGAGCTTGCCGATACAGCCTCTGGCAGGGCCTTCAAAACCAACCCATGGTTCGCCTTCGCGGCGACTATAACCTCGGTGCACATCGGGGTTCTAGTCGGCCACGGAATCGTGCTGTTGGGCTAAGAAAAAGGAAAGAAAACAAGAAATGAAATTCAATAGTGCAGAACTCGTAGCCTGGTTCAATCACCGGGTATACCCAATGGTGGCATTCGTCATAACTCACTTTGTGGTGGGTGGCATCCTCGTGGCAGCCTTTGGGCTGGCAGGTCCAGATTCTGGTCTTCCGTTGTTCATCATCTCCGTCGCAATGGCGCTGCTGACCGTGTTATTCATCGTTTCAACTGTTGCTGACATGAAGCTGCTTTCCATGGATGCGTCCGATGAATTCAAGTCGACACAGATGGGAGCCTCAATGAAAGGGTTCGAGGCGTTTGCCGTCATGTTCTCGGTGCTGGTGTTGGCAGTACCGGTAGCTCACAGCCTTTTATTCCTTTAGGGGGTCATGACGAGGCCTGGGTGCACGGATGTGCCCCAGGCTTTGTCATGTCTTCTAAGCGCGACTAAGTGCCCTCGCCTACAACCTGAAGATTGCTTGCTCCATCGACACGCCATGTGCCCTCCACGTTGACCATTAGATACCGCAGACCATAGACGGCGTTGCCTGACTCTATGAAACGAACGTCAATGATTGCGATGGCCTCCGAGCTGTCCACCATGCAGTCCCGATAGGCAAGCTCTGAGGATTCGATCAGAGGGCCATAGCTACCGGAAATGATCTCTATAAACCCCTCCAGGGTTACGCTCTCCTGAAAACTGGGGGAGGCAATTGCATACGCCCTGTCAAACTCGCCCTCACCAAAGGCCGCGGTTTGGGCATCTATTGAATCTTCAATGCTGAGCTGAGTTGCTTCCTGGCACTCCTGCGGTCCCGCCGGTTCTG
>JBMUBK010000032.1:0-12291 GCA_049457355.1 Aquiluna sp.
ATTCTTTCGAGAAGCTCACCAAGGCCAACTTTGTGCATTTTGAGCACACGCATTGTGAGCTTGCCGTTTTTGGCCCAAAACTGCGGTTGCAACAGCGCAACTACGCGATCGCCCTGGTTTAGGCCGGCCTCAATCTCAACACTCGAGGCATCGAAAGCGTGAATCTCGATGGAATTCTCGACGTCTAGGTCCCTCAGGGAGCCAAAAATATTGCTTCCTCTGACTTGGAGCTGCTGGAGCTCTCCCTCAACCCAGACTCTGCCAAGCTTCTCTATCCAGTCTTTGAGGCTTTTTGAGAGCTGCGAGACCTGCCAGGGGGAATGTTCACTGGAGACTTTTGATTCAACATCGTGAGCCATTGGCTGATTCATGCAATAGCCTCCGGTAACGGTTCGTAGAATTGAGTGGTGACCCTAATCAACAATAACGCCCAGCCCGACATCAATTCGGGAAAGAAGGTTCTTCTGGCAGCCCCTAGGGGTTACTGCGCAGGAGTCGACCGGGCGGTTATTGCCGTCGAGAAGGCCTTAGATCACTACGGTGCTCCTGTTTACGTCAGGAAGCAGATCGTCCACAACAAACACGTGGTTCGTTCACTTGAAAAGCGCGGGGCAATCTTTGTCGATGAGGTGGAAGAGGCTCCTGAGGGTTGTGTGATGGTCTTTTCTGCTCACGGGGTATCACCGGCGGTGGTCGAGGCTGCAAATGCCCGCAATCAGCGAACCATTGATGCCACCTGTCCACTGGTGACCAAGGTCCACAAAGAGGTTCTTCGCTTTGAAAAAGAGGGTTACGACATCCTGCTGGTTGGCCATGAGGGCCACGAGGAGGTAGAGGGAACCGCGGGAGAGGCCCCACACGCCGTCCAGCTAATCGATGGCGATGAGGACATCCAGAACGCCAAGGTCAAGGACCCGGAAAAGGTCATATGGCTCTCCCAGACCACCCTGTCTGTCGACGAGACCATGGAAACTGTGGTGAAGCTTCGGGAGCGATTCCCAAAGATGCACAACCCACCAAGCGATGACATTTGCTACGCAACGCAAAACAGACAGGTCGCCATCAAGAAGGTTGGGGCAGAGTCAGATCTAGTGATCGTTGTTGGTTCGGCGAACTCCTCAAACACTGTAAGGCTGGTCGAGGTTGCGCTGGACGCGGGTGCCAAAGCCGCCTACCGCGTCGACGACTACTCTGAAATCAAGGATGAGTGGTTCGAAGGAGTCACCAGTGTCGGAGTCACATCAGGAGCCTCCGTCCCAGAGGACCTGGTTGAAGAGGTGCTCGATTACCTAGCCGAAAGAGACTTCGGCGATGTCAGGACTGTTACCACCGCCGAGGAGGATATTCAGTTCTCCCTACCAAAAGAGCTTCGCAAAGACCTCAAGGCAAGCAGCAGTAGCTAGAGAATCTTGTTAGATGGACTCCCTTAGCAGACACGAGGACTACGGTCAGGAATCCCTCGATGAGAGCCAGTTGGCCACAAACCCAATTGATCAGTTTCGCGACTGGCTGGTTTCCGCGGAAGAGGCTGGAATCTACGAACCCAATGCCTTTGTGCTCAGCACGGTAACAAGCGCAAACACACCAAGCTCTCGAACTGTGCTTTTGAAGGGAGTTGAGGACAACGGCTTTGTCTTCTTCACAAACTTCTCCTCCCGCAAGGGGCAGGCAATTGAACAAAACCCTCAAGTCAGCGCGGTATTTGGTTGGTATTCGATATACCGCCAGGTCCTGATAGAGGGGAGAGTGGAGAGGGTTTCCGAGGACGACTCGGAGGAATATTTCCACTCCAGGCCTCACGAGTCTCAGGTTGCCGCGTGGTCCTCTAGACAATCACAGCCAATCGAGTCCCGCAGCAAGCTCGACGAGCAGTTCGATGAGGCTTTGAGCAGGTTTGAGGGCCAGGTTGTCCCCAAGCCTGATTACTGGGGTGGGTATCGGATTATCCCCAGTCGTATCGAATTCTGGAAGGGAAGGTCGAACCGCATGCACGACCGGATTGCCTTCGCAAGGACCTCTGAAGCTGACAGCTGGAAGGTGACCCGGCTCCAGCCCTAGGTTAGTTTGCTCTTACTACCAGCTCGATTGACCAGCTGAACCAAGCTGCTTTGCAGCTTCCACTACCCTTGCAGCCATTCCTGCCTCTGCCGACTTACCCCAGTTCCTGGGGTCATAGGTCTTCTTGTTGCCAACCTCGCCATCAACCTTCAGAACGCCGTCGTAGTTTTTGAACATGTGGTCCACGATTGGCCTAGTGAAGGCGTATTGGGTGTCGGTATCGATGTTCATCTTGATTACACCAAAGCTGACAGCGTCCGCTATTTCCTTCTCGGTAGAGCCTGAGCCTCCGTGGAAGACAAGATCAAAGGGAGACTCTTTGCCGTATTTTGAGCCAACCTCACGCTGGATTTCCTCCAGCAGCTCTGGCCTCAGTTGCACGTTTCCTGGCTTGTAGACGCCGTGAACGTTTCCAAAGGTTAGAGCCGCTAGGTAGCGGCCTTTCTCACCAAGGCCGAGTGCCTCAACGGTCTGCATGCCGTCGGCGACTGTGGTGTAGAGGTGCTCTCCCATGCCACCCTCGACGCCATCCTCCTCGCCGCCAACAGCGCCAACCTCGATCTCCAAAATTGATCCGACGTTGTTCGACTTTTCCAGGAGCTCTTTTGCAATCTCAAGGTTGCGATCAAGTGCAATCGCGCTGCCATCCCACATGTGGGAGTTGAATACCGCCTCGCCACCTGCCTTTACCTGCTCTGCGGAAATATCCAGTAGCGGCCTCACAAATCCATCCAGCTGGTCTTCCGCGCAGTGGTCGGTGTGGAGGGCGACCTTGATATCGAAATTCTTTGCCACCTCACGGGCAAATGCCGCGAAGGCTAGAGCACCTGAGACTCTGTTTTTTACAGTAGGGCCGCTCCAGTAGTCGGCGCCTCCGGTTGAGACCTGGAGAATGCCATCACTACCGGCCTCCTGCAGGCCTGCAAGGGCTGCGTTCAGTGTCTGTGAGCTGGAAACGTTGATGGCTGGATAGGCAAAGCGCTTGGCCTTTGCCCTGTCTAGCATTTCTGAGTACTCGGCGGATGAAACTACTGCCATTTTGTGCCTCCTAGGCCTGGGCTGGTTCGCCCAAGGGGCGGTTTCGATCGGGGTCGAGGTCAACAGTTGCCTCAACAAGATTTTCAATTGACTTTAGGCCGCTTGTCGGCTGCTGAACCTTTGCGGCACCCCATTGAACCGCTGCTGCGATTCCGCCGGCTACGTCAAAGCCAACGCCATATGCTTCGGGCTCGGTCTCGTTGGCTGTCACGGCGGACAGGAAGCCGGCGATGGTCGAGTCACCGGCACCAACAGTGTTGATCACCTTCACCGGTGGTGTGAAAGCGTGAATCGCATGGGTCTTGGTAACGGCAACTATGCCGTCTACGCCCATCGAGGCCAGGATTAGGTCCACACCCCAGTCGTTGAGTGTGCGGGCAGCGTCAATGACGTCGCCAAGAGTCTCCATGTCCTTGCCCACACACTCAGCAAGCTCGTGAGCATTTGGCTTCATGACAGTTGCATTACCCTTCTGGGCCCAGTAGCGAAGCGGATCTCCAGAGGTGTCGAGAATAACCTTCACGCCAAGACGTTGGGTGACCTCAAAGAGGGGATCGAGGTCGATTACCTTGTCGGTCTCGATGATCTCGGGATGCGCCCCGGCCACAACCAACCACTGGGCGGAAGTGTCCACGAGCGTCTTTTCGGTGAGGCTGATGACCGCATCCCAGTCTTTTTGGTGCAGCGGTCTGGGGTGCTCGTTGATCTTGGTGGTCGGGCCGTCGTATTCAACGACCGTGGTCGAGACTCTGAGTGTGCCATCGACCCACAGTGGCACCAAAAAACTAGAAGACCCGGTCCGCTTCAATACGGCCGGGTCGGCATTGCCAATCGGCACCACGCCAGGAGCCGGAATCTTTGCAAGCTGGAGGCCGCGGGCTACGTTGATGCCCTTGCCTGCAAGCTCTTCGCCGACCTCATAGGCTCTGTTGACACCACCCTCAACCAGGTTCTTCACAAAATAGGTGCGATCCAGGGTTGGGGAGGGGGTGAGGGTGACAACAGGTGATTTCTGGTCAGCCATCGTGACTCCTTGGATGTGAGTGAAAAATTGACACTCACATCGTTGTAGGCGCCATGCCCACTATAGCCAAATAACTACTTATCTTCGCTCTCGTCAAGCTCTTTCGCGGTGATGGCATTTGGCCCCTGCTCAATCAGTTTCGGGCTTTCAATGGAGTCAATTCCCAGCTCGTTTTCGTCCAGATCATTGAGCTTTCTTGCGGTTACCAGCATTCTCGTCTCTAGCGATGAGACGAAGCCGTTATAGCTCTTGACGGTGCTTGTGAGCTTGTTGCCCAAATCTGCTGCCAGGGCGGCTACCTTGCCCACCCGCTCGTAGAGTTCTCTGCCGAGCTTGATCATTGAGCGCACCTGCGACTCGTCCGCATTCTGGCGCCAGATGTAGTTGATCGTCTTCAAGACCGAGAACAGCGAAACCGGAGAGGCAAGCGCCACGTTTTTCTTGAACGCATACTCCATCAATGCCGGGTCCTGCTCCAAAGCTGCAGACAGCAGCGACTCGCTTGGCACGAAACAGATCACGAAGTCCGGAGAGGTGTCGAGCCCCTCCCAATAGGCGCGTCCAGCAAGCTCGTCGATGTGCCCCTTGACCGCTTTGACGTGCTCGGCCAGAAGCTTCTTGCGCCTGTCTAACTCTTCGCCACTTGCAAGCTCCGAGATGGTGCTGGCCTCCTGGTACTTATCAAATGGGACCTTGGAGTCAATTGCGAGAGCCTTGCCGCCGGGCAGGTTGATAACCATGTCAGCCCTGCCGGACTTATCGCCGGTTGCAATGGTTGCCTGTTCAGAGAAGTCAGCGTGCTTGATAAGACCAGCAAGCTCCACCAGCTTTCTAAGCTGTGCCTCACCCCAGACACCCCTGAGGGAATTTGAACTGAGGGCCTGTGAGAGCTGCTGAGTCTGCTTCCTCAGATTCTCGTCGGTTTCGATGGCGCTCTTGAGCTGCTCGGAGATGGTGCTGAACTGCTCTACTCGCTCACGCTCCATGCGCTGCACGACGCTCTGCATCTGCTCGAGCTGCTGCTTCACAGGAGCGAGCTGAACCAGCACTTTGTTTTCCTGATCCTTCTGGCTTTGTGAGTTTTTGGCAGCCTCGTCCGCCTTTGCCAGCTGACTTCTGAGCTCATTCTCGGTCGCTTCCAGCGCGGCGAGCTTTGCCAGGATGGCAGGGTCTGAGCCTGTGGCCTTGCGTCTTGCGTAGCGATAGCCAACAAACGCGCCAACAACTAGTCCCAGCCCTAGGCCATTGAGCACAAAAAGCAGAGTTAAATCCATAGCCGCCAGTATTGCAGTGGGGTCAGACAACTAAGGTTTGCAAACGCTGGTTCGTGCTGCGAAGCAGTCCCTCGAGGTCTTCCACCTCATGACGCTTTGCCATGTGCATCACGATCCTGGCGCAGGCATCTGAGTCCGCGAGCGCGTCGTGGTGCTGAAATTCTTCGTGTCCAATTGCGTAGGCAACCGCATTTAGGCGGTAGCTCTCTAGGTTGTAGGTCTTTCTGGACATCTTCAGGCTGCAGCCGTAGCTGAGGTTTGGAAGGTCAAAATTCACCGCTGCGGCAGAAGCCTTGAGAACCGACATATCAAAACTTGCATTGTGCGCAATCAGTGGCATTCCATCTGTGAATAGCAAGAGTTCTGGAAGGGCGTCAAGCCAGTCGGGGGCATCGACAATGTCATCGGGTTTGATGCCGTGAACGGCGATGTTGCCAGAGAGAAAATAATTGTTTGGCGATGGGGGTTTGAAAAGCATCGAAAGCGACTGCGTGATTTCTCCAGCCTCAACTCGGACCAGGCCAACTGCGCAGGGAGAGGCCGGAGAAGAGTTGGCAGTCTCAAAGTCAATTGCCACGAAGTCCAAAGCCACAAGCCAATTATCGGGCAATAGACTTTCGCGGTGGCCCTAACTATCGGAATCGTCGGACTGCCCAATGTCGGCAAGTCAACCCTCTTCAATGCACTCACCAAGAACTCTGTGCTCGCGGCAAACTACCCGTTTGCCACCATCGAGCCCAACATCGGTGTCGTCAATCTTCCCGATAGCAGGCTTGACAGGCTAAGCGAGATCTTCTCGTCGGAGAAGAAGGTGCCAGCTCCGGTTTCCTTTGTGGACATTGCCGGAATTGTGCGCGGAGCCTCCGAAGGCGAGGGGCTCGGAAACCAGTTCCTCGCGAATATCCGCGAGGCAGATGCGATTGCACAGGTGGTGCGCGGGTTTTCCGACTCCGACGTTGTTCACGTTGACGGCAAGGTTGATGCCAAGAGTGATATCGAGACCATCAACACCGAGCTGATCCTGGCTGACATGCAGACTCTGGAAAAGGCAAGGCCGCGAATCGAAAAAGAGGTCAAGACCAAGCGCAACGATCCACAGGTGCTTGCCGTGATTGACGAGGCAATTGGAATCCTCGATGGCGGGAAGCCACTGTCGCTATCGGGCATTGATATGACCCACCTCAAGGAGTTTGGCCTTTTGACCGCCAAGCCAATTTTGTTTGTCTTCAATGTCGATGAGGGTGTGCTTTCGGACAAAGAGAAGTTGGCGGAACTAGCTGAGCTTGTTGCCCCCGCCGAGGCGGTATTCCTGGATGCCAAGGTCGAGAGTGAGCTCATTGACCTAAGCCCCGAGGAAGCCAGCGAGCTGCTTGCCTCGTTGGGGCAGAGTGAAAGCGGGCTAGACCAGCTGGCGAGAATTGGATTTGCGACCCTGGGGCTTCAGACCTACCTCACCGCTGGACCAAAGGAAGCCAGAGCCTGGACAATTCGCAAGGGCTGGAAGGCGCCACAGGCAGCCGGGGTAATCCACACCGACTTCGAGAAGGGCTTCATCAAGGCAGAGATCGTTTCCTATCAAGACCTTGATTCCGCGGGCTCCATGGCAGAGGCAAAGGCCCAGGGGAGGGTTCGCATGGAGGGCAAGGACTACGTCATGCAAGACGGTGACGTGGTCGAGTTCCGCTTCAACGTCTAGGGAATCAGCAGCGCACTCGAGCGCTTAGACTTGTCCCATGCCCACCAACCTCATCCGTCTTTCCGTGACCGATGACATTGTTAGTTGGTTTGATCAAACGGGCCCATTTCTCTTCTACGCCGCAGTCTTTGGCCTGGTATTTGCGGGCACAGGGCTGTTTGTCGGCGCCTTCATTCCCTTTATTACGGGCGACTCTTTAGTCTTTGCCGCTGGTTTGGTGGCAGCGGCCAATCAAGACACAATCAACATCTTTGTGATGGTGGCCGGTGTTGGCATCGCCGCCTGGCTGGGCGATCAGGTTGGTTACACCCTTGGCCGGCATTACGGCAGGCCCTATCTAGACAAGCGCAAGGGAAAGTGGCTAAAAAATGCCATCGAAAAATCTGAGGTTTTCTATGTGAGATATGGCTGGTGGTCGATAGTGGTTGCCAGGTTTGTGCCCTGGGGGAGAGTCATCATCCCGGCGCTCGCAGGAATCTCGAAGATGAACTACTACAAGTTCTTCAGTGCAAATGCCGTGGGGGCGCTTTTGTGGGGCTGTGGTCTTACCCTCGCAGGTTATTTCACCTACTCGATTCCCTTTGTCCGAAATGCAACCTACGCAATTGCGATTGTGGTGATTTCTCTCAGTGTTGTAGCCGGAATCCGCACCTGGCGGGAAAACAGAACTAGTTCTGAATAACTAGATCCGCAAGCTCACGGCTGCGCTCTGCGGCATAAAACTCTTCTTCCTGGGCTGCCCAAACTCCCCAGTACTCATCGAATTTGCCTTTGTCTCGCTCACTAAATCTCAGTCGACGCTTTGTTGAATCAGCTTCAATCCATAGCCTCAACGCTGCCATTGGCGCGGAGGCCTTTGAGAGTGCCCCACAGCCCTCGACGATAAGTGCGGTGCCGCCCGAGAACTCCCGGAAGCCGTTTCCGGCTTCGCCGGTTGCACCTCGGCATCCCTGCTCCCAGTCCCAAATCTGCCAACTGGCTTCTTTGCCTGCGCTTATTGGCTCCAGGATTCTCTCTCTCGCATAGACGCTGCCTGCGACAAGGCCCTCCCAGCCCGGATAGAGGTCATCGAGCCGGACAATCCTCGCTGCCTGCCTGTTCTCCGAGAAGTAATTTTCGGCCAGCTTGGTGGCAAAGAGAGACTTGCCTGAGCCCGCACGGCCATCGATCAGGACTATTGGCGTTGGTAATTTGGTAGAGAGCTCTAAGAGCCGCTCTGATGCCTCTTTGAGGCCTGAATCAAAGTCCACTGCCATAACCCGATGAGTCTAATTCGCCGTCTTGTCGGCCAACTGCCAATAAACTAAGCCGGGCCTGACACGGGCTCCCAAAACCTAGGTATTAGATGACCCAATCAAATCAGGCCCTGAGAAATCTGGCCATAGTTGCCCACGTTGACCATGGAAAGACCACTTTGGTGGACGCCATGCTTCGCCAGACCGGCTCATTTGCCGCTCACGCCGCCGTTGATGAGCGCGTTATGGACTCCGGTGATCTCGAAAAGGAAAAGGGCATCACCATCTTGGCCAAGAACACCGCGGTGACCTATTCCGGTCCCGCATCGAAGGGCAACTCGGTCACGCTAAACGTTATTGACACCCCAGGGCACGCCGACTTCGGCGGTGAGGTTGAGCGCGGACTATCAATGGTGGACGGTGTAGTTCTGCTGGTTGACGCCTCCGAAGGCCCGCTTCCGCAAACTAGGTTCGTCCTGCGCAAGGCTCTCGAGGCCTCGCTTCCGGTGATTTTGCTCGTTAACAAAACTGACCGCAGCGATGCCCGCATCGACGAGGTAGTTGAAGAGAGCCACGATCTTTTGCTCGGACTGGCATCCGACCTTCACGACAGCGTCCCGGACTTGGATGTGGACGCGATCCTGGACCTGCCGGTTATCTATGCATCCGGTAGGGCAGGTCGGGCATCGTTGAATAAGCCCGGAAATGGCGAACTGCCAGACAGCGAAGACCTAGAGCCGCTCTTCGAGGCAATTTTGAAATACATTCCAGCCCCAAAGTTTGAAGAGGGAGCGCCACTTCAGGCTCACGTCACCAACCTGGATGCCTCACCGTTTTTGGGAAGGCTTGCGCTACTGCGCGTTCACAATGGCACGATTCGCAAAGGCCAGCAGGTTGCCTGGGTCCGTCAGGACGGTAGCCAACAAATGGTGAAGATTACCGAACTACTTGGAACCAGAGCGCTTGAGAGGTTCAGCATCGACAGCGCCAGCGCCGGAGACATTGTTGCGGTTGCAGGTATTGAGGAAATCACCATCGGTGACTCGCTATGCGATCCAGAGGATGTTCGCCCACTCCCAGGAATTAGCGTCGACGAGCCAGCCATCTCGATGACGGTCGGAATCAACACCTCCCCAATGGCGGGCCGAGCGAAGGGTGCCAAGATCACCGCAAGGCTTGTCAAGGAGAGACTGGACCGCGAGCTCGTTGGAAACGTCTCTATCCGAGTGCTTCCAACCGAACGCCCGGACGCTTGGGAAGTTCAGGGAAGGGGCGAGCTAGCCCTGGCAATCCTGGTTGAGCAGATGCGCCGCGAGAACTATGAGCTCACCGTTGGTAAGCCGCAGGTAGTGACCAAGAAGATCGACGGCAAGCTCCACGAGCCCGTGGAGGAACTCACCGTCGATGTTCCTGAGGAGTTTATGGGGGCTGTGACTCAGCTTTTAGCTGCCCGCAAAGGCCGCATGCTCCACATGACCAACAACGGAACCGGATGGGTTCGAGTTGAGTTCAAGGTGCCATCAAGAGGGCTAATCGGTTTCCGCACCGAGTTTTTGACAATCACTAAGGGCTCCGGCATCGCCAATGCCCTGAGCTCTGGTTATGAGCCATGGTTTGGCGAGATCATTACCCGCAAGTCGGGCTCGATGGTTGCGGACCGTCCAGGTAGTGCTACTCCATACGCCATGATCGCGCTTCAAGAGCGCGGCAGCTTTTTCGTGGAACCTGGCACCGAGGTCTACACCGGCATGGTTGTGGGGGAGAACTCCAGGGCTGACGACATGGACGTCAACATCACCAAGGAGAAGCAGCTCACCAACATGCGAGCATCTTCCGCTGACAGCTTCCAAGGGCTAACCCCACCGCGCAAGCTATCTCTCGAGGAGAGTCTGGAGTTTGCCCGTGAGGACGAGTGTGTTGAGGTGACGATCGACGCAATTCGAATTCGTAAGGTCGAACTGGACCCTAACGTCCGGGCCAGGGCAGCTTCGGCTAGGAAGCGCGCTAGCGAGAACTAGAGGGTGCTGTCTATTACGTAGACGTCGCTCGAGTTGTTTCTAGTCCTTGGAGCGGTTTCTCGGCTGACAATTGCTTCGTCCTTACCGAGGATCGAGCCCTGCTTTCCAAGGGCGATCACGCACACCACCTCATGCTCAGCTACTTTTAGGTCTTCACGAATCTTCTCCGGCACGATGCCTCCCATGAAGTGTGCCTTTAGTCCCATGCTCTCAACCTGAGTTACCAGCTGGCTCGAAGCTAACCCAACATCAAAGTAGGTTTCGGCCATCTTGCGGTCTTTGCCTTCGAAAGTCTTTGCTGCCAGCACCACAGCAAGTGCAGAGGCATCTGGGGCCCAGGTCTGGTTGAAGCCGGTCAATCCAGTGCTCGCGATTGACTCGAATAGCTCGCTGCCTCGGGTTAGCAGCACCAGTTTCCATGGCTGCTGGTTTGATGATGAGGGAGCCCATCGAAAAGCTTCACCAATACTTTCAAGCTCGGAAGTGCCAATGGAGTGCTCGGTGTCAAAGATTCTCGGGCTCCAGCGATCTCTAACCAGAGGGTGGAGGTCAGCGGTTGTGTCGGCAGGCTTTTGGACAATTTCGTCGTGCATGCCACTTAGTCTAGGGGTACTAGACAACTATTCAAATTTAGGGTGATCCAGGTCCGCTTTGGGACTAGTTGATTTGGCAAAGCCACTTGCCACTACGATTGCGTGGTGACCCAAAAAGGCCTTGTTCTGTTCTCCCTTGCGGGTATCTTTTGGGGACTCCCGTACTTCTTCATTGCACTTGCTCTGGAAAGCTTTTCCACCCCCTCAATCGTCTTTCTCAGGACCTTCTTGGGCGCTCTAGTCCTAATTCCCTATGCCGCTCTCACGGGAGGTCTGAAGCCGGCTCTGAAGGCCTGGCCCTATGTTTTGGTCTTTGGTGCTGTTGAGATGGTTGGTCCTTGGTTTTTGATTACAGAGGCCGAAAAGCACATTTCCTCAGGCCTTGCGGGCCTCTTGATTGCGACGGTCCCGTTTTTTGCGGTAGCCGTGTTAGCTATTTTCCTCAAGGACCGCAAAGCGCTGAAGCTCAAGCCGCTATCGGGCATGATCATCGGGTTCATTGGCGTCTTCACTCTCGTTGGGATCGATTCTGTTACCGGAGTCGTGAATCCGCTCTATGTTCTGATGGTGGTGCTGGCGGCAGTTGGATATTCGATCGCCCCGATTGTTGCAAACATCAAACTTCATGACGTGCCATCGGCAGGAGTTATTGGCGTGAGCATGGCTTTTGTAGCAATCGTTTACTCACCATTTTCGCTGCCGCAACTTCCTGGCGAGCTTTCAAGCGCAAGCCCACTGAGCCTGATGGCTGTTGTCGTTTTGGGATTGGTTTGTTCGGCTGCAGCGTTTGTGATTTTCTTCAAGCTAATCAAGGAGGTGGGGCCTGCTAAGGCCACCCTGATTACCTATGTGAACACCGCTGTTGCTCTCTCACTTGGCATTATCTTCCTCGGGGAACAAATCACCATTGGCCTGTTGGTCGGCATACCTCTAATCACGATTGGACTAATTCTTGCGGGCGGCAGAGAGCGCGAACCAGAGCTGTCGAAGGCCGGCTAGGAATACCTGAGTTTTTGGGCTGTTCTCAATAACATGCGAATTGCCCTCCTCCTAGCCTCCCTGCTGGTCCTCACGGGATGCGCTGCAAGCGATCCTGCTTCAGAAACTCCTGCCCAAAGCACCGAGCAGGTTGAGGCTAGTGGCAGTGACAGCGAGGAGACCCAAGAGCCCTCGGAAGAAACCCCTGAGGAAAACTCTGAGCAGCAGTCAGATGATGCCACCGAGCAATCAGAGGATGAGAGTGACGCTCCAGAGCCTGAGCAATCCGAGGCAAGCGAAGAAGAAGATTCAAGAGATGACGAGCAAGCCGAAGATGAGGCAGGCGAAGAAGACTCTAGAGATGAAGAGCCAGCCGA
>JBMUBK010000033.1:0-12229 GCA_049457355.1 Aquiluna sp.
CGTTTGAGGGAATGTAGGGGGGATTGCTGATCACACAATCTAAGTTCTCAAGTCTTGGAAGCTCAATTGCGAAGTCACCAACTATGAGCTCCACCTCAGGCGCCAGGTCTTGCATATTCTTTCTTGCCCATTCGGCCGCTTCTTCGGACTGCTCGATCGCAAAAACGGTGGCCGAGCTCTCACGAGAGAGCGATATGGCGATAGCCCCTGAGCCTGTCCCGACATCGACCGCTCTACCTGGTGTGGGGAGAGCATTTAGATAGTCGATGGCTATCTGGGTAACCAGCTCGGTTTCAAATCTAGGTATAAATACTCCGGGGCCGACTTTGAGCTCGATAGAGCGAAACGGCGCCTTACCGGTTATGTGTTGCAGTGGCTCTCGGCTGACTCTCCGCTGAATAAGCGGTTCTAGATCACGAAGGTCGCGCGCCTCACCTGTCATGGCCATCGTGAGAAGTTCACCTCGGGAGACACCCAAGAAGTCAGCTAGAAGCACTTCGCTCTCAGCCTCAAAAGAGACAATGCCGGCTGCCTCTAGCCGGCTAGAGATTTCAGCGATTGCCTCAGTTAGCAGATTCGGTATTGCCAAGGGCAGCGAGCCTTGCCTCTTCGTCCATCTTGATGGCCGATTCCACAATCGGATCCAGAGCACCGTCCATTACCTGGTCAAGGTTGTAGGCCTTGTAGCCGGTGCGGTGATCGGCAATTCTGTTCTCTGGAAAGTTATAGGTCCGAATTCGCTCCGAGCGGTCCACCGTGCGGACCTGGCTCTTTCTTGCGGCCGACTGCTCGGCGTCAATTGCCTCCTGCTTGAAGGCCAAGAGCCTTGCCCTGAGCACACGCATTGCAGCCTCACGGTTTTGCAGCTGGCTCTTTTCGTTCTGCATTGAGACCACGATGCCGGTCTCGAGGTGAGTAATCCTCACCGCTGAGTCAGTGGTGTTGACCGACTGTCCTCCAGGGCCGGACGAGCGAAAAACATCGACACGGATCTCGTTCTGAGAGATCTCAACCTCTTCCGGCTCGTCAACCTCGGGGAACACCAACACTCCGGCGGCCGAGGTGTGAATGCGGCCCTGGGTTTCGGTCACCGGAACTCGCTGAACTCTGTGGACACCACCTTCGTATTTGAGGTGAGCCCAGACACCCTGGGAAGGGTCTGTTGAGGATGACTTGATGGCAACCTGGCAGTCCTTGATGCCGCCCAGGTCAGATTCGGTCTTGTCTAGGACCTCCGCCTTCCAACCCTTGGACGCCGCGTAGTGGAGATACATCCTCAAAAGATCACCGGCGAATAGTGCCGATTCGGCACCACCCTCTCCGGCCTTAATCTCCAGAATTGCATCTCTGCCATCATCAGGATCTCTTGGGATGAGAAGCCGCATCAACCGCTCTTCAGCGGTCGCGAGTTGCTCTTCGAGTTTGGGAAGCTCCTCTGCAAAGCTGGCGTCTTCGGTGGCAAGTTCTTTAGCTGCCGCCAAATCCTGCTCAATTAGCTTCACCTGAGCATCAGCATCCAAGATGGTGCTCAGCTCCGCATAGCGCCGGTTCAGCTTCTTAGACAGGGCAGGGTTCGAGTGAACCGCCGAGTCGCTGAGCTGCTCTTGCAAACTCGCGTGCTCGGCTCTCAGGCCAGCAAGCGAATCCTGCAACGTTATTCCGAATCAGTCTCGGTAGGAACCGGCATCGACTTCTCAAGCTTGAGAAGGAACTCGACATTGCTCGCGGTGTCCTTGAGTCTTGAGAGAACAAGCTCCAAAGCCTGCTGCTGCTCGAGACCTGCAAGTGCCCTGCGAAGCTTCCAGATGATCTTGGTCTCCTGAGGGCTCATCAGCATCTCCTCGCGGCGTGTGCCGGAGGCGTTGATGTCGACCGCAGGGAAGATTCTCTTGTCAGCAAGCTGACGGGAGAGCCTGAGCTCCATGTTTCCAGTGCCCTTGAACTCCTCGAAGATGACCTCGTCCATCTTGCTGCCGGTCTCAACCAAGGCTGTGGCCAAGATGGTGAGCGAACCGCCGTCCTCGATGTTTCTGGCTGCTCCAAAGAAGCGCTTTGGAGGATAAAGAGCTGAGGAGTCAACACCACCGGAGAGAATTCGACCCGATGCCGGAGCACTTAGGTTGTAGGCGCGACCAAGACGCGTAATGGAGTCCAGCAGCACAACTACGTCGTGACCCATCTCAACAAGACGCTTTGCTCGCTCAATTGCGAGCTCAGCGACGGTGGTGTGGTCATCAGCAGGACGGTCGAAGGTGGAGGCAATTACCTCACCCTTGACTGTGCGCTGCATGTCGGTAACTTCCTCGGGACGCTCGTCAACCAAAACCACCATGAGGTGTACCTCGGGGTTATTGGTCGAGATCGCGTTGGCAATTGCCTGCAAAACCAGAGTCTTTCCTGCCTTTGGAGGCGAGACGATCAGACCACGCTGACCCTTACCAATCGGGGCAACCAGATCGATAATTCTGGTCGAGAGCTTCTTGTTGTCTGTCTCGAGACGAAGTCTGGTGTCCGGGTAAAGCGGAGTTAGCTTGCCAAACTCAACGCGAGTAGCGGCCTCTTCCGGCGTCTGGCCATTGATTGACTCAACCTTGACCAAGGCATTGAACTTCTGGCGCTGGTTTTCACCCTCGCGTGGCTGCTTGATGGAGCCGACCACGGCGTCACCCTTGCGAAGTCCGTACTTCTTTACCTGACCCTGGGAAACATAGACGTCGTTGGGTCCCGGTAGGTAGCCGCTAGTGCGCAGGAACGAGTAGTTGTCCAGTACGTCCAGGATGCCGGCCACTGGAAGCAGCACGTCATCCTCTGTGATCTCTGGCTCTACCTCGTCCTGATTGCGTCTGCGGTCGCGGTCGCGATAGCGGCCACGGCGATTACGTCCGCCACCACGGCGGTCGTCATCGCGGTCACGCTGGTTCTCCCTGTCGGAGCTGCGAGTCTCACGATCCTCACGACGGTCGGAGGTTCGCTCTTTGGTTTCGGCGCCACCTTCTGCCTTATCGGCACTAGGAGCACTCTCACCCTCAGCCTTTTCGGCGGCTGGCTTGGAGGTCTTTCGGGCTCTGGCTGCTGGAGCCTTAGCCTCACCGGTGTCGGCCTTGGCCTCGGTTGGCTTTGAATCCTCGGGCTTTGCCTCGGTCTTTACCTCAGTCTTAGCTGAAGCTGCGGTTGAGCTAACACGTCTAGTGCGCTTTACCGGCTTGTCTTCTTGGATTTCATCCATTGTGTTTAGTTCTCATTTCTTTGCGGCACAAATCCGCGATTCAGAATTGAATGGAGATGCAGAGGGGCTTAGTTAGCTGCCTGATCCTGGCTGCGCAATAAGACTAGCACCTTTGACATCAACCGCAAGTGGCATGGCGTGCCAGCTTGCGAAATTCTTCTCAACGTGTGCGATTGCCAAAAGCCGCTTTTGGGGGTCATCCTCGAGCACTAGCACCGATGGGCCTGCCCCCGAAACAACAGCAGGGTGTCCCTTTGCTCTGAGAGAGGCAATCAGCTCAGAAGTCTCTGGCATGGCACTCGCACGGTAGTTCTGGTGAAGGCGGTCCTCTGTTGCTGCGAGCAATAGCTCTGGACTCTGGGTGAGCGCGGCAACCAACAGCGCCGAGCGTGAGACGTTGAACACCGCATCGGTGTGAGGCACCGACTGCGGCTGCAGCGACCTCGCAAGCGAGGTTGACATCTGGTTGGAAGGCACCAAGACCAGAGGTGAGAGGCCACGGTGAGTTGTCAGCTTTTTGTGGTGGGGGCCATCTTCATCGACCCAGGCAACGGTCAGCCCTCCAAAGAGCGCAGGTGCAACGTTGTCTGGATGACCTTCAAGCTCAGTAGCAAACTCAAGCAGCTGCTGCTCGGAGAACTCAACCTCGTCGGCCAAAAGACCCGCGGCAAGCATCACACCACCGGCCACAGCTGCACCCGAGGAGCCCATGCCTCTGCCGTGTGGAATGTTGTTGTGGCAAACAAGCTTTAGAGCTGGAACCTTCTTACCCAGCGAGTCATAGACGACCTTGATTGCGCGAAAAACCAGATTGCTCTCGTCTCGTGGGGCACCCTTTTCGCCCTCTCCTACTATTTCAATTACTAGCTTGGAGCCAGTTGGCTCCGCCGAGTACTCGTCATAGTGAGCAAGAGCCATGCCCAAAGTGTCAAAGCCTGGACCTAGGTTGGCACTGGTCGCTGGAATCTTAACCGCTACCTTCATTTGCGCTCCAAACCTAAAATCTCTGCCACTGAGGAAGCGGCAGCTGGCACCTTCTTCGGCTTAATCTTCCTGCCGTTTTCGTCCTTAAGCGCCCAGTCGGGGTCTTTCAGGCCGTGGCCGGTGACGGTAACGACGATGCTGTTTACCTTCGGGAGCTCTCCAAGCTGCGCCAGCTTATGGAGTCCTGCGGCACCTGTCGCACTAGAGGGTTCAACAAACACTCCGGTCTCCTGGGATAGAAAGCGGTGCATCCAAAGAATCTCTTTATCGCTGACCGAGCCAAATGCTCCACCGCTGTCGCGCTTAGCCTCCTGGGCAAGATCCCAAGATGCTGGATTGCCGATTCGAATTGCAGTCGCGATCGTCTCTGGCTTAGCCACCGGCGAGCCCTGGATGAAGGGGGCGGAGCCTGCTGCCTGAATGCCATAGAGCATTGGCTGCTTCTTGATTCGCTTATCCGCAACTTCCTCGCGATAGCCAAGGTGATAGGCGGAAATATTTCCGGCATTGCCCAGCGGCATAGCGTGAAGATCAGGAGCGTCACCCAGGACGTCTACAACCTCAAATGCCGCTGTCTTTTGACCCTGGAGACGGTTTGGGTTCACCGAGTTCACCAAGAACACTGGGTAATTTTCGCTGAGCTCTCGAGCAAGTCTTAGACAGTCGTCAAAGTTTCCTCTGACCTGCAAGATTTGTGCCTTGTGAGCAACTGCCTGAGAGAGCTTCCCCCAGGAGATCTTGCCCGCAGGAACCAGCACCACCGATTGCATGCCAGCCTTCACTGCGTAGGCAGCAGCTGCGGCACTCGTGTTCCCGGTCGAGGCGGCAATCACTGCCTTGGCGCCATCGCCCAATGCCTTGGAAACGGCGGTCGTCATGCCTCGGTCTTTGAAGCTTCCGGTGGGGTTCATACCCTCAAACTTGAGGTGAACTGAACCAACGTCTAGCAGCTTGGCTAGCGCTGGCGCCTCGATAAGCGGCGTGCCGCCCTCTCCCAGGGTTACAACGGGATCAGAGGCAGTAAAGGGGAGCCTGTCCATATATTCGCGAATAACACCGCGCCACTGATGAGCCATTAGACGCCCTCCACCCTGATGACAGAGCTGACCTTCTTCACTGAAGAGTTCTTCGCAAGCTCGGCAACTAACCGCTCAAGAGCAGCCTCAGATGCGGAGTGGGTCATAACGGTTAGAAGAGCCAGGTCCGAGTCGGTGCCGGCGCTCTGGGCGACGGTCTCAACGCTGACATCGTTGTCTGCAAACTGCTTTGCCACCGAGGCAAGAACACCTGGCTGATCCACCACCTCCAGCGTTATCTGGAAACGTGTAAAGATTGCCTGCACCGGCAAAACCTCAAGGTCAGCGTGGGTCGAATCTCCCAAACCTGGTCCTCCCGCAAGGTGACGCTTCGCAGCGGACACGAGGTCACCGAGAACTGCAGATGCAGTTTCCTTGCCTCCAGCGCCTGCGCCATAGAACATCAGCCTTCCTGCGCTCTCCGCCTCCACAAACACAGCGTTGTAGGCGCCTCGAACCGCGGCTAGAGGGTGGTCGAGAGGGATGAGCGTGGGGTGAACCCTTGCTACTAGTCCCTCGCCACTCTCCCCCGCTCGCTCGCAAATAGCCAGGAGCTTGACGGTGTAGCCAGCTTGCCTAGCCGTTTCAATCTGAAGAGCGGTTATTGAGGTAATGCCCTCGCGATGGACCTTTTCGACGGGCATCTCGCTATGAAATGCGAGCCCTGCGAGAATCGCAGCCTTACTGGCAGCGTCAAAGCCCTCTACGTCGGCCGTCGGGTCAGCCTCTGCATACCCAAGGGCCTGGGCCTCGCTCAGAGCATCCTCAAAGCTTGCACCGGTTGTTTCCATCTGGTCGAGGATGTAGTTGGTGGTGCCATTGACGATGCCCATGACCCGATTGATCTTGTCTCCGGCAAGGGAAGCTCGAAGTGGTCGAATAATTGGTATTGCCCCACCGACCGCGGCCTCATAGTAGAGCTGAGCACCAAACTGCTGAGCCAGAGCGGTTAGCTCAGTTCCGTGGGCGGCTATCAAAGCCTTGTTGGCGGTGATTACATCAGCACCGGCATTCAGAGCCATCTTTATCCAGGTTTTTGCCGGCTCAATGCCGCCTGCAAGCTCAATCACGATGTCAGAGCCAAGAATGACGGACTCCGCATCCTCGGTAATTAGCTCCTTTGGGAGCTCGAAATCGCGTTTGGCGCTCTTGTTTCGCACCGCTATGCCGACGAGCTCTAGCTCTGCGCCGACGCGCTTGGCGAGCTCCTCACGGTTTTCAATCAGGAGCCTCGCTACCTGTGACCCGACGGATCCGGCTCCCAGCAAACCAATCCGGATAGGTCTGTATGCAGCTTGCATCACTCGCCTCCTCCGGGCTGGTAGCCCAGGTCTCTCTCCAGTAGATCCTGTTCGGACTCTGCCCTGACCAGAGCCCTCGCCTTGCCGTCCTTCACGGCAACAAGAGCCGGTCTAGGCAAAAAGTTGTAGTTAGAAGATAGCGAATAGCAGTAGGCACCAGTTGCTGGAACCGCCAAGAGGTCGTTCACTGCTAGATCTTCCGGCAGCATTTCGTGACGCACCACAATGTCACCGGACTCGCAGTGCTTACCCACAACCCGCGAGAGCACTCCCGAGGAGTTAGTGGTCCTAGAAGCAATCGCAGCCGAGTATTCAGCGCCATAGAGTGCAGGCCGGATGTTGTCGCTCATGCCCCCGTCAACGCTTACGTAGCGACGGCGTGCCCCTTCACCAGACTCTGCAATCACAACATCCTTCGTTGTTCCCACCGAGTAGAGGGTCACTCCGGCAGGACCTGCGATGATTCGTCCGGGCTCAAATGCCAACTTGGGAACCGCTATTGAGAGAGCCGCGCACTTCTTACTAACCGCGCTCACAATCTCTCTTGCAAACTCAGCTATTGGCATCGGCTCATCGGCGGCTGTGTAGCGAATGCCGAAACCGCCTCCAAGATTTAGCTCCGGCACCTCGCCGCCCGCAAGCAGCTCGGCGTGCACCTCCAGCAGCTTCTCTGCAGCTGCGACGAAGCCCTCTACCGCAAAAATCTGCGACCCGATGTGAGAGTGGAGACCTAGGAAACGCAGGTGCGAGTGGCTTCGGATCTTTTCAACCATCTGCGGAACGTCATCGAGTGCGATGCCGAACTTTTGGTCTTCTCTCGCTGTGGCAAGGTACTCATGCGTGCTCGCGTGAACACCTGAATTCACCCGCAGCCTCACTGGTTGAATCTTGTCCTGTGCGCCGGCGATTGAGGCAATTCGCTCAATCTCTATCTCGGAGTCAATGACTATTGCGGACACATCCGCACTCACCGCTCTGCCGATCTCAACAAGTGACTTGTTGTTGCCGTGAAGCCCAAGTCTTTCGCCCTCTGTTCCGCCGGCAAGAGCGACAGCCAGCTCGCCACCGGTGGAGACATCTATGGCATAGCCAGCGGAAACCACCCACCTAGCAATGTCAGTGGTGAGTAGAGCCTTGGATGCGTAGTAAAGCTTGACCGATGTGCCGGCAGCTGCTGCTGCACTCTCAAAAGCATCCCGGACCTGTGCGAGCCGCGCTTCGAAATCACCTTGGTCCACCACATAGAGCGGCGACCCGTACTGCCTGACCAGCTCTGGAGCGCTTAGGCCGCCTATCTCAAGCTCACCTCGGTCGTTTCTCAGAGCCGTTTGAGGCCAGATGCCGGCATCGAGAGCCTCTAGGTCTTTGCTTTCCTTTAGCCAACTTGGAACGAGAGGATTGTTCATAACCACTACATCCTCTCCGGGGCGCTGACCCCGAGCAAACCAAGGCCGTTTGCGAGCACCACGCCCGCGGCGTCGTTTAGCCACAGCCTGGTGCGGTGCACCGTTTCCACATCACGCGCAGGAAGCGGCAAAATCCGGCAGCTGTCATAGAAGCGGTGATAGCTTCCTGCAACCTCTTCTAAATACCTAGCGACCCGATGCGGCTCTCTAAACTCCGCAGCCTGGGTCACCACCCTTGGGAACTCCGCAAGCTTTGCAAGCAACTCCGACTCACTCGGCTCGCTCAGCAGGGCCGGGTCGAACTCACTGCGGTCAACGTCCAACGTCGGGGCATTGCGGTCAACCTGCTTGGTGCGCGCATGCGCGTACTGCACATAAAAGACTGGGTTGTCATTCGTCCTGCGCGCAAGAAGCTCAACATCGATGTCCAAAGTGGAATTGATTGACGAGCGCGAGAGTGCGTAGCGAGCTGCATCTACCCCAACCGCCTCAACGAGGTCCTCCATGGTCACGACGTTTCCTGCGCGCTTAGACATGCGAACCGGCTGACCATCTCGAACCAGCGACACCAGCTGGCCAATGAGGATTTCCATGTGCTTACCTGGTTCATCACCGAATGCGGCACACAGCGCCATCATCCGCGGCACATAACCGTGGTGGTCAGCACCAAGCATGTAGATCGCGGTATCAAACCCGCGGTCTCGCTTGTCAAGGTAGTAGGCAATATCGCCGGCAATGTATGCCGCATCGCCATCGGACTTTATAACCACCCGGTCTCTGTCGTCTCCGAAGGTGCTGGAGCGAAGCCAAATGGCACCTTCCTCTTCAAAGATGTGGCCTAACTCACGAAGCCTTGCAATTGATTTCTCAACTGCACCTGACTCGTAGAGCGAGTTCTCATGGAAAAAGACGTCGAAGTGAACACCGAAGTCCTCGAGAGACTTTCTAATCTGCTCAAACATCATCGCCACGCCAGCGGCCCTGAACGCTTCCTGCTGTTCTTCACCCGTTAGCTCAAGCACCTCGGGCTGATTGGTGAGAATCTGCTGGCTAATCTCAGTGATGTAGTCCCCCGCATAACCATCCTCTGGGGCCTCTTGGCCAAGGGCGGCCGCAACTAGGGATCTTGCAAAGCGATCAATCTGTGCACCGTGATCGTTGAAGTAGTACTCCCGGGTGACCGAAGCACCTTGAGATTGAAGGATTCGAGCTAGAGAATCTCCTACTGCAGCCCAACGCGTGCCACCTAGGTGGATGGGTCCAGTGGGGTTTGCCGAAACAAACTCCAAATTTAGCTTTTGTCCTGCAAGCTCGCTTGACAGGCCGTAACTCTCACCCTGCTCGACTATGACCTTTGCGAGGGCTCCGGCCGCAGCGTCTGAGACAAAGAAGTTTATGAATCCAGGTCCTGCAATAGATACCGACTCGACTCCGTCGGTCTCGCGAAGCTCTTTTGCTAGCTTCTCAGCAAGTTCCCTTGGGTTAGTGCCCAACTTTCCAGCAAGCTGCATCGCAACATTGGTCGCCCAGTCTCCGTGATCGCGATTTTTGGGTCGTTCGACAACCACTTCGCTAGGAATCTCCTCTTTGGCAAACACCCCTGAATTAGCCAACGCCCTAAGGGCACTGACTATTGCCTCGTTGAGCTGTTCTGGCGTCAAAGGATTTCCTGGTTTGGGGGCGAAAAATGCCGACTCTGGCACTTGAGGGTAGGCCTAAATCATACCCTTGCGCCCGGAGAGACTAAAGGGTGGAAACCCAGGCTGTTGCATTGCCCGGAAGCTTGCCGCTTGAAATCGCGCCAGAGGACAGCAGAACTTCACCACCAGGAAGTTCCAAGCCTTCCTCCCCAAAATTTGTGACGCAGACAATGCCATCCCGCTCGAAGGCAGTTGCGTTTGGCCCAAGATTGAGCCACTTGAGCGAGTCACTAGAAAAACTTGCCTTGCGCAGCGCGATGGCCTTTCGGTAGAGATTCAGAGTTGAGTCTCCAGCCTCCTGAGACTCGACATTCACCTGCGCAAACCAGGACGGCTGGGGCAGATGTGCTCCACCTTTTCCAAAACCATAGGAGCTTCCGGCACTGGTCCAGGGAAGCGGAACCCTGCAGCCATCGCGAGATTTCAACTTGCCCTCGCCTCTAAACCACTGGGGATCTTGCATGCTCTCACCGGGTATGTCTAGAACCTCGTGAAGGCCCAGTTCCTCTCCCTGGTAGATGTAGCTGGAACCCGGCAGGGCAAGAATCAACAGGGTCGCCGCCTTCGCTCTTGCGAGCCCTAGATCAAGATCCAAATTAGGGTTCAACCGATTTTCTACATACCAGCGGTGTTCGTCGCTGAAACCATCGGCCGACTCCCCATAGCCAGGTATTGCAAGCCGGGTCGCATGCCGAATCACATCATGATTTGACATCACCCATGTGCTGGAGGAGCCAGTCTCGGCGCTCATTTCTAAGTTGTCAGTGATTATCTTGCGGAAGCTAGCGGCGTCCCATTTGGAGGCCAAAAGATCAAAGTTAAACGCCTGACCTAAGCCATTTGCTGAGGCGTATGGAGGACGCCGATTTGGATGGACCCAGGCCTCTGCGACGGCAACTCGAGGCGGGTCGTACTCATTGAACACCTCACGCCAAGCCGCGTAGACCTCGTGAACCTCGTCACGGTCAAAGATTGGGTCGGTGCCGTCATCTTTCATGACCGAAAGCGCATAGGAGTCGCGGTCAGGCAGCGGCTCTAAATTCTTTTTGAGAGCATGGGCAACATCGATTCGGAACCCATCCACGCCTCGATCTGACCAGAATCGAAGGGTGTCTAAAAAGTACTGGTGGACTTCCTCGTTGTCCCAGTTAAAGTCTGGTTGCTCTTTAGTAAATAAGTGCATGTACCACTGGCCATCGGGAACCCGAGTCCAGCCCTCAGGTCCAAAGTGGCTGGCTAGCCTCGAGGGTGGCTGGGAACCATCCGGTCCCTTTCCGTCCCGAAATATGTAGCGATCTCTTGCTGCAGACCCCGGTCCTGCTTCCAAAGCTTCCTTGAACCACACGTGTCTGTTTGAGGAGTGGTTAGGGACTATGTCGACAAATACACGAATCTGATTTTCGTGGAGTTTGGAAACAAGCTCATCAAACTCTGCAAGGGTCCCTATCCGCTCATCTATGGCCTGGTAGTCATCGACGTCATATCCGCCATCAGCAAGCTGCGATGGGAAAAACGGAGAGAGCCAAACAGCATCAATGCCAAGACTGGCCAAGTAGTCAACGCGAGAAAGAATGCCCTTTAGGTCACCGATCCCGTCGCCATTGCCATCGGCAAAGCTTCGAGGGTAAATCTGGTAGACGACTGCGTCTCGCCACCAATCAGCGGGACCGGGCAATTGATTCGTTTTCACTTAGCTCCAGAGTGTTCAAAACCTGAGCCTAAAGGCTACAACAGCGGCCTTGTGCTGGCGTGCTTGGATGGCCTCGCTGGTAGGCTTTCGCTACCGCCCCCATAGCTCAGGGGATAGAGCACCGCCCTCCGGAGGCGGGTGCGCAGGTTCGAATCCTGCTGGGGGCGCTAGAAGTTTTCTTCCAGGTAACCGGCCATCTGCTGCATAGCCAAAAACCTGTGCGACATCGAGTTTTTCACTTCAGGATCCAATTCAGCCGCCGTCTCGGAAAACCCCTCTGGAACAAAGACTGGGTCGTAACCAAAACCACCTTCACCTGCAGCCTGGAGGGCAATGCTCCCGCTCCAAATGCCTGTGAAGCTAACCTCGGCTTCGTCTGAAACCAGAGCCACCGTGCATACAAAAGCCGCACCCCGATGCTCCCTTGGTATGTCCGCAAGCTGAGCGAGCAGAAGGTCTCGGTTGATTTGATCGTCTCTGGTTCCAGACCAGACTGCTGAAAATATGCCTGGTGCTCCGCCCATTACCTCCACCGAGATGCCGGAGTCGTCTGCAAATGCTGGTTTACCCGTGGCTTTGTGGGCGGCGCGAGCCTTGATGAGTGCGTTTTCCAAAAAGCTAGTTCCGGACTCGACCGGTGATTCCCCATCGAAGGTCAGCACGGTCACCCCAGGCATCCGGCCCCTCAGAATCTGTTGGGCCTCGGCTGCTTTGTGAGCATTGCCGGTCGCAAAAACTAGCTCCACCTGGGGTCTACTTGATCTCTAAGGTTTCGCCAAGAGCCTCTCGCTGCGCTGCAGCCAGCTGAGAAGTTGACTCCAGTGCGAGCTCAAGGAGCCGATTTAG
>JBMUBK010000034.1:0-12185 GCA_049457355.1 Aquiluna sp.
TGGACAACGGCGGAGTTTATTGACGCGCAGATGGTGTGGTAGTAGCCAGGCACCAGTTGGAAGTTGGGAATCCCGCCGCCATCGCGAATAGTCTGCTCCGCAATTTGGTCGAGCTCCAGGGTTGTAACTCCAGGCTTCACCGCATCACGAACTGCCTTTAGCGCCTTAGCCGTGAGTAGGCCCGCAACCCGCATCTTGCGGATATCGTCATCGGTTTTTAGTTCGAAGCGCTTGCGCATTAGGAAACTAGGCCGCGAGCATCCAGGACTTCAATGATCCTGTTTGTTACATCGCCTATCTCGCCCAGGCCGTTGACCTTGGCCACCAGCGAGCGGGAGGCATAGATATCAATTAGCGGAGCTGTCTGCTCCTCGTAGACATCTAGCCTGCGCTTTATGACCTCTGGGGTGTCATCGCTGCGACCCTGCTCCTGCGCCCTGCCGGAGAGCCTGCGGAGAAGCTCCTCCGAGTCGGCTGTTAGCTGAACGACGACATCGAGCTTCTTCTCGGTTTCCTCGAGGATGTCGTCAAGCTCTTCAACCTGGTCGATAGTTCTTGGGTAGCCATCCAGGAGGAAGCCAGCGGCAGCATCGTCTTGGTTTAGGCGATCGCGCACCAGCGCATTGGTCAGAGAGTCTGGAACGTACTCGCCACGGTCCATGAATGCTTTTGCCTCGAGACCAAGCGGGGTCTCATTGCGAACGTTCTCACGGAAGATGTCTCCGGTGGAGATGGCTGGAATCCCGAAGTGCTGCGCCAGCAGTGCTGCCTGGGTTCCCTTGCCAGCTCCCGGAGGGCCGATCAAGAGTATGCGGATCACTTCAGTAGACCCTCGTAGTTACGCTGCTCCATCTGGGCGTTGATTTGCTTGACGGTCTGCAATCCAACACCCACGATGATGAGGATTGAGGTGCCGCCAAACGGGAAGTTCTGGTTGGTTCCGATAGCGGTGAAGGCAACGAGTGGTATTAGAGCGATTAGACCAAGGTAGATAGCACCTGGAGCTGTAATACGGCTGATGACGTACTCGAGGTACTCGGTGGTCGGACGACCGGCGCGAATACCTGGAATAAAGCCGCCATAGCGCTTCATGTTGTCGCTGATTTCCTCTGGGTTCAAGGTGATCGCAACGTAGAAGTAGGTGAATCCAACAATTAGCGCGAAGTAGACAGCCATGTAGAGCGGGTTGTCACCTGCAGTTAGATAGGTCGAGATAAAGGTCACCCACGGCGCCACCTGACCTGTTGTTGGATCTGGCTGGTTGAACTGAGCGAGCAAAGCTGGAAGGTAGAGCATCGACGAGGCGAAGATAACCGGGATAACACCCGCGGTGTTTACCTTCACAGGGATGTAGGTGGACTGGCCACCATAAGCCTTGCGGCCAACCATGCGCTTTGCGTACTGAACCGGAATCCTGCGCTGTGACTCCTCAACCAGAACCACCAGTGCAACGATCAAGAAGCCAACTGCCATCACGATGACGAAGATCTCGATGGTCCTGGTCTGCAGAATCTGAAGTAGCGATGCTGGGAAGGTCGATGCGATCGAGGTGAAGATAAGTAGCGACATGCCGTTACCGACACCGCGCTCGGTGATGAGCTCACCAATCCACATGATCAGACCAGTACCCGCGGTCATGGTGATGACCATCAAGGTGATTGAGAGTGGTCCGGTGTCAACCAGGATCGGCAGCGTACAGTCCGCACCAAACAAAGCGCCCTGTCTCGCAACCGTAATCAGGGTTGTCGACTGAAGCAGCGCAAGAGCGATAGTCAGGTAACGGGTGTACTGAGTGAGCTTGGACTGACCCGCTGGGCCCTCCTTGTGAAGGGCCTCAAACCTCGGGATAACGACCCTCAGCAGCTGGGTGATAATCGAAGCCGTGATGTAGGGCATGATTCCCAGCGCGAAGATCGAGAGCTGGAGCAGCGCTCCACCCGAGAACAGGTTTACAAGCTCATAGAGGCCAGAGGTGCTCTGGGACTGCGCGAGACACTGCTGAACGTTCGTGTAGTCCACGTTCGGCGATGGAATGAAGGATCCCAAACGGAATACCGCAATCATTCCCAGCGTAAACGCAAGCTTGTTGCGCAGGTCCGGAGTGCGGAACGCGCGAGCTATTGCCTGAAACACCTGATACCTCCCCTAGTTCTGACTAGGCGTTGACGCTGCCTCCGGCAGCCTCAATCTTGGTCTTGGCCGACTCGGATACCTTGTCGACAGCGACCTCTAGCTTAACCGAGACATCACCATTGCCAAGGACCTTCACAGGCTCACCCTTGCGGACCGCACCCTTGGCAACTAGATCATCGATTGTGACCTTGCCACCCTTTGGATACAGCTCGCCGAGCTTGTCCAGGTTAACAACCTGGTACTCGACCCTAAATGGGTTCTTGAAACCACGCAGCTTGGGTGTGCGCATAACTAGGTTCACGCCACCACCTTCAAAGCCAAGACGGGTTGTGGTGCGAGCACCAGTTCCCTTAGTTCCGCGACCCGCGGTCTTACCCTTGGATCCCTCACCGCGACCCTTACGAGTCTTGTCCTTCTTGGCACCAGGTGCTGGTCGAAGGTGGTGAAGACGCAGAATCTGTGACTTCTCCTTAGGCTCGCTTGCCTTCTTAGCTGCTGGCTTAGCCGCAGCTTTCGCAGGTGCGGCCTTCTCGGCTGCTGGCTTTGCCGCGGCTTTCGGGGCTGCCTTAGCAGCAGGCTTTGCGGCAGCTTTCGCAGGTGCGGCCTTAGCTGCTGGCTTAGCGGCCGGCTTTGCAGCGGCTTTTGGAGCTGCCTTTGCGGCAGGCTTCGCTGCAGCCTTAGGAGCAGCTTTAGCAGCAGGCTTTGCCGCTGGCTTAGCTGCTGGCTTCTTAGCGGCTGGCTTCTTTTCTTCAGCCATTAGTCGATCTCCTCAACTTTTACGAGGTGGGCAACGGTTTGTACAAGGCCGCGCACGCTCTTGGTGTCCTCGCGCACGACAATGTCACCGATGCGCTTGAGACCTAGCGTGCGAAGTGAATCGCGCTGGTTCTGCCTGCCACCGTTGGAACTCTTTACTTGGGTTACCTTCAGACGAGCGGCCATTTACTTAGCACCTGCCTTCTCAGTTTCTTTCTTCTCGCCACGAAGACGCGCTGGTGCTACCTCGGCAACGGTCTTACCGCGTCGGGTTGCAACAGCCTCTGGCTCCTCCAGTAGTCGGAGTGCCTCAATGGTGGCGTGAACGATGTTTAGGGTGTTTGAAGAACCGAGCGACTTTGAAAGCACGTCGTGAACTCCAGCACACTCCAAAACAGCACGAACTGGACCACCGGCGATAACACCGGTTCCCTCAGCGGCTGGACGGAGTAGTACAACTCCAGCTGCAGCCTCACCCTGGACTGGGTGTGGGATGGTCGAGCCGATGCGAGGAACGCGGAAGAAGCTCTTCTTGGCCTCTTCTACACCCTTTGCAATAGCTGCTGGGACCTCTTTAGCCTTGCCGTAACCAACGCCGACCATGCCGTCGCCGTCTCCGACTACAACCAGTGCGGTGAAGGCGAAGCGACGACCACCCTTGACCACCTTGGAAACGCGGTTGATTGTTACAACACGCTCCAAAAATGGGCTGGACTTGTCCTCGCGCTCACGGCGCTGCTCATTGCGTGGGCCACGCTCGCGTGAACCACGACGCTGCTCGCGCTCGTTCGGGTCAACCGGAGGCTGACCTGGAGCCTGAGTCTCGGCCGCAGCTTCGGTAGTTTCTACCACTTGCTCTTCCTTCTTCTCTTCGCTCACAGTTTCAGTCCTCCCTCGCGGGCGGCCTCAGCAATTGCTGCGACTCGACCTGCGTAACGGTTACCACCGCGGTCAAAGACGACCTCTGAGATTCCGGCCTTCTTGGCCCGCTCAGCGATCAACTTGCCAACCTGGGTGGCTTTGTCGGTCTTGTTGCCGCTCACCTTGCGCATCTCGTCCTCCATGGTTGAGGCGCTAGCAAGGGTGTGGCCCTTGGCGTCATCAACCACCTGAACAAATACGTGGCGAGCGGAGCGGGTGACCACTAGGCGCGGACGCGCAGCGGTACCCTCGATCTTTTTGCGCAGCCGGGCGTGACGACGGGTCCGAGCTGCTGAATTTGACTTAGTTGCCATTTCTACTTACCAGCCTTTCCAGCCTTGCGACGGACTCGCTCGCCCTCGTAGCGAATTCCCTTGCCCTTGTATGGCTCAGGCTTACGAAGCTTGCGAATGTTTGCTGCTACCTCGCCAACGGCCTGCTTTGAGATGCCGGAGACGATGATCTTGTTGTTGCCCTCAACGGTCAGGGTGACGCCGTCTGGTGGGGTGACGACTACCGGGTGGCTAAGGCCGAGTGCCAGCTCGATTGCTGAGCCCTTGGATGCAGCGCGGTAACCGGTTCCGACAATCTCCAGTGACTTCGAGAAGCCCTCTGCGACGCCGTGAACGTTGTTGGCAATAAGTGTCCTGGACAGACCGTGAAGCGACTTGCTGGTCGCCTCGTCGTCTGGCCTGGAAACCAAAATCGAGTTGTCCTCCAGAGAAACCTTGATTGGCTCGGAGATGGTTAGGTGCAGCTCGCCCTTGGGGCCCTTCACCTTGACATCCTGGCCGGTAACCTCAGCGGTTACGCCCTGGGGTAGTGGGATAGGAAGCTTTCCAATTCTTGACATGCGCGCTTACCAGACGTAGGCGAGGACTTCCCCACCTACTCCCTTCTTGGCTGCCTGGCGGTCGGTTAGTAGACCGCTCGAGGTGGAAAGGATTGCGATGCCCAGGCCACCGAGAACCTTTGGTAGTTCGGTGCTCTTGGCGTATACACGCAGTCCTGGCTTGGAAACTCGCTTAATGCCGGCAATGCTGGCCTCGCGGTTTACGCCGTACTTCAGGTTCACAACCAGGCTCTTACCGACCTTGGCATCTTCGACCTTGTAGGAGTCGATGTAGCCCTCGGCCTTCAGAATGTCGGCGATTGTGCCCTTCAGCTTTGAGTAGGGGACGCTCAGCGACTCGTGGTGAGCCTTGCTGGCGTTGCGCAGCCGGGTCAGAAAGTCTGCCACCGGGTCTGTCATTGTCATTTGTGTCTTCTTTCTCGAGGCGGTTTCTAGGGCGCTTTACAAGCCCCCCGGACCTACTTCAATCGGTTTATTTGAACGGGAAGCCGAGCGCCTTTAGTAGCGCCCTACCCTCGTCGTCGTTCTTGGCAGTGGTCACCACGGTGATGTCCATGCCGCGGACGCTATCAATAGAGTCCTGATCGATCTCGTGGAACATGGACTGCTCCGAAAGACCGAAAGTGTAGTTGCCGTTGCCATCGAACTGCTTTGCAGATAGGCCGCGGAAATCGCGAATACGAGGCAGAGCAAGGTTGAGGAGCCTGTCTAGGAACTCCCACATCCTGTCGCCACGAATTGTTACGTGAGCACCGATCGCCTGTCCCTCGCGCAGCTTGAACTGAGCGATTGACTTGCGAGCCAGGTTGACCTGCGGCTTCTGGCCGGTGATGGCGGTTAGGTCGCGGACAGCACCCTCGATGAGCTTGCTCTCCTTGGCAGCCTGACCGACACCCATGTTCACAACAATCTTGGTGAGCCCTGGAACCTGCATTGGGTTTGAGAAGCCAAACTCCTTCTGCAGCGCAGGAGCAATCTCCTTGCGGTATTCAGCCTTTAGGCGAGGTAGAGCCTTAGCGTCAGCCTTCTTGGTAGCGGTAGCCATTAGATTGCCTCCCCACTCTTGCGAGAAATACGGGTCTTCTTCTTGCCATCCTTGGTGACCTCGATCTTGAAGCCAGCCTTGGTTGGCTTCTTGCTCTTTGGGTCAACAAGAGAGACGTTAGAAACGTGAATTGGAGCTTCCTGGGTGACGATGCCACCGGTCTTTGCTCCGCGGTCACTCTGGCCCTCGCGGGTGTGCTTGGTGACTAGGTTTACGCCCTCAACGATTACTCGGTTGGTCTCCTTGTGGACAGCTAGCACGTGGCCCTGCTTGCCCTTGTCCCCACCGCGAGCCTCGCTGCCGCCCGAGATTACCTGAACTAGATCGCCCTTCTTGATCTTCATTACAGCACCTCCGGAGCTAGCGAAATGATCTTCATGAATCTCTTGTCACGAAGCTCTCTACCAATGGGGCCGAAGATACGAGTTCCGCGTGGCTCGCCATCTGCCTTGATGATGACGGCTGCGTTCTCGTCAAACTTGATGTAGGAGCCGTCGGCCCGACGGGTCTCCTTGACGGTGCGGACGATGACAGCCTTTACGACCTCGCCCTTCTTGACGTTTCCGCCTGGGATGGCGTCCTTTACCGATGCCACGATGACATCTCCCAATCCTGCGTAGCGACGGGTTGAACCGCCGAGCACGCGAATCGCGAGAAGCTCCTTGGCGCCGGAGTTATCGGCTACCTTCACCCTTGATTCTTGCTGAATCACTTGTGTTCTCCTTGCTTAGTGAATAACGATTACCGACCGTTATTCGCGGGGGGTTACTTCGCCTTTTCGAGAATCTCGACTAGACGCCAGTTCTTGGTTGCTGACAGCGGACGGGTCTCGTTGATGAGTACCAGGTCACCGATGCCGGCAGTGTTTTGCTCGTCGTGAGCCTTGATCTTCTTGGAAAGGCGCATGACCTTGCCATAGAGAGGGTGCTTCTTCTTCTCCTCGACGAGGACAACGATGGTCTTGTCCATCTTGTCCGAAACTACATAGCCACGACGTGCCTTGCGATAGCCACGGCTGACCTCTTTGATCTCCTTTGGAGCCCTAGGGGTCTTTGGCTTAGCCGGTGCCTTGGCTGCTGGCTTTGCTGCTGCCTTAGCGGCTGGCTTCTTGGCTGCGGTCTTCTTCTCTTCGGCCACGTCTATGCCTCCTCGGCTGGCTTCTCAGCAGCCTTCTTCTTCGTGGTGGTCTTGGCTGGCTGCGGGGTTGGCACGGCACGAATGCCTAGCTCGCGCTCGCGCAGCACGGTGTAGATGCGAGCAATGTCGCGCTTGACGGCCTTGAGACGGCCGTGGTTGTCAAGCTGACCGGTTGCGGACTGGAAGCGCAGGTTGAATAGCTCTTCCTTCGCCTTCCTCAGCTCTTCCGCCAACAGGGAGTCTTCGATCTTGTCGAGATCCTGTGGGCCTAGGTTCTTGGAACCGATCATTATGCGTCACCTTCTTCACGCTTGATGATGCGAGCCTTCAGCGGGAGCTTGTGGATCGCACGGGTCAGCGCCTCTTTGGCTACTGTCTCGGAAACACCAGATAGCTCAAACAGCACGCGACCTGGCTTTACGTTTACTACCCACCACTCAGGGGAGCCCTTACCGCTACCCATGCGGGTTTCGGCTGGCTTCTTGGTGATCGAGCGGTCAGGGAAGACGTTGATCCACACCTTTCCACCACGCTTGATGTGACGGGTCATGGCAATACGAGCAGCCTCAATCTGACGGTTGGTCAGATAAGCGCTGGTTAGCGCCTGGATGCCGTACTCACCGAAGTGAACCTTGGTGCCACCGGTAGCGTGACCGCCGCGCTTGGGCGAGTGCTGCTTACGGTGCTTGACCTTACGAGGAATAAGCATTGTTAGCTCTCACTTCCTGCTGCAACGGCAGCGTCCTGACGTGGGCCACGACGACCTGGGCCGCCCTGACGAGGACCGCGCTGCTGAGTTGCCTGCTGTGCAGCAAGCTCCTTAGCGGTTAGGTCGCCCTTGTAGATCCAAACCTTGACACCGATGCGACCGAAGGTGGTCTTAGCCTCATAGAAGCCGTAGTCGATGTTTGAACGGAGGGTGTGCAGTGGGACCCTACCTTCGCGGTAGAACTCACTTCTTGACATTTCAGCTCCGCCAAGACGTCCAGCACACTGAACCCTGATGCCCTTGGCGCCTGAACGCAGTGCACCCTGGATGCCCTTACGCATCGCACGACGGAAGGCAACACGAGCAGAAAGCTGCTCGGCGATGCCCTGTGCGACGAGCTGTGCGTCGGCCTCTGGGTTCTTGACCTCAAGAATGTTTAGTAGGACCTGCTTGCCGGTGAGCTTCTCGAGCTCGGTGCGAAGGGTCTCTGCCTCTGCACCACGACGGCCGATAACCAGTCCTGGGCGAGCGGCGAAGATGTCAACGCGAATGCGGTCGCGGGTTCTCTCAAGCTCAATCTTTGAGATGCCTGCGCGGTCCAGCTTCTCCTGCAGGTAGTTGCGAACCTTGACGTCCTCAACCACGTAGTCGCTGTAGCGCTGACCCTTCTTAGTGGAGTCTGCGAACCAGCGCGAGCGGTGGTCGGTGGTGATGCCTAGGCGGAAGCCGTAGGGGTTTACTTTCTGACCCATTACTTGCCTGCCTTTCTTAGCTCGTCTGGGGTTGCAACCACCACGGTGATGTGGCTGGTGCGCTTGTTGATGCGGAAGGCTCTTCCCTGGGCACGCGGTCTAAAGCGCTTCAGGGTCACTCCCTCGTCAACATAAGCCTGTGAAATAACTAGATCGTCCTCGTCCACAATGGCTCCGGTGCTCTCGCCCTTTACCTTTGCGTTGGCAACTGCGGATGCAACAACCTTGTAGATGGGCTCTGAAGCAGCCTGTGGCTGGAACTTCAATAGACCCAGGGCCTCGTTGGCCTGCTTACCGCGGATCAGGTTGACGACGCGACGAGCCTTCTGAGGGGTGATGCGAATGTTACGCACCTTAGCGATGGCTTCCATCTGTTTCCTCTCTCATTCGTCCCGGCCTTAGCCGCGACGACCCTTCTTGTCGTCCTTCACGTGTCCACGGAAGGTCTTGGTTGGTGCGAATTCGCCGAGCTTGTGACCAACCATGGTCTCAGTGACGAAAACTGGAATGTGCTTGCGACCGTCGTGAACCGCAATGGTGTGTCCGAGCATGGCTGGGACGATCATCGAGCGGCGCGACCAGGTCTTGATCACGTTCTTGCTGTTGGCCTCGTTCTGTACGCGCACCTTCTTCATTAGGTGCTCGTCGACGAAGGGGCCCTTCTTTAGACTTCTTGGCATCTAGCCCTCCTACTTCTTGCCGACGTAACGACGACGAACGATTTGCTTGTCTGATGGAAGGTTCGGCTTACGCGTGCGGCCTTCCTTCTGGCCCCATGGGGTAACAGGGTTACGACCACCGGAGGTCTTACCCTCACCACCACCGTGTGGGTGGTCAACCGGGTTCATGGCAACACCACGCACGGTTGGGCGAACACCCTTCCAGCGCTTGCGGCCAGCCTTGCCCCAGTTGATGTTGGACTGCTCTGCATTGCCAACCTCACCAATGGTGGCGCGGCAATTTGCATCAACATTGCGGATCTCGCCCGAAGGAAGACGAAGCTGAGCCCAGCTACCTTCCTTGGCTACCAGACGAATGGCGGCTCCGGCACTGCGGCCTAGCTTTGCGCCGCCGCCTGGCTTGAGCTCGATTGCGTGGATAACGGTACCCACTGGGATGTTGCGCAGTGGCAGGTTGTTTCCAGGCTTGATGTCAGCCTTTGGACCCTGCTCGATTGCGTCTCCCTGCTTGAGCTTGTTTGGAGCGATGATGTAGCGCTTGGTGCCGTCGATGTAGTGAAGGAGCGCGATGCGTGCGGTGCGGTTCGGGTCGTACTCGATGTGAGCGACCTTCGCTGGCACGCCGTCCTTGTCGTGGCGACGGAAGTCAATAACGCGGTACTGCCTCTTGTGGCCACCACCGATGTGGCGGGTGGTGATGCGGCCAGAGGAGTTGCGGCCACCGGTCTTAGGCAGTGGCTTGAGAAGCGACTTCTCAGGAGTCGAGCGGGTGATCTCGGAGAAGTCCGAGACCGAGGAGCCACGACGACCTGGAGTCGTTGGCTTGTACTTACGAATTCCCATTGTCTACTCCCCTTAGCCGATGTAGGTAAAGATGTCGATGGAACCGGACTTGAGGGTCACAATCGCACGCTTGGTGTCCTTGCGCTTACCCATACCAAATCTGGTGCGGCGGGTCTTGCCTTGGCGGTTGAGGGTGTTGATGGTGTCGACCTTCACGTTGAAGATCTGCTCAACAGCCTGCTTGATCTCAGTCTTGTTGCTGCGAGGGTCAACCTCGAAGGTGTACTTACCCTCGTCAATGAGTGCGTAGCTCTTCTCAGAGATGATTGGCTTCACAATCACGTCGCGTGGGTCCTTGTTTAGGTTGCTCATGCGCTGACCTCCTCGGTTGCAACTGCTGACTCGACATAGCTTGCGAGTGCAGCTGAGGTGAACACGATGTCCTCTGCGTGGAGAACGTCGTAAGCGTTTAGCTGGTCAACCGGTAGGACGTGAACCTCTGGGAGGTTACGCAGGCTCAGGTAGCTGACCTCGTCATCGCGGTGCAGAACAACAAGAACGTTCTTTGCACTCGAGATGGAGCTCAGGAACGCGCCTGCAGCCTTGGTTGATGGGGTGTCCTTGATTCCAAACTGATCAATGACGTGAATCTTGCCGTTGCGAGCGCGGTCGGAAAGAGCTCCGCGTAGAGCTGCAACAACCATCTTCTTAGGGGTGCGCTGGTCATAGCTGCGAGGCTTTGGACCGTGAACGATTCCACCACCGCGGTGCTGAGGCATGCGGATGGAACCCTGACGCGCACGACCGGTTCCCTTCTGCTTGAAAGGCTTCTTACCGGTACCTGATACCTCGCCACGACGAAGCGTGGACTGGGTTCCCTGGCGAGCTGCTGCAAGCTGAGCAACAACTACCTGGTGAATCAGCGGAACGTTTGTGGTTGCGTCGAAAAGAGCCTCGGGCAGGTCTACGCTGCCGGACTTCTTTCCTTTTACGTCAATTAGGTCAACGGTAGGCATTAGCTCTCCTTCACCGCGTTGCGGACGAATACCAGCTGACCCTTAGGCCCTGGCACGGCACCCTTGATTAGCAGCAGTCCCTTTTCAAGGTCTACCGAGTGGAGGGTGAGATTTAGGGTGGTGACGCGGTCGGTTCCCATGCGGCCAGCCATTCTCTTTCCCTTGAGAACGCGGCTAGGGGTGGTACCGGCACCGATGGAACCTGGCTTGCGGTGGTTCTTGTGAGCACCGTGTGAGGAGTGAATACCGGCGAAGCCGTGACGCTTCATAACACCGGCAAAGCCCTTACCCTTGCTGGTTCCAACAACGTCAACCTTGCTGCCGGGAGTGAATACGTCTACACCAATTGCCTGACCGACGGAAAAGTCAGAAGCGTTGGCGGTGCGAATCTCTGCGCGGTAGCGGCGTGGGGTTGAGCCGGCCTTCTCGAAGTGTCCGGCGGATGGCTTATCGGTCTTGCGTGGATCGATTGCGCCATAGGCGACCTGAATGGCGGTGTAGCCATCGGTCTCTAAAGTCTTGATTTGGGTAATTACGTTTTCACCAGCTTCGACCACGGTGATTGGCACGAGCTTGTTGTTCTCGTCCCAAGCCTGGGTCATTCCGAGCTTGGTGCCCAGCAGTCCAGTAACTGTTCTTGTCTCTACAGCCATCTTCTAATCCTCTAAAGCTTGATCTCGATGTTGACGTCTGCTGGAAGGTCCAAGCGCATCAGCGAATCGACGGCCTTTGGAGTTGGGTCGACGATGTCAATGAGACGCTTGTGGGTACGCATCTCAAAGTGCTCACGGCTGTCCTTGTACTTGTGCGGGGAACGGATAACCGTTACCACGTTCTTCTCGGTGGGTAGTGGGACAGGTCCGACCACCTTCGCACCGGCGCGTGTGACTGTGTCGACGATTTTGCTCGCCGAGACGTCGATGACCTCGTGGTCATACGACTTCAGTCGAATGCGGATCTTGTTAGCCGCCATTTTGACTCGCTTCCGTCTTGTGACTGTTTCCAGACACGTGTTTTAGGGGCCAACTAAATTTGCAAAATCGCAAATCTCATTGACCACCGTGATGCTGATGCACTGTTTTGCTGTCAACGCCCTATTTCTAGGGCTCTCGCCGAAACCTGACTTAGGCATGACGCATGGAAAGACCACGCGAGAAAACCAAATTAGATTTCAGTTAAGTTTTTGCTCTATCTGCGGCCGGCCCAGAATCTGTGCACGCATCCTGCAGTGGGCGAGTTACCTCGCGCTTTGGAACCTGACAATACTGCCACAGTACAAGGGGCCAATGCAAGTTTTTTCTGGGAAAAAGAGGGCCGCACGGGGTAAAGCAAAACCCCCTGGTTTCCCAGGGGGTTTTAGCTAGTTACTTACGAACTTACTTGTTGATCTTGGTAACGGT
>JBMUBK010000035.1:0-11860 GCA_049457355.1 Aquiluna sp.
GTCTCCGCTTCCTGAGAAGGTCTTAGCGATTTCAGACAAAACTCGTGCCGGGATAAGGACTTCTGTTTCAGAAGACTTGCTGGTCCAGGGGACTGATTTGACGGCCACCCTAAATCTGTCTGTGGCTACGAAAGAAAGCTCCTTGGGCTTGCTGGAAACCATGACCGCTGTCAGAACAGGAGTTACCTCTTCGCGGCTAGCTGCAATGGAAACCTCGGCGACTGCATCTGAAAACTGCTCTGCCTTTACTGTTCCCGACCCACTTGGAACTTCCGGGGTTTGTGGATATTCGGCCATGCTCATTGCCGATAGCGAAAATTTGCTACTTCCCGAGTTGATAGCAACTCTGGATTCCAGTAACTCAATCGAAACAGAGTCACTCGGTAGCTTCGAGACAATTTCAGCTAAAAGTCTTGCCTGGACAAGGGTTTTTCCTGGCTTTTCGACAGATCCTGCGATTGAAACTCTTGCAACCACTTCGTAGTCAAAAATAGAAAGGGTTATTGAACCATCGGTTGCATCTACCACAACACCTGAAAGCTGGGGTAGTTGCGGCCTAGGAGAAAGCATTCTGACAAGAAAAGAAACTGCATCACTGAGAACTTCACGGTCTGCTTGAAATTTCATCTTTAGCTTTCGAATAAGTTTGAGGGGTTTTATCTTGGCACAGCGAGCCAACAACTTCACATTTTGTTTGGATCCCCAGTTTTCCCAATTTTCTATATCTAATTATTCAAAACAATAACCAGCTGTGGAATATGGGATAACTTCCTGAACACCAATCAAATACTGAAAACTACACCGGTGTAAGTTGTTTACACAGCTGTGAATAAGTCTGTGGATAACTATGACACCTGTTGATAGTTTCTAGTTTTTTGTGCTTTCGGGCTCCGTTTTTAGAGTTTTTAGGCTTGTTTTTCACAAAACCTAGGGAGTTATCCACAGATTATTTATGAGAATCTTTAATCTTTTGGATGATTTCGGAGACCTGGTTGTAGATGTAACGTCTCTCACGCATCTGAGCACTTATTTTCTTCGTCGCATACATCACCGTTGTGTGATCGCGATTCCCGAAATGGGCACCAATTTTCGGCAGCGATAAATCTGTAAGTTCTCTGCAGATGTGCATGGCGATCTGTCTTGCAAGGGCAACGGCCTGCTGTCTGCCGGACCCGGTTATCTCGTCTGCGCTGAGTTTGTAGTACTCAGCGGTTGCGGAGATTATCGACAGCGGCGATATGTTTGCTCCCTCAGCGATTGCAATGGTGTCTTTGAGAACCACCTGAACCAGGTCCATGTCTATTGCTGAGCGATTGAGGTTTGCAAAGGCTGTCACCCGAATTAGGGTTCCCTCCAACTCACGGATGTTTGAAGAGATGCGAGTTGCCATGTATTCGATTACCTCGTCGGGAATCTCAATTCGCTCGATAGCAGCCTTTTTACGCAAAATCGCAACACGGGTTTCAAACTCAGGGGCTTGAATGTCCGTGATCAGGCCCCACTCAAAGCGAGAAAGCATTCTCTCTTCGAAGCCCTCCAGCTGCTTGGGTCTGAGGTCTGAGGTGATAACCACCTGTTTGTTGTGATCGTGGAGCGTGTTAAAGGTGTGGAAGAACGCTTCCTGTGTTTGGTCTTTGCCCTGCAGGAACTGGATGTCGTCCACTAGGAGAATGTCAACGTCTCTATATTGAGCCTGAAACTCCGCCGTCTTGTTGTTTTGGATTGCGTTGATGAAATCATTGGTGAACTCTTCGGAGGACACATAACGGACCTTGATCCGCGGCTTGAGGTGAATTGCGTAGTGACCGATCGCGTGGAGGAGATGTGTCTTTCCCAGCCCGCTAGAGCCGTAAATAAATAGCGGGTTATACGCCTCCGCGGGAGCTTCCGCCACCGCAAAGGCTGCGGCGTGGGCGAATCTATTCGAACCACCAGTAACGAAGCTATCGAAGCTGTATTTCGGGTTGAGTCTTGAGTCGCCACTTGTCATAACCGGGCCAGTGGCCGGATCGCGATCCTCGAACGGGATAGGTTCCGGCTCGACAGCTACCTCCACCGACACCGGTCCCTGGAGCTCTTCGTTGGTGATTGTAACGAAGCTTGTTGGACCTCCCATGTCGCTGAGCTCGGAAAGCGCACCAAGAATTTGATCGCGGAGTCTCACCTGAAGCATGGATCGGGTGGTTTCGTTTGGGACTTCGATGTAGAGAGTGTCATCGAGAACACCCTTGGGGACTGCCAAATCTAGGTGACCCTTTAGGTGAGGGGTTACGTCGGGGTGGGAGGCTACTTTCGAGATGAGATTTTGCCAGGAACTTGCCAAAGCAATATCTGCCATCTCTTCTCCCTCAAATGCAAGTTATCCACAGAGTTTTACACAGGTCCACAACGCTGTGGAGAAACTTTATATCTCTGTGGAAAACTTGTGGAAACTGACCCCACAAACTCGATTGCAACATTCAACAGAAGAGTTTTGATTTAAGCAAATCGAATCGGCGTGTCGCTAACCATATTTTTGGCTCAAAGTTATAAAGAGAAAAATAGGCTTCGATATTCAGGATCAATTCTTGACTCGGCCGAGAATTCAGCGTAAATTATTGAGGTTATCTAGGGCCCGGTGCCCACAATTTTCAGGAGTTATCTAAGTGAGCAAGCGCACATTTCAGCCTAACAACCGTCGTCGCGCAAAGAACCACGGTTTCCGCGCCCGCATGCGCACCCGCGCCGGACGTGCCATCATGGCCGCTCGCCGTCGTAAGGGACGCTCAGAGCTCAGCGCCTAAGCAGCCCTTGTTGCCGCGCGAGAATCGCTTGCGCTCAAGCCGAGAAATCCGAGAGGTCGTCTCTGCGGGTAAGAGGGTTGGCAACTCATCTGCGACACTTCACTTCCTACCCAGCGAAACCAACCAGTTCGCAATCATCGTTTCCAAGGCCGTCGGATCGGCTGTTGAAAGAAACCTCGTCAAGCGAAGAATAAGGTCAATTCTCGCCAGCCTCGAAGCTGGCCCATTCAAAATTAAAGCCGCGGTGCGCGTGAAGCCCGGAGCTGCAGCGGCCAGCTATCAGAAGCTCGCTGCCGATATAACCGATCTCATAGAGCGAGCCGTATGAGTTATCTGCAGGCGCTGTTGCTTCTTCCAAGAAATCTTCTAATCGCCCCTATTTTGCTCTGGCGCAAGCTGATCTCTCCCCTCTACGGAAATGTCTGCCGCTACTACCCCTCTTGTTCCAGCTATGGACTCACGGCAATACAGCGCTTCGGGGTTATTAGAGGTGTGCCCATGACCGCATGGCGAATCCTGAGGTGTAACCCGTGGTCAGCGGGCGGCGTTGACGACGTTAGGGAGGGCCCAAAATGGATCAGCGTTGGCAGGCTAGGATTTGTAGGACCCAAACTCTCAAGCAATCGAGGTAGCTAGTGGATCTTCTGTGGCCAATCAAGTGGCTCATCGAGCTAATCCTGGTGTCTTTCCACACCGGTTTCAGCGCTATTGGACTCGGCTTTGATTCCGGCCTTTCTTGGGTGCTGTCGATCGTTGGTCTAGTTCTTGTAGTTAGGGCAGCACTGATCCCTGTATTCGTAAGGCAGATCAAGAGCCAGCGCAACATGATGCTGGTCCAGCCTGAGCTGATGAAGCTTCAGAAGAAATACAAGGGTAAGAACGACCGCGAATCCCGCGAGAAGTTTGCTCGTGAGCAAATGGACCTCTATAAGCGCACCGGCTCCAGTCCTTTTAGCTCGTGCCTGCCCCTTTTGTTGCAGATGCCGATTTTCATGGGCCTTTTCTTTGTGCTCAACGATGCTCAGCGCAACAATGCGGGCGTGGGGTTGCTGGATGCGAATCTTGCGCTTTCCTTCTCCCAGGCTGAGATCTTTGGCGCCATGCTCTCGGACACCTTCTTCGGCAGTGACGCGATCAACGTCAAAATCATCGCCGGAATCATGATTGTTCTGATGTCTGCATCGCAGTTCATCACTCAGAAGCAGATCATGACTAAGAACCAGAACCCGGATGTTCAGAACAGCCAGTTCATGCAGACCCAGAAGATCCTGCTGTATGTGCTGCCTTTGGTCTTCCTAGTTTCTGGCCTAACCTTCCCGCTGGGTGTTATGACCTACTGGCTAGTTTCAAACTTCTGGACCATGGGGCAGCAGTTTGTGGTCATCCGCAACATGCCAACCCCAGGATCCCAGGCCTATAAAGAGCGCCAGGAGCGCCTGGCCAAGAAGGGTAAGCCAATAGATGTATTGCCCTCTATTTCCTCGGGCGAGGACTCTGATGAGGCACCTGAAGACCAAACACCGGAGACCCGCCAGCGCCAGCAGCCGGTAAGTAAGAATCGCGCAAAGAAAAAGAAGAAGAAATGACCACTGAAAACGAGCTTGAAAAAGAAGGCGAAATCGCCGCAGACTTCATCGAGGAATTCCTGGACCTAGCCGACCTAGACGGGGACCTGGAGATTGAGTTCAAACAGGAACGCGTCTACCTGACCGTAGACAGCGAAGGCGAGTCAAATCTCGGCAAGGTTTCCGACCCTGAGACCGTGAACGCCATCCAGGAGATCACGAGGCTAGCCGTTCAGTCAAAGACTGGTGAAATGAGCAGGCTGATACTGGATATTGCAGGCTCTAGGGACGCCAAGGCAAAGCAGCTCAAGGATCTTGTTGAGAAGACCCTCGCAAAGCTCGAGGAGACCGACAAGGACCAGCACCTAAAGCCCATGAGCTCCTACGACCGCAAGCTGGTTCACGACATGGTTGCTGAGGCAGGAATGGTTTCTGAATCGGAAGGACAGGGGCGAGACCGCCACATTGTCATCCGGAAGCCGTAATGTTTCACGTGAAACTAGGGGGCTAACTTGAGCGAACAAATCGAGCAAGAACCCAATTTCGCCGCGGAACTATTTGGCTCGAGAATCGATTTAGCGCGCGGTTACACGCAGCGACTGGCAGCAGACTCTGAAACCTTTGGGCTGCTTGGACCAAGAGAGTTGCCAAGGATTTGGTCCCGTCACGTAATAAACAGCGCTCTGTTGGCTGAACTCGTCCCTAGTGGCTCAAAAGTGGTCGATGTGGGAAGTGGGGCAGGCCTACCAGGGATTCCAATGGCTATCGCACAACCGGATGCGCAGTTCACACTCGTTGAGCCAATGGAACGCAGGTCAAATTGGATGCAGTCCGTGGTTGATGACCTTGGAATTAGCAACGTGAGGATCCTTAGAGCCCGGGCCGAAGAGGTTACCGAGACAGACTTTGACTTTGCTACCGCTCGAGCGGTTGCCGCCCTGGACAAGCTGCTGAGGCTGCTGACCCCGTTGATTAGGTTCTCAAAGCACAAAACAATCATTGCCCTCAAGGGCTCCAAGGCCCCGGATGAGATTGTGGCGGCGAGTAAGAAGCTCGAACTGCTTGGTTATTCACAGCCGGAAGTGCTGACACTCGGTTTAGACAAAGCACCTGAAACTGCAACGGTTGTGCGGACAACCCTGAAATGATTGACGAAGCCATGGAAAACCCAGCCGATTCAACAGCCGAGACGCAACCATCTGTTGCGCCGGGTATGGGCTATCCAAATGACAGGGTTGAGACCTCTCCGGAGCCGATTGGATGGCAGGGTCTAAACCTTGAGGGCCTTACAGAGGTTTCACGTGAAACATCGGAGGAACTCAGTGCTGACTGATCATCAAAACACGCCCATCCTCCGGGAGATGACCCAGAACCTGGAGCGTGCAAAGCGAGTTGCACAGATTGAGCTTGAGCCGCCTGCGCAAACCAGGGTTATCACCATCTCAAACCAAAAAGGCGGTGTGGGGAAGACCACTACGGCCGTAAACCTGGCTGCCTCGCTGGCTCGCAAGGGTATGCAGGTTCTGGTAATTGACCTGGATCCGCAGGGAAACGCCTCCACTGCCCTGGGTGTCGAGCACCACAGCGGTGTTATCAGCAGCTACGAGGTAATGATGGGTGAGGCCACGATGTTGGAGGCCGTAAAGCCCAGCACTGAGCATCAGAACCTAGTTTGCCTTCCGGCGACAATCGACCTCGCTGGAGCGGAAATTGACCTTGTCGCCAGAGAAGGCAGGGAACGGATTCTGGCGAATGCGCTGCGGGACTATGCGGCCAACAGAGGCGCAAGACTCGACTACGTCTTTATTGATTCCCCACCAAGCCTTGGACTGTTGACGGTCAATGCCCTTACGGCCGCCACGGAGGTTTTGGTGCCAATTCAGTGCGAGTACTACGCCCTCGAGGGGGTAACTCAGTTGGTTTCAAACATTGAACGCATTAAGCGTGCTCTAAACCCATCGCTTGTTGTCAGCAGCATCCTGCTGACGATGTTTGATAACCGTACGAATCTCAGCGCCGATGTCTCTGCAGAGGTCAGGAAGTATTTCCCAAGCCAAACCTTGAGCACCGTCATTCCGCGCTCTGTGAGGCTGTCAGAGGCTCCGAGCTTCGGCCAAACGGCGATCAGCTACGACCCAAAGAACTCCGGCTCTCTTGCCTACCAGGAGGCCGCAATCGAACTGGCACAACAAGGAGCCCACTAATGGCAGAGGAAAAACGACGCAGCGGCCTAGGAAGAGGCATAGGCTCACTCATCCCCTCGGGTGAACGTGAAGCGGTAGACGTCTTCTTTAGCTCTGAAAACGAGGGCCTGACGGCGGTTCCTGGAGCCAAGCTTGCCTACCTTGACCCAAACCGGATCACTCCGAACCCACAACAGCCAAGGGCAAACTTTGAGCCAGAGGCTTTTGCAGAGCTGGTCCACTCAGTTCGTGAGTTTGGAGTGCTGCAGCCCATCGTTGTTAGGCCCAAGGGCTCAGACTTCGAGCTAATCATGGGTGAGCGGCGTCTCAGGGCCTCCAAGGAGGCGGGACTGGAGGCAATTCCGGCCATCATCCGCGAGACCGCCGACGAAAACATGCTTCGGGACGCCCTGCTTGAAAACCTACACAGGGCAAACCTAAACCCCCTGGAAGAGGCAAGCGCCTATAAGCAGCTCCTCGAGGACTTTGGAACCACCCAGGAGCAGCTCGCAGACAGACTGGGCCGCTCGAGGCCCCAGATTACAAACACCCTCCGCCTTCTCAGGCTGCCAATGGATGTTCAGAGCAAGGTCGCATCGGGAGTGCTAAGCGCTGGGCACGCGAGAGCCCTCCTTGGAGCTCCGAGTGATGAAGTCATGAGCGAGCTAGCAAACCGGGTTGTGCGCGAGGGGCTTTCGGTCCGCAGTCTGGAAGAAATCGTTTCAGGGGTCAAGGTAAAGCCAAAACGACCAGTGATTGTCCCCGGAGGCCGCACGGACATGCTTTCCGAGCTCGCTGATGAGTTAGCTGACTACCTAAACACGGGCGTAAAGATCAACCTGAGTCGCAAAAAAGGTCAAATCCACATCGATTTTGGCTCGGTTGCAGACCTCAGGCGGATTATCGACGAGATTAAGCGCAACTAGCGCAGCGCAACCTCGACCAGGGAGAGATAGGTCTCCGATAGCGATTGCCCAGACGCTATGACGGCCTGCGGCAGAAGTGAAGTCTCCGTCATTCCCGGGGTCACGTTGGCCTCCAGGAACCACGGTGTCCCATCCTCATCCACAATCAGATCGATTCTGCTCATGTGACGAAGCCTTAGGGCTGAGTGGGCAGCTATTGCGACCTCCGCTGCTGCCTCCAAGACGGTTGCGGGAAGCCTTGCTGGCACGAAGTAGTCCGTCTGGCCCGGGGTGTAGCGCTCGTTATAGCCAAAACTGCCGCTTTCAGGCACTATTTCAACCGCTGGAAGGGCCACCGGGCCACCGCCAAGGTCAATAACGCTAATTGCAAGCTCTGTTCCCTCAACAAACCTCTCAACCATCACCTCGTCACCGTAAGCAAAGGCTTCAATCATGGCCTTTGAGAACTCCTTGGCGTTGTTTACCTGGTTAACACCCTGCGCGGAGCCGCTTTGGGCGGGCTTGACAATTAGCGGGTAAGAGAGCTCGGTCGCAACCATCGCAAGCACTGATTCGGCGTTTAACTCCTTGAAAGAAGAGCCAGGTAGCGTTATCGAGGTTGGGGTTTGGACTCCATGACGGGCCATGATGATTTTCGCGGTTGGCTTGTCCCAGGCGAGCCTTGCTCCGTCAGCGCGGGAGCCCACGTAGCGAATCTGTGCCAAGGAAAGTAGGTCCTGAATGGAACCATCTTCGCCGACGGCGCCGTGCAGGGTGGACCAAACTACATCGGGCCTAGTGGCCATTAGGTGACCGATTAGTTCGCCGTCTGGTTCGCGAATTTCAACCTCACAGCCTGCGTCAGTGAGTGCATCGGCGACTCGGCGCCCTGATTTGAGGGAAACGTCACGCTCGTGTGAGATGCCTCCGGCGAGGATCAGTACCCGATGGCTCATTTCGAGGAACCAAAGGTCTCGAGAAGCTCAATCTGCCTGTCGATAACGTTGGCAAGCCTGTGAATACCCACCTTGACATTCTCCGCAGTTGGATGAGAGAAGCAGATCCTGATGTTCTCGTGACCTCTGCCGTCTCCGAAGAAGGCAGTGCCTGGGGTGTAGGCAACCAGCTCGGTGACAGCCAACGGAAGCATTTCCTTGCTGTTTAGGCCCTCCGGCAGAGTTAGCCAGAGGAAAAAGCCTCCGGTTGGTTCTGTGGTGTGCAGGCTGGGAAGATACTGCCTAACGGCCTCGAGTGCGGCATCTCGCTTGATTCGGTAGAGGTTTCGATAGTCAGCGACCTGTTTTTGCCAGTCGCAGGTTGCCAGATACTCGCTCACCAGCATCTGTGCAAAAGTTGCGGGCGACAAAATGGCCGACTCGTTGGCAAGAACCAATTTTTCCCTTATTGCCGGGGGCGCTAGCACGTAGCCAACCCTGAGACCCGGAGAGAGAATCTTGGAGAAGCTGCCAAGGTAGACAACCCCTTCTCCGTCAAACGCCCTAAGGGCCTTGGGCGGCCGGTCCTCGAAGTAGAGAAGGCCGTATGGGTTGTCCTCGACAATCAAGATTCCGTGGTCCCTGCAGATCTGCAGAACCCTTTGCCTGCGCTCCTCGGACAGCGTCACGCCACTTGGGTTTGCGAAGTTTGGAACCACATATAAAAGCTTGATTCTCTTGCCATCTGCCTTGAGTCGCTCTACCGCCTCTTCGAGAGCGTCTGGGCTGAGGCCGTCGTGATCGGTGAAGACGTGCTCGATGTGGGCCTCTTTGTGGCGGAAAATGCCTACTGCCCCGACATAGCTGGGGGATTCGACCAAAACAACGTCACCTTGGTCTAGAAACAGGTCAGAAATTAGCTCTAGAGCGTGTTGGGAACCGGTCGTGATCATTAGATCCTCGACGCTGCCGTGAACCCCGTCGAGTTCCATTATTTGGCAGATCTGCTCCCTGAGACGCAGGTCACCCTGGCCGCCGCCGTATTGCAGAGCGTATTGAGGCCTCGAGGACATCAATGAGTCAAAGGCTGAGCGAATCGCATCGTTGTCCATCGCGCTGACATCCGGCATTCCGCCTGCCAGCGAGACAACCTCAGGCCTTGAGACTACGGAAAAAAGCGCACGAACCTCAGAAACAGCGAGGTTCTCCGCTCTTTTGGCATAGGCATGCTTCCAAGAGTCAAAGTTCGTTGCCTGTCCAAGGCGTGTTTCAGTCATTGCGCTCCGTTGGGTTTAGCGCAAAGTCTAACCAGAAAGGCCCTATAGCTCTAGGGCTGGTTACTTGAGGTACTCGGCGAGTTCTTCGACCAGCGCGGCCTTGGGCCTCGCGCCTACAAGCTGCTTTACCAGCTTGCCTCCCTGGAATACCCCCAGCAGCGGGATACCAGTTACCCCGTACTGCATTGCCAGGTCGGGCTCGTGGTCAACATTTACCTTGGCCACGGTTATCTTGTCGCGATACTCCTCGGCCAGCTCGGCCAGGATGGGCGAAATCATGCGGCATGGACCGCACCACTCAGCCCAGAAGTCAACCACCACGGGCTTGTCAGCCTGTAGGACATCGGCCTCAAACTTTTGTGTCGTTGTGTCGATTGGCATTTATTCTCCTTGTAGGGAACTTAGGTAGTGCTCGGCATCCAGTGCCGCTACACAACCAGAGCCAGCCGCCGTAATCGCCTGTCGGTATGTCGGATCAATCACGTCACCTGAGGCAAATACGCCTGGCAGTGAGGTTTTTGACGTTCTACCGTCAACCTTGATGAAGCGATCTGGAGTTAGCTCTACCTGATTCTCAACCAGATCAACCCTTGGGTCATTTCCAATAGCGATGAACAATCCCTCAAGCGCCAGGTCTGTTTTTTCACCAGTCTGGGTGTCCTCGAGCACAACACCCTCTAGTTTCGCGTCACCTTTTAGCTCAGCAACTGCCGAGTTCCAGATGAATTCGATCTTTGGGTTGTCGAAGGAGCGCTGCTGCATGATCTTTGAAGCCTTCAGGCTGTCGCGTCTGTGGATTATGTAAACCTTTGAGGCAAACTTCGTTAGGAAATTGGCCTCCTCCATGGCTGAGTCGCCTCCGCCAACCACGGCGATTACCTTGTCTCGGAAGAAAAAGCCGTCGCAGGTCGCGCACCAGCTAACCCCGTGCCCGCTGAGCTCTTTCTCCTTGGGCAGCCCCAGCTCGCGATAGGCGGCCCCGGTTGAGATGATGACGGACTTGGCCTCGAATGTCTCTCCAGCCCCGGTCTTTACGACCTTGGTCGCACCCTTTAGGTCAACCTCTACCACGTCATCAAAGAGAATCTCGGTGCCAAAGCGCTCCGCCTGGGCCTGGAAATTAGCCATCAGGTCAGGCCCCATTAGCCCCTCGGGAAAGCCCGGGTAGTTTTCTACCTCGGTGGTTTTCATCAGTTCACCACCGGGCTCGACGCTGCTGGCAATAAGAAGAGGGTTGAGCTGGGCCCTGGCCGCGTAGATAGCGGCTGTGTAGCCGGCAGGGCCAGATCCGATGATTATTACTTCGCGCATTTATTACCTCGAGCGTCCAAACATAGATGACTATCTATTTATTCCAAGCCTACTTCTTGGCCTGACCAAACCTACCCTTTAGTCCGGCGAAGATTTCTCCCAGCTCGGGAGATTTCAAAAGCCCAAGTGTCAAGAGGTAGACACCAGCCATTGCAGTGCCAACCAAAATGCAGCTGAGCACGGCGCTAAGCACGGTATCAACGGCAAAAGAATCTTCGCCAATTCCACCAATCAGCCACAAAACGCCAATTCCAGCCGCTGTCGCCGGAATGGCGGCCAGTACGAACTTGGCTAGCGAGCGACTCACCCCAAACCCAGAGAGTGTCCCGATGCGCTTTTTGAGCATTGCGTAGGCAATGATTCCCTGCACGCTGATCGAGAATGCCGTTACGAGCGCGATGGTCACCACCAGAATCTCCTTCGGTGCCAAGAAGCCTGCGGTGATAGAGCCAGTGATGTGAATAGCAATTTGGATCGAGGTAAAGATAAATGGCGTTCTGGTGTCCTCGAGCGCGAAGAATGCACGCTGCATCATGTAGACGAAGCTGAACGGCAAAAGCCCAATCATGAAGGCCGCTATGACGTTGCCCAATGCGGCTGTGGCGGGATACTCACCGACAAACACCCTCGCAACTGGGTAGCTGAGCACTATCAACACAGCACTCGAGATCACACTCACCAGCGCGATAACCCTGAGGCCTGTGGTCAGGTCAACTTTGAATTCTTTGTCGCGACCGGCCTGATTGTGCTCGGCCATGCGGGTGAAGTAAGCGGTCGCTATTGAGACCGTGACAACCGAGTGCGGGAGCATAAAGATCAGCCATGCAATTGCCGCCGCCGCGACCGACGCAATAGCCGGTGAGGAGTCTCGCTCGGCTGCTGCAGTGGAGGCAACCGCGGT
>JBMUBK010000036.1:0-11693 GCA_049457355.1 Aquiluna sp.
GATGGGTTTCCGGAGCACTCAGACGGCCACCAGGCAACGACAGGAGCATCTGGGAGCATCAGGCCCGTAACGAGCGATTCCGGGTTGCTGGCGGCATTGCCCAGGGCCTTGAGAATTACCACCTCACTGGCGCCGGCGTCGCCGCCAACCCTAATCTCCGCATCAAGTCTGTCCTTGCCGCCTTTACCTGCATCTTTGGCCAAGACAATGATTCTTGAGGGGTGGAGCTTTGACGCACCGTTCGCGGCGTTGACCGCGGCCTCAAGGTTTTCTAGATCTGTCTCAACAATGAGGGTTAGCACGCGTCCCAATGCGACAACACCACCGGCCTCGCGCAGCTCCTGGAGTCTCTTACCAATCTTTGAAACTGTTGTGCTGGGCATATCGACGATCATGGGCGCCTCCAGCTTCTGCCATCAATCTCGAGCATCTTCTCCGCAGAGTCTGGTCCCCAAGAGCCTGGGGCGTAGCCTTCGGGTCCCGATGCCTCTGCCCAGTGCTTTACGATCGGGTCGAGTATCTGCCAGGAGAGCTCGACCTCGCGCTGTCTTGGAAACAGTGGCGGCTCGCCAAGAAGTACGTCAAGAATCAATCGCTCATATGCTTCAGGGGAGTCCTCGGTGAAGGCGTGGCCATAGCCAAAGTCCATGGTTACGTCTCTAACCTGCATTGTTGGACCTGGGACCTTTGAACCAAAGCGGATTGTTACACCCTCGTTTGGCTGAACCCTGATTACCAGTGCGTTCTCTCCGAGTTGAGCAGTTTCTGCCTTTCCAAAGAGCTGATGCTCTGGGCGCTTGAAAACAACTGCAATCTCAGTGACTCTTCGCCCTAAACGTTTACCAGCTCTGAGGTAGAAGGGTGCGCCCTTCCAACGAGGCGTGTCAACTTCGAGCTTCATGGCGGCGTAGGTTTCGGTCTTCGATCCGCTCGCGATGCCGTCTTCTTGGAGATAGCCGAGGACTTCCTGGCCACCCTGCCAGCCAGCTGCGTACTGTCCGTGAGCGGTGTGCTTTGAAAGATCCGCCGGAAGCTTGACAGCCGCCAGCGCGGCCTCCTTGCTACTTCTGAGCTCGGCTGCGTCAAAGCTATTCGGCTTCTCCATCGCTGTTAGGGCTAGGAGTTGGAGCAGGTGGTTCTGGATGACGTCCCTGGCAGCACCAATACCGTCGTAGTAGCCGGCCCTGCCGCCGATGCCGATATCTTCGGCCATCGTGATCTGGATGTGGTCAATGAACTTACTGCTCCAGATTGGTTCAAAGAGTTGGTTTGCAAACCGCAGAGCCAATAGGTTTTGGACCGTTTCCTTGCCCAGGTAGTGGTCAATTCTGAATACTGAGTCGGGTGGGAAAACCCTCTCGACAACCTCATTGAGCTCTTTTGCAGTCTGCAGATCGCTGCCAAAGGGTTTCTCGACAACCACTCTCCGAAACTGGCCCTTGCCGGCCTGGGAAAGCCCTGCCTTTTCAAGCTGATCTAGGACAAGGGGAAAGTCTCTAGGGGGAATTGAGAGATAAAAAGTGTGATTACCCGCAGTGCCACGTTGAGCATCTAACTCGTCAACGACTTCTTTGAGCTTGGCAAAGGCCCCGGGGTCATCATGCCTACCCGACACAAACCGAATACCCTTCACGAGCTGCTCCCAGACTGACTCCGACCAACTGGTTCTCGAGTATTGCTTCACCGCTTCATAGACGACCTTCTCGAAGTCCTCCTCGGACCAGTCCCGACGCGCAAACCCAACGAGTGAGAAGGCTGGAGGCAAAAGACCGCGGTTAGCAAGATCGTAGATAGCTGGGAGAAGCTTTTTCCTAGATAGATCGCCGGTAACTCCAAACATGATTAGCCCAGATGGGCCTGCAATCTTTTGGAGCCGGATGTCCTCGGCGCTCTTCAGGGGGTTAGAACTCACGACTCAATGATCTTCTTCAGTAGCTCGAGTTGTCCCAATGGCTCTGAGAGGTGTATCGAGACCACCGGTGCACCGCTCTCTGCTATGACGTTCGCGTCCCCGGCAGCCTGGGCTGAAATGAGCTGACCGAAGGTAAATGGCCGGTCCTTTATCTCGAGGTCCATGCCCGCCTCGCCAGTGATCTGGATGAAGAGTCCCTGGGTCGGTCCTCCCTTGTGGTACTGGCCCGTTGAGTGCAGGAACCTTGGGCCCCAGCCAAAGGTCGTGGGCCGTTTAGTTCGAGCGGCAGTTATGTCCCTGAGAGCCTCAAACTGTGGGTATTCGCCGCGGTTTAGGTAGACGTGAAATGAAAAGTAGCTGTGATCACCAGCCATTGCAATGAGCTGCTCTATGGCCGCCTCAACGGTCTGGCCCACAATCTCAATGCCTGCGGAGCTGACTGCCATCCCTCGGTCAACAAACTCGATCTCGGCAGCCTGCTGTGGTGAATCGAGTAGGGCTCTAGCCGCAATCTTCGCGCTCTCTACGTTTGGCTGGTCGAATGGGTTGATCTCAAGCAGGTATCCGGCAAGAGCGGTTGCCCACTCCCACAATAGAAAGAGCTCGCCCAACTCACCCTCAAAGCTGCAGTGAGAGCTGAGGTTTCGCGCCCGAATCGAGATCGTGTCCGCAGGGACTTGAGAAAGCTCTGGTGCACTGTTGGTTACAACAACCGGAAGGACTCCGCGGTCTTCCTTTCCCGTGCTCTCGGCAACCAGCTGCTCAACCCAATCGCCGAAGCCGGGATAAACATCGCTTTCGATGAGGAACTTGTCCCAGCTCGCTGGGTCTCCAGCCATTGCCGAGGCCAACCAGATTGCTGGGTTGTCCTCAGAGTCATACTGCAAGGCCGAACTGGCTGACACGGCACTTGCGAGCAGCTGAGAGATGTCCGCACCTGCAAGACCCGATGGGACAAGACCGAATGCTGTAAGAGCCGAGTAGCGTCCACCAACGTTTGGATCCGCATTGAACACCCGGTATCCAGCCTCCCGAGATGCCTGATCCAACGGGGAACCTGGGTCGGTGACGATAACTATGCGCTCGGCTGCATTGATACCAGCCGCCGCGAAAGCACTCTCGAAGGCACGTTTTTGACTGTCGGTCTCAACAGTAGATCCGGACTTTGAAGAGACCACGACTACGGTTCGTTCGAGCTGCACCAGCGCTGCAGCGACCTGGTCGGGTGAGGTCGAATCGAGTACCACTAGGTCCACGCCCGCGTTTTTGCAGATGACCTCAGGGGCCAAAGAAGACCCGCCCATGCCGCAGAGCACAACCCTGTCTATTCCCTTATCGCGCAGCGAGTCCCGCAGCGAAAAGATTTCACCCAGCAGTCCCGCGGAGTCACTTGCTGAACTGACCCAACCAAGACGCTTACTTGCCTCTTCCTGGGCGGCTTCTCCCCAGATGGTGTCGTCTTTTTCTGCGAGACGGGAGCTGATGTGGTTGTCAATGAGACGCCTTACAGCAGGCTCAATAAGTGGTCGAAAATCCTCTGAGACGGTTAGCTGCATTACGCGTTATCCAGGGCTTGAGACACAGAGTCAACGAGGTCTTGCCAGGAGTCAATGAACTTCTGAACACCCTCGCTCTCTAGAAGCTCGGTGACCTGTGCAAAGTTAATTCCGGCAGCTGCCAGTTCATCCATGATTTGCTTTGCGGCCGCGATGTTAGGAACTATCGAGTTCCCCGGGATCTCTCCATGGTCGGCGGTTGCCATCATCGTCTTCTCCGGCATCGTGTTGACCACGTCCGCTGCTACCAGCTCGGTTACATAAAGAGTGTCAGGAAGATTTGGATCCTTGACTCCGGTTGAGGCCATCAGCGGTCGCTGAATCCTTGCTCCCTTACTCGCGAGCTCTGCCCAACGCGGACTTGAGAACTGCGCCTCGTAGAGCTCATAGGCCAGCCTTGCATTTGCCAAAGCAGCCTTGGACTTGAGGTCGGCCCTTCCAATTGCCTCAAGTCGCTTGTCCACCTCAGTGTCGACTCTTGAAACAAAGAACGATGCGACCGAGTGAATTTTGCTTATGTCAACGCCATTGGCTAGTGCCTGCTCAATGCCGGTCATGTAGGCATCGATGACCGCCTGGTAGCGCTCGACCGAGAAGATAAGAGTGACGTTCACCGAGATCCCGGCTGAGGTAACAGCCGTTATGGCTTCAAGGCCCTCCAGGGTGGCAGGAATCTTGATCATTACGTTCTCTTTGCCAACCTTTGCGTAAAGCTCTTTGGCCTGAGCAATCGTCGCAGCAGCATCGTGCGCTAGACCAGGTTCAACTTCAATCGAGACTCTGCCGTCCACACCATTGGTCTCGCTATAGACGCCCTGGAAAATCTCACAGGCGTTTGCAACATCCTCGGTTGTGATGTTGAAGATTGCGCCGGTTGCATCGCTCCCTGCAGCCTTCTGGGCTGCAATGGCTGGGGCATAGCTGGGGGAGGAGAGCGCCTGAGCGAAGATGGTCGGGTTCGTAGTTACGCCTCGTACCGAGAAGTTGGCAATCAAGTCCTGCAGGTTTCCGGATTCGATTCGATCTCTGGAGAGATCGTCTAGCCAAACAGAAACTCCGGCGGCGGTTAAGTCTCTAAGTCTCTCGTTCATGCGCTTAGCTCCATACTCTTCTTGGCTGCCTCAATGACGGCTTCGGTTGTAATGCCAAATTCTTTGTAGAGGGTTTTGTAGTCGGCTGATGCGCCGTAGTGGTCGATGCCCACGGACACCCCGGTGTCCCCAACAAACTCTCTCCAACCTGAGGTAAGACCCGCCTCTACCGAGACCCTGGCCCTCACCTTTGTAGGAATTACTTCCTCGCGGTAGCTCTGGGGCTGATCCTTGAACCACTCGACGCAAGGCATGGAAACCACCCGAGTAGATATGCCTTCTGCCTCAAGCTCCGCCCTTGCCTCGACCGCAAACTGCACCTCGCTACCGGTGGCAATCAAAATCACCTCAGGGTCTTTTGAGCCCTCTTGGTAGATGTAGCCACCCTTTGCGGTTAGTTCGGCGCTGCCAAACCCGGCGGAGCGGTCTAGGACAGGAACGTTCTGCCTGGTAAGCACCAGTCCTGCGGGCCTATCGGTGTTCCTCAGTGCTCCTAGCCATGCGTGTGCAGTCTCATTAGCATCGGCCGGCCTGACGATGTCCAGGTTTGGAATGGCTCTGAGCGCAGTTAGATGCTCAATTGGCTGGTGGGTTGGACCGTCCTCGCCTAGAGCCACGCTGTCGTGGGTCCAGACATAGATTGGAGCAATTCCCATAAGGGCCGCAAGTCTCACGGCGGGTCGCATGTAGTCAGAGAACACAAGGAAGGTTCCGCCAAATGGTCTTGAGTGTCCCGAAAGGGTAATGCCATTCAGGATCGACCCCATCGCGTGCTCTCTGACACCAAAGTGAAGAATACGACCGCTCTTTTTTGGATCCCAGTGGGCGGTATCCCACTTCGCTGGCACAAACGAGCCCGCGCCTTCAATCGTGGTGTTGTTGGACTCTGCTAGATCAGCTGACCCACCCCACAACTCAGGAAGCTCGGCTGCAAGGGCGTTTAGAACCTTGCCCGAGGCTGCTCTGGTTGCAAGCTCGTTACCCGCCTCAAAAACCGGCACAGCTTTCGCGATGTCTTTGGGCAGCTCTCCCGAGCGAAGTCTCTCGAGTAGTTGCGAGCGCTCAGGGTTTGCTTTTTGCCAGTTTGCAAACTCCTGATCCCAGACTGCGCGATCGGCTTTGGCGCGATTGACGAGGTCACGGGTGTGATTCAGTACCTCTGTGCTCACCTCAAAAGACTGCTCTGTATCAAACCCGAGAGCTTCCTTGAGACCCTTTACCTCGTCCTCGCCAAGCTTTGAACCGTGAATCTTGCCGGTGTTCTGCTTGGTGGGAGAGGGCCAACCGATGATGGTCCTTAGGGTGATAAGAGTTGGCTGCTCAGTATTCTGCTTGGCTCTTTGGATTGCGTCATAGAGAGCGTGGACGTCCTCTTTGTACTCGCTTCCTCGGAAGCTGACCTCTAGGGTCTCCCAGCCATATGATCGGTAACGGGCTGCAACATCCTCGGTGAAGGAAATGTTTGTGTCATCCTCGATAGAAATCTGGTTGGCGTCGTAGATCGCGATGAGGTTTCCAAGGCCCAGGTGACCTGCAAGTGACCCGGCTTCTCCGCTCACTCCCTCCATCATGTCGCCGTCTCCGGCGATGACATAGACGAAGTGATCAAAGACAGAGTTGCCGGGAGTGGTCTCTGGGTCAAAGAGCTCGCGTTCGAACCTTGTGGACATGGCGAAACCGGTTGCTGAGGCTAGGCCCTGGCCCAGGGGACCGGTGGTGATTTCAACGCCCTTGGTGTGGCCGAACTCGGGGTGACCCGGGGTCTTAGAGCCCCAGGTGCGAAGTGACTCAATATCTTCCTTCTCTAGCCCAAAGCCTCCTAGGAAAAGCTGGTTGTAGAGAGTCAGGGAGGAGTGTCCTGCTGAGAGTATGAAGCGGTCCCTACCGATCCAGCGATCGTCAGCTGGGTCGTGGCGCATTACCTTTTGAAAAAGTAGATAGGCGGCAGGGGCAAGGCTGATTGCGGTTCCAGGGTGGCCATTGCCAACCTTCTCGACCGCATCTGCGGCCAATACCTTGGCGGTTTTGACTGCTAAGTCATCGATTTCGTTCCACTGAAGCAATGTGAATATCCCGTCATTTGGGGGTGAAAACCCAGGAGAAAAGACCAGGCGACTTTGCCTTGAATAAGGCCTAAAGTCTATACCCTGAGCCAGATTCGGCTTCTTGGACAACGTAGACTAGAACAAATGTCTGCTCCCTCACGCACTTCTGTTTCGCTTGCGCGCAAGCTAGCGGCTTACCTCGCGCTAACCAAGCCAAGAGTCATTGAGCTGCTACTAATTGCCACGGTTCCGACGATGGTCCTGGCGGAAAGAGGACTTCCAAATCTCTGGCTAGTTCTTGCAGTCCTATTTGGTGGCGCGCTAAGCGCAGGAAGTGCGAACGCGTTCAACTGCTACATAGATGCAGACATAGACAAGGTGATGGGTCGCACCAAGAACCGGCCTCTAGTCACGGGCGAACTGACAAAAACCGAGGCCCTTGTTTTTGCTTGGGTTATCGGAGCCATCTCTGTTGTCTGGTTTGCGGTGTTGGTCAATCCGCTGTCTGCGCTATTGAGCCTGGCCGCAATTCTCTTCTACGTCTTTGTCTACACGCTCGGCCTAAAGCGCCGAACCCCACAAAACATTGTCTGGGGAGGTGCTGCGGGAGCGATGCCCGCTCTGATCGGCTGGGCAAGCGTCACAGGTGAGGTTTCGTTCACTGCTTTCGTCCTATTTCTGATCGTGTTTTTGTGGACTCCGCCACACTATTGGCCACTCTCGATGAAATACCTCGAGGACTACAAGAGTGCGGGGGTGCCAATGCTGCCCGTAGTTGCTAAGAACCAGGTAGTTGCCAGGCAAATAATCCTCTACGCGTGGGCCTACCTAGCAGCCTCGCTCTTGCTAATTCCCGTGGCGCAAATGGGTCTGATCTACACGGTTGTTGCTCTAGCTTCCGGGCTGTGGTTCGTGGTTGAGTCTCACTTGCTCTATCGAGAGGCCAAGACTTCTATTCCAGCCAACCCCATGAGGCTTTTTCACAGCTCCATCACTCAGCTGACTGTCTTGTTCATCGCGATAGCCATCGATCCGCTTATCTACCTCTAGCTAGACCTTTATCTCCTCAAGCCTCGCAAGAGATTCATCGCGCTCTTTAGCGTGATCGACAATGGGCGGGGGATAGCCGTGTGCATTTCCGTCCACCAAGAGCCATGGCTGGTGTACAGAGCCATCTTGGATGTGCCTCAGCTCAGGAACAAACTTCCTGACGTAGTCGCCCTTGGGATCAAACTTCTCGCCTTGCAACACCGGATTGAAGACTCGGTAGTAGGGGGAGGCGTCTGTGCCACAACCTGCTGTCCACTGCCAGCCGTGTGAATTTGAAGCAGGGTCATGATCTGTGAGGTGCTCTTCAAAATAGCGAGCGCCGATTTGCCACTCGAAGTGCAGGTCTTTGACCAAGAAACTCGCCACGATCATTCGTGCCCTGTTATGCATCCAGCCGGTTTGCACCAGCTGGCGCATAGCCGCGTCAACAATTGGATAGCCAGTCATCCCGCTCTTCCAAGCCTGCAGCTTCTGCGGATGCTCCTCAGGATCGTCAAAGCGCATCTTCGCAAAGCGCGGCTCAAGATAGTCATGCAGGGTATGGGGATTGTGGAATAGGACATCCGCATAAAACTCACGCCAGGCTATTTCTTTGCGAAAAACTTCTTCGCCCTCGCTGTTACCTAGCTCTGCAAGCAGCGTCCTTGGGTGGATCTCACCATGGGCAAGAGCGTGAGAAAGATGAGAGGTTCCAGAGATGTCGCACCTATTCCGATCCTCGTGGTAGCGATCCACCCGCTCCCTAAACCGCTCAAAGGTCGCAAGTGCGCGAGCCTCTCCCGCCTTCACCTGAAATGGTGCGCTTCCAGTTGGTTCAAACCACTGCGATTTCTTTGCTTGTGCCCAGTTGACACCTGCAGTGTCTAAATGCGCAGGAGAGTCCCAGCCGTTTAGGTACCAGCGCTTATAGAAAGGCGTGTACACCTTCAATGGGGAACCATCGTCTTTCCTAATGGTCCCGGGAGTGACGGCGTAATAACTATCAACCAGCGCCAGCTCCACCCCTAGCTGAGCGAGTTCCTCCTGGACCTCCTCTTGCACCGCAATTCCTGAAGTGTCAAAACTTCGTGTGGCGAAGACCTTCTCAACTTCGTGCTCTTTGCAATAAGTGGCAATTTCTTGGGCTGAGTTACCCAGGGCTACAGACAGGCCGCCAGGAAGTGAGGAGTCGAGACTCTTGGCCGATTCAAGGATGCTGTGTTGCCTTAGCGCTGAGCGATTTGACAGCCACTGCGGAAACACAAAAAGGCTGTGGAGCTCGCTAGAGGCTTCGGCTGCGGCCTTGAGTGCGAGATTGTCCTGAATTCTCCGGTCTCTACGAAACCAAAAGAGGGTCTTCACCGGCTCCTCGCAAGCGTTAGGTACTGGAAAGTCAACATGGAGCTAAGAACTGCCGCGCCGAGCATGTGAAGGGCAACAAGGTACTCAGGAACTCCCATTCTTGCCTGTGCAACGCCAACCAAAGCCTGCAAAATCGTTGCTAGCAACAGCAGTGTGAGGGTTCTGGTAGCAAGGTTTGCCATCGAAAAACCTGTCTGCCTAACCTGCAAGAAAACCTGCAAGGCAATGAGCCCGAGCATCAAATAGCCCGGGTAGCTGTGGTAGTGCTGCCAAATCTCCAGATCTAGGCCGTTTCGCGGAGTCATAGCATCCCCGGCGTGAGGACCAGCGCCCGTGACCAGCACTCCAACCACGACTGTCACGGCACCAACCACGATTGTGGGAACAGACAGTGCCCTCGCCGAGGGGCTCACCTCACTCGCTGCCTTGGGGAGAGCTCGAAACACCAAAAGAGACGCAAGGGCAATCAAAAGTGACGAGATTAGAAAGTGAATGCCCACGATCCAGCTATTTAGCTCGGTCAACACAGTTATGCCGCCCACAACAGCTTGCAAAATAATGCCAAAGCCAAGACCGAAGCTGGGCAGCGTCAACCCCTTCGGATCCTTTTTTCTCGCCACTACCGCGAAGCTGGCCGCAGTGGCTAAGCCTCCAAGGGAGGCGGCCGCAAGCACTGAGATTGAAAGCCCATCTAGCGACCTCACTGCGAGCGCAAGCCCAACGACAAAAAGCGCCACGAAACCAAAGAAGCCGAAGACCAGGCGCAAGAGCTGAGCTCGGTCCTCTAAAGCCCGAATGATCGTGGAAAAAGTAAGCAGGGCAACAATCAAGAGCACAAAGGTCAAAAGCCGATTGCCAAACTCAATGACGCCGTGAATGCCCATTTCGGAGGTGCTAACAAGCGATTCGTCTGTGCACTTGGGCCAGGTTGGGCAGCCCAGGCCCGATCCAGTGAGCCTCACCAGCCCTCCGGTCACAACAATCAGGATCTGGGTGGCAAGCGAGAGCCAGACATAGAGTCGCAGTCTTTTGGGTGAGGTCAGGCGCTCAAACCACAGGTTTCTAACCGGTACCAGAACTGAGCTCAACTTAGGTATGCCTTACTAGTTTTTGAAAGCTATCTGATTTAGCCTATTACCTCACTCAGAACAAGCCTGCTGTTCTGCTTTATTCCGGAATAGCAGGGCTCTGCGCGAGTTGTATTGATTGAACCCAGGAGGTTTCATGTCAGAAAAAATCATCGATCGGCCAGAACTTGACGATCTAGGTAACTACGAGTTCGGTTGGTCCGACTCCGACACTGCAGGGGAAAGTGCCCGCAGGGGCATCAACGACGAGGTGGTCCGCGACATTTCATCGCGCAAGGAGGAGCCTGAGTGGATGCTGGAGCGCAGGCTCAAGGGATATGACTTTTTTGGCAAGAAGCCAATGCCGACCTGGGGTTCAGACCTCAGCGGTATCGACTTTGACAACATCAAGTACTTCGTGCGCTCGACCGAGCGTCAGGCGCAGAGCTGGGAAGATTTGCCCGAGGACATCCGTAACACCTACGAACGACTCGGAATACCCGAGGCAGAGCGTCAGCGTCTGGTTGCCGGCGTTGCAGCACAGTACGAGTCTGAGGTGGTCTACCACCAAATCCGTGAGGACCTTGAGGAGCAGGGCGTCATCTTCCTTGACACCGACACTGCTTTGAAAGAGCACCCGGAGATTTTTGAGGAGTACTTCGGCACCGTTATTCCTGCTGGAGACAACAAGTTTGCCGCGCTCAACACCGCTGTTTGGTCAGGTGGATCCTTCGTCTACGTTCCCAAGGGCGTCAAGGTAGAGATTCCGCTGCAGGCCTACTTCAGAATTAACACAGAGAACATGGGGCAGTTTGAGCGGACGCTCATCATTGCCGACGAGGACTCCTATGTTCACTACATCGAAGGTTGCACCGCTCCGATCTACCAGTCCGACTCGCTGCACAGCGCAGTTGTGGAGATCATCGTGAAGAAAAATGCGCGAGTTCGCTACACCACAATCCAGAACTGGTCTAACAATGTCTACAACCTCGTGACCAAGCGAGCCATTGCCCATGAGGGCGCCACCATGGAGTGGATCGATGGCAACATCGGATCGAAGGTCACCATGAAGTATCCGTCGGTGATTCTGGCTGGCGAGCACGCGAGAGGCGAAACTCTTTCCGTGGCTTTTGCGGGCGAGGGTCAGCACCAGGATGCCGGAGCAAAGATGATTCACCTAGCTCCCTACACCACCAGCTCGATCGTCTCCAAGTCAATCGCAAGAGGTGGTGGTCGCACCTCCTACCGAGGCGAGATTCGGGTCAACCCAGGTGCCCATCACTCAGCCAACACCGTGCGCTGCGACGCCCTTTTGGTCGACACGATTTCACGCTCGGACACCTATCCAGCAAACGACATTCGCGAAGATGACGTTTCCATGGGTCACGAGGCAACTGTCTCCCAGATAAGCGCGGAACAGCTTTTCTACCTGCAGTCCAGGGGTATCGAAGAGGATGAGGCCATGGCCATGATTGTCCGAGGATTTATCGAGCCAATCGCCAAGGAACTTCCCATGGAGTACGCCCTGGAGCTAAACAAGCTCATCGAGATGCAGATGGAAGGGGCTGTTGGATAGTGGCGGCACAGCACGGCCTAGAGGCCCATTCGCACGGCAACGTGCCCATCCAAAC
>JBMUBK010000037.1:0-11009 GCA_049457355.1 Aquiluna sp.
CTCCAGAGCAGCACCTCGCAGGAGGACTCTCGCTCGATGAAACGGTCGAGGCTGTGCAGGATGGTCTCGAACGGGCAATGGAAGAGATTAGCGACCGCGGCGGATTCATCCGAACCGGGCAGCTTGTTACCGCAATGCGACATGCCGACCGAGGCCTTGAGATTGCAGAGCTAGCAGTGCGACACCGTAACAACGGCGTTGTCGGCTTTGACATTGCAGGCGCGGAAAAGGGCTTTCTGCCATCAAGACACAAGGTGGCTTTTGACTATCTGGCATCGGAGCTCTTTCCCGTGACTGTTCATGCCGGTGAGGCTGACGGGGTCGAGTCGATCAAAGACGCAATCGTCTCTGGGCGAGCGCTGAGGCTAGGCCACGGTGTGCGTCTGATTGAGGACATCATGTTCTCGCGCACTGAGGGCGACACCGATCTGGTTGTTTTGGGGCCCGTGGCTCAGTGGGTCCACGATCGCGAGATTGTTCTCGAGACCTCTCCCTCTTCAAACCTTCAGACCGGCGCTTTTGCAATGATGGGGGACACGATGGGGGACCACCCATTTGATGTTCTCTACGATCTCGGTTTCAAGGTGACGGTGAACACCGACAACCGTCTTATGAGCGGCACGAGCCTTACAAGGGAACTTGAGATTCTGGTGGACACCTTTGGCTACACCATCGCAGACCTGGAGCAGTTCCAGCTAAATGCAGCGCAGGCTGCTTTTCAGGGTCTTCCAGAGCGCGAGGAACTCATGGACATGATCGAATTGGGTTTCGCCCGCGCCTAAAGCAAAGATGAACAATGTGTTTAAACTTCTTCGCTCGGGCATAAAAACCGCGCCTAAGTGTTTCTATTAGATGTGCTTATTTATACAGTTTGCGGAGCAGGGATTGGTACGTCCGTCTTGCTCAAGGCCAACGTTGACAAGGTGCTCAGTCGTTTAGAGGTTGAGGCCGAGGTTCGCGCTGTCACCGTGGATAGCGTGGTAACCGGCGAGATCGAGGCCCAGGTTGTCATCGCGACTCCGGAGGTTGCGGATCTCCTAACCGGTGTCGCGAGCGAAGTAATCGTCGTGAAGAACATCTTTGATCTGGCCGAATTGGAAGAGAAGCTTTTCGTCTCAGTCGGCTAGCATCTTTGGATGAGCCAGCCCGGACAAAGCAGTAGAACCGAACTCAAAAGACTTCCCTACAAAGCGTCCTTCGAGCTCTCAGATCTGCACTCAATAATCGACGAAAACCTCGTCGCCCATGTTGGGCTTGTGGAGGAGGGCATGCCGCTTGTCATTCCAATGACTTACGGCAGAGACCACGACACTCTCTTTTTGCACGGCTCTTCTGGTTCCAGGCTAATGCGGCTGCTTGCAGATAATCCAAGCGTTTGCGTCAGCATCACGGAGCTAAATGCTCTCAAGGTGGCGAGAAGTAACTTCAACTCAGGTATGCACTATCGCTCCGCCGTAATCTTCGGCACGGCGAGGCTCTTGGAAGACGATGAAAAACTTGCAGCCCTGGATCTAATTAGCGACTCGCTGATCCCTGGCCGCGTAGCTGAGGCTAGGCCGATGACCAAGAAGGAAGCTGCCGCGACAATCATCGTCGCGGTGAAGCTGGACGAGGCCTCCGTAAAGATCTCGGTGAACGAGGTCGATGACCCGGAGGAGGACATGAATCTCGGCTACTGGGCAGGAATTGTGCCTCTAACCAGAGGGGTCGGAGAAGTAATTCCGGCAGATGCTGAGTCGCAGTCTCTGCCGATTCCCGAGAGCATCAAACGCTTTGTTGAGCGTCATCAAGAAGGCCGCTAGCGAACTCTCGAAGCCTTTCGAGACCAGAGGCAGCCGATGCTCTGCTATCGGCCTGAAATTGCAAATAGCACTTGAGTTTTGGCTCGGTTCCACTCGGTCTGAATATCAGCTTTGCTCCGCCGCCTGTCATTACTAACGCGTCAGTCGGGTTTTCGGCGTTTAGAAGGTCCTCGGTTTCTAGCTGCGAGCCAGAGAAATCCGTCGGTGGCAGTCGCCTGAGGTTTGCCATGGTCGTTGAGATAACCGAAAGATCTGTGACCCTAATCGAAACCTGCGAGGTTGCGATGTGGCCATAGCGGTCTAATAGTTCAGCAAGATACTCGGAAAGGTTTGAGCCTTGAGCCTTTAGCTCCACTGCGAGCTGGGCAATAAGAAGGGCTGCAGTGATGCCGTCTTTGTCTGGGGTGTATTTAGGGTCGACGCAGTAGCCGAGGGCTTCCTCATATCCGTAGACGAGATCCGGCACCTTAGATATCCACTTGAAACCGGTCAGGGTCTGCTGATAGCCAAGTGAGTGAGACTTTGCGAGATTGGAAATATCTGCAGACACTATTGAGTTTGCGAGGTTGCCGGCGGTTGCGCCTTTTGCGCACAACTCAGCAAGAATTAGCCCGACCTGATCGCCGGTAAGCATCCTCCAGCCGTCTCCTTCGGGAACCGCAACCGCCAGGCGGTCAGCGTCCGGGTCGTTGGCAAGGATGAGCTCACTGGAAGTTGCAGTTGCGTGTTCAAAAGCCAGATCCATAGCACCAGGCTCTTCAGGGTTTGGGAAGCTAACGGTTGGAAACTCTGGGTCTGGATCCATCTGCTTGGCAACTGGAGTTAGCTCAAAGCCAAGCCCGGAAAACAGTTCGCTGACAACCCTCCAGCCCACTCCGTGAAGAGCAGTGTGGGTGATCCGGAGGTTTTTTCTTCGCTCGTCGCGCGCTTCAACCAGTTCGGAGGCCCTTTGAATGTAGCTGTCGATAGCTTTACTGCCCGCAAGCTCGTAGTTTCCAAACTGGGGGATTTCGTCGAAGGTAAAGCTTTCGGCGACCTCGGCAATTTCTTTGGCAATCTCGGCATCTTGGGGAGGGACGAGTTGAGAACCACCATTGGGGCCGCCGAGGTAGACCTTGTAGCCGTTATCGCGCGGAGGGTTGTGGCTTGCGGTCACGATGATGGTCGCACTGGCACCCAATTTTTTACCGGTGAACGCAGCGACAGGTGTTGGAACCATGGAGTCAAAGAGCACGACCCTAATCCCCTGAGCCGAAATGATTCCGGCACTGTCCTTTGCAAACACCTCGGAGTTCTCTCGGCCGTCGTAACCAATCACGACTAGTAGCTCAGAGTCCTTGGTTTGATAGGTGGCTAAGTTGTTTTTTAGAAACTTGGCAATCGCCATTGCAGCTCTTGCCACCACGACACGGTTCATCCGGTTTGGGCCAGCCCCAAGCTCCCCTCTGAGTCCGGCTGTTCCAAACTGCAAGGTGGTGGAGAACCTGTTTTCCAACTCAGCAAGGTTCTGCTTAGTAATGAGGTCTTCGAGCTCAGCCCGTGTTTTGGGGTCGGGATCCTGAGCCAGCCAAGACCTTGCGGCTTCGAGATGATTCATTTAGAGCTTGGTGACTATCTCTGCTAGCAGTTTGGAGATTTTCGCCTCTGCCGCTTTACCAGCGGCAATGACCTCTTCGTGACTCAAAGGAGTCTTCTGGACACCGGCTGCGAGGTTTGTAATCAGCGACATACCAAGGACCTCCATGCCTGACTCTCTGGCAGCTATTGCCTCGAGAGCTGTTGACATACCCACGATGTCGCCGCCCATTTTCTTGGCCATTTGGACCTCTGCGGGAGTTTCGTAGTGGGGGCCACGGAACTGGACATAAACGCCCTCGTCGAGCGTGCCATCGACCTCTTTGGCGAGCCCTCGAAGCCTCGAGGAGTAGAGGTCCGTGAGGTCGACAAAGTTCGCACCCTCGAGCGGGCTAGAGGCTGTGAGGTTGATGTGGTCGGAGATTAACACCGCTGCTCCACCGTCCCACTCAGGACGGATGCCCCCGGCACCATTGGTGAGCACCATGATCTTTGCACCGGTTTTGGCGGCGGTTCTTACGGAGTGCACCACTGCTCTTACACCGTGGTTTTCATAGAAGTGGGTTCTGGCACCAATGATTAGCGCGTGCTTCCCGCTGGGGAGCTTGATGGAGCGAATTGTGCCGATGTGGCCGGCAACGGCAGGCTTGTGGAAGCCGGCGATGTCGTTAGCTGGAATTTCGGCGATGGTTTCGCCGATGAGATCGGCGGCTTTCGACCAACCAGACCCGAGGGTCAGAGCGATGTCGTGGTGCTCAACCGAGGTCTTCTGCGCTATTTGGTCTGCTGCCCGCTGGGCAAATTCAAAAGGGTCTACGCCCTCGACATTGAGTGGATGAACCATAACTTTCAAGTCTAGTTGTGCTGGCGCCAGCCAAAATTGCGGGACAATGGTGCGGTGGTAAACAAACTTGGGTCAAAGCATCGCGTCGTAATTATTGGTGGTGGCCCAGGAGGCTACGAGGCCGCTCGCACCGCAGCCCAACTCGATGCAGAGGTCATCCTCATCGAGGAGCGAGGCGTTGGCGGTAATGCTGTCCTCACAGACGTCGTCCCCTCAAAGACTTTGATTGCAACCGCGGAGGCAGCGCAGCGCGTAGCCGTGGCCCAGAGTCTGGGACTTGAATTCTCGGTCGAAGGAAAGCGGGTTAACCCGCACGTCGAGGTAGACCTAAAAACTCTGAACCAAAGACTTCTCGCTCTCGCCCAGGACCAATCTCAGGACATGCGAGAGGCACTTGTCGAGGATGGGGTACGCATTATTGACGGCAGGGGACACCTAGACGGTAACCATCACGTGGTGGTCGAGCCTTCGGCTGGTGGCGAGAGCGAACGCATCGAGGCCAAGACAATCATCGTGGCGGTAGGAGCTTCCCCCAGGGAGCTTCCCGATGCAAGGACTGACGGCGAGAGAATTCTAAATTGGAAGCAGCTCTACAATCTTGAGGAGCTACCTGAGCACATGATCGTGGTCGGATCTGGCGTAACAGGAGCAGAGTTTGCCTCCGCATACCTGCAGCTGGGATCAAAGGTAACCCTGGTTTCATCAAGAGACAAAGTGCTGCCAGGAAACGATTCTGATGCAGCCGAGCTAATTGAAAAGGTCTTCACCACTGGCGGAATGAACCTGCTTAGGAACGCCCGCGCAAAGAGTGTCAAGAACACAGGTCAAGCGGTTGAGGTGGAGCTTGCCGACGGCACCACCCTGACAGGATCGCACTGCCTAATGGCGGTCGGGGCGATCCCAAACACCCAGGGCTTGAATCTAGAAGAGGCAGGCATAGTTCTAAACGACACCGGCCACGTGGTTGTGAATAAGGTGGCTAGGACCTCAAGAGCAAACGTCTACGCAATTGGCGACTGCTCCACATCAATGCCACTGGCTTCTGTCTCAGCGATGATGGGCAGGACTGCGGTCTATCACACTCTCGGTGACGTCGCCACGCCAACCAGACTAAGGAATGTCGCATCAAACGTCTTTACCTCCCCGGAAATTGCCTCGGTTGGTTGGTCTGAGCAGGAGATCAAGGACGGTTTGGTCCGTGGTGAGGTAGCGACAATTGAGCTTGAGACTAACCCCAGGGCAAAAATGGAGGGGATCTCCGAGGGCTTCATAAAGTTGTTTGCGTCAGTGGGAAGTGGCACGGTCATCGGTGGTGTTGTGGTTGCCCCAAGGGCATCCGACCTGATCTACCCAATTGCGGTGGCAATCGAGAACAGGCTCACGGTTGACCAGCTTGCCAAGACCTATACCGTCTACCCGTCGCTATCGGGCTCCATTGCAGAGGCTGCCAGCGAGCTTCACCCAGCTATCGACTAGAGAATGTCGAGAATCCGCGTCCCTGCGGAGATCGTCGCCCCAGCAGTGACTCCAATGTTCTTTATTGTTCCGGACTTGTGAGCCGCTAGCGGCTGCTCCATCTTCATGGCCTCTAGAACTACGACTAGATCCCCCTGCTCAACCTTCTGACCCTCGGTTGCAGCGAGCTTCACGACTGTCGCCTGCATGGGGGCTACCAGCGAGTCACCTTTCGCGCCGGTGCGGGAGGAGGTCTCAGCTCCTTTTTTGCGTCTTGGTGCGTGCCCCTCGGGGGAGCCAATTTCTCCAACCAGCAGTCGCTTTGGGACGCTCACCTCAAGGCGCTTTCCTGAAACCTCAACAACAATTTCTCGTCTTGGTTCTGCTGCCATCTCAGGCTCTGCCTGACCCGTCCATGGCTCAATCGGGTTATCCCACTCGGTCTCGATCCACCTAGTGAACACTTTGAAACCGTCTTGGGCGGTGAAGGCAGGGTGATCCACCATCAGGCGGTGGAAGGGGAGAACAGTTGGCAGGCCGTTGACTTGCATCTCAGCCAGAGCTCTGCGGGATCGCTCAAGTGCTTCCTCGCGGCTACTGCCGGTAACAATTAGCTTGGCCATCATCGAGTCAAAGTTGCCGGAGACCCTGTCTCCGGAGACCACTCCAGAGTCAACTCGAACCCCGGGACCTGATGGAGCCAAGAACTGGTGAACTGGTCCAGGAGAGGGCAGGAAGTTCTTGCCAGGATCCTCACCGTTGATCCTGAACTCGAATGAGTGGCCTCTAATCTCTGGGTCATCAAAGCCGAGGGCCTCACCTTGAGCAATTCTGAACTGCTGGCGCACCAGGTCAATACCGGTTACCTCCTCCGAGACCGGGTGCTCAACCTGGAGTCTGGTGTTTACCTCCAAAAAGGAGATGGTCCCGTCATCGGAAATAAGGAACTCGCAGGTGCCAGCACCGACATAGCCGACCTCTTTGAGAATTGCCTTGGATGACTCGTAGAGCTCTCTCTCTTGCTCCTTTGAGAGAAACGGCGCCGGAGCCTCTTCAATGAGTTTTTGATGTCTGCGTTGAAGAGAGCAGTCCCTGGTCGAAACCACCACGACATTGCCGTGGGTGTCGGCAAGACACTGGGTCTCAACGTGACGGGGCTTGTCCAGATACTTTTCAATGAAGCATTCCCCGCGCCCGAAAGCCGCCACTGCCTCTCTGGTAGCCGACTCGAAAGCCTCGCTAATCTCGCTTTCTTCGCGAACGATCTTGATGCCTCGACCACCACCGCCATAGGCCGCCTTGATGGCAACAGGGAGACCGTGCTCCTTCACAAATGACTGAACCTCGGAGACATCTGAGACTGGGTTGATGGTTCCAGGGGCGAGCGGCGCACCAACTTTCTGGGCAACTTTTCGAGCCGAAACCTTGTCACCGAGCTGCTCTATCGCCTCTGGGCTTGGCCCAATCCAGCTAAGCCCTGCCGCAAGCACTGCTCTGGCAAAATCGGCGTTCTCGGAGAGGAATCCGTATCCCGGATGCACAGCATCGGCCCCTGATCGCGAGGCGATACTGAGGAGTTTTTCGATTACAAGATAGGTCTCCGCGGCGGTTTCACCCTGCAGGGCGTATGCCTCATCGGCTAGCTTGGCATGTTGACTGTCGCGATCGGAATCTGCATAGACAGCAACGGTCGAAATACCGCTGTCCTTGGCCGCTCGGATTACCCTGACAGCAATCTCACCTCGGTTGGCGATGAGGACTTTGGTTATCCGCTTCTGAGCCATAATCGGATAGCTTATTGCCACTTTCCAGCTTGGTTTTATGACTACTCAACAAAAAAATTGGGGTTTTGTTGCGTTTATCTCCAGAGGCTAGTGATATCGTGACCAAGCTCTCCGAGCATCTTGCGTAGCTCAACCAGGGAGAGCCCTACCACTGTGTGGTAGTCACCTTCAATGCGCTCGATAAAGGGCCCACCTCGTCCATCAATAGTGAAACTTCCGGCAACATTGAGCGGCTCACCGCTTTCGACGTAAGCGTTGATTTCGCTATCGCTGAGATCAGCGAAGAAGACCAAGGTCTTGGAACAGACCGATCTGGACTCTCCACTCTCTGTGTCGATCAGGTGGTGGCCGGAATGGAGATAGCCAGACTTTCCTCGCATTTCTTTCCAGCGCGTTGTGGCGAGGTCCTTTGTCAGTGGTTTACCAAGATTCTGACCCTCAAATTCGAGTGCGCTGTCGCAACCGAGCACAAGTCTCGTGGTCGCGCTCTTAGCTCCCGCGATCGCCTTCGCACTTGCTAGTAGCAAGGTCATCTCGCAAACACCTGCGGGCTTCTCCAGTTCAACAAGAGCCTCCTCGTCGACGCCAGGAGCAAGTGTGAGAAAGTCGATGCCCGCGTCCTCGAGGAGCTTTTTTCTTCCAGAGGAGGTAGAGGCAAGGGTTATTAGTGGCACAGTTCAAGGCTAGCTGTGGAACACTTAGCCGGTGACCATAACTCTCCGAATCGAAAAGGCCGCACATGGCGGCGTCTTTGTTGCAAGGCCGGAGGGCAAGGTGGTTCTCGTTGAAGGGGCACTACCTGGCGAACTTGTTGAGGTGGAGATAACCGAGGAGGCCAAGAGCTTCCTTAGAGCGCGGGTCACCAGGGTTCTGGAACCCAGCGAACACCGCAGGGAGCATTTTTGGCAAGAGGCGACTTTGGGAGCTGGTGGTGCTGACTTCGGGCACATCGAACTTGGAGAGCAGCGGCGCATCAAGTCAGAGATTCTTTCCGAGGCTCTCTCACGCATGGCAGGACTAGACCTTTCTCCTAAGGTTGCAGCTGTCGACGAGTCAGACGGGCTTGGCTACCGAACCAGAGTTCAGCTCCATGTCGCTCCCGACGGCACCGTTGGCGTGAAGGGATCTCGTTCTAATGATGTAATCCCAGTTACCTCGTTGCCCCTTGCAAACCAGGAGATCAATGAGCTCGGACTGCACAATAAGCGATTTCCAGGTAAGAAGAAGATTTTTATCGCCTCCTCACCAGACTCCCTGCAGTGGTCTATCGACGGGGAAATCGGCGGGTCAAAGTTTGTTACCGAGGTAGTTGGCGGCCGAGTCTTCGATCTCAAGCCAGGGGTCTTTTGGCAGGCCCACGCACTCGCCCCCAAGGTCCTACTCGATGGCGTTCTTGCACACCTGGGTGAAGTCGAACCTGGCTCTGAGGTTCTTGATCTCTATGCGGGCGCCGGGTTGTTCGCCGCAAATATCGCAGCGCGTTTTCCGGAATCAAATGTTCATGCCGTTGAGCTCGCAGAGGCTGCTGTCCAGTCGGGCAAGAGCTCCGCTAAAGGGATGAAGAATCTCAGTTTTGAGAAATCTGATGTCCTTGTCTACCTTCGCTCCAGGGAAAAAGAGATAGCCACAGTTGTCCTAGACCCTCCTCGCTCGGGAGCGGCGACCAAGGTGATCAATCAACTGGTTCGGCTAAAGGCAAAGCACATTATTTATGTGGCCTGTGATCCGGTGTCCCTGGCCCGGGATATTGGGCTGCTTAGAGAGGCAGGATATGAGCTGGAATCTCTCGAGGCCTTCGATATCTTCCCCCACACCCACCACTTCGAAACTTTGGCGACACTTAGGCTCAGTAATCTAAGAACATGAGCGTCCAGGTTGCGATTGTTGACGACCACGAGGCGGTTCGCCTCGGATTCGCAGCAGCCTGCGAGAAAAATGATTTTGACCTAATTGGTTCTGCACCAACCGTTTCTGAGCTTCTGGAGCAGATTGGCTCTCGCGAGTGCCAGGTGGTGGTTACCGACCTCAGCCTTGCTGATGGCTCACTGGTTGCAGAAAACGTTGAACGAATTGTCGAGACCGGTGCCGCCGTCCTAATCTTCTCAATCGCGGATAAGCCCAACCTGATGCGGGCAGCGGTCAGGGCTGGCGCGACGGCGATCGTCCCCAAGTCTCAACCGGTCGAGGACTTGATGGAGGCCATTCGGCTCGCTGCCGATGGAGCAATTCTGAATAATGCAGAAACCAGCGCCACCATTGATGCTGACAGTCTCTTTAAGGAGGCAAACCTCTCAGCCCGCGAAACTGAGGTGCTCTCGCTCTACGCTTCGGGCATGAGCCTCAAGCAGGTTGCCTATCAACTACAGATAAAGCCCAGCTCGGCTAAGGAGCACATCGATCGGGTGCGGGTCAAATACGCCAGGCTTGGCAGGGAGGCCGCCACAAAAGTCGACCTGTTCAAGCGCGCGGTTGAAGACGGCTTGATCTCGGGGGACCTGCTTTAGTGAAACCGCTGGCATCCATAGCTAGTAACCGTCTCGAGACGTGGATTCGCCGAATCTCATCTGCCGCCCTCTTTGTCTCGGGCATTGAAGTGGTGGCAAACGCGATAGGTCAGTCCGGCTTCACAAACCCAAGAAGTGACCTGGTTCTAGCGATAGTCATTCTGAGCGCTGCAGCCTTTATAGTCTCAGCGGTCCTCTTTGATCGCTCTCGACCCTGGGGTCTGGTGCACGGGCTTGCGGTTCTTGTGGCAATTTGGCTGGTGCCACTAACTCACGACTCTGATTTTCACGAGAGCGGGTTTGAGCGTCCCTGGGTTTGGTGGAGTGTGGGCATGGCAATGATCCTTGTGGCGACTTCTCATTCGCGAAAGGTTTGGCTTTGGTACCTACCTCTCGCCTCGGGTAGTTGGGTATGGGTAAGTCTTCAGAGTCCGGTCTTGGCCGGGGAGCTGGAAGCGCTGCTCGATGGTTCCTACCTTGTGGTTTTTAGCCTGGCAATCATTGGGCTTGTCGCGTTAGTTCGCGATGGATTTGCAGCAGTTGACAAAGCCAATTCCGATGCCATCAAGAGCGCGCTTACTCAAGCCAAAACTGATGCGGTTGAGCGGGAGCGACAGCGACTGGATGCATTGGTCCACGACCAAGTGCTCCACACACTAATTCTTGCTGCACGAGCCGACTCCCGAGCGGCCCAAGAGGATGCGGCCAAGAGTGCGACAAATGCAATCACGGCTCTGCTTGAAGCCAGGGAGCAGGACACCTCAGAAACCGAGGTGACCTCACTTGGTTTATTCAAGGCTCTCGAGAGTGCCGCCGGCAAGCTGGATGCGCGAGTACAGACTCAGAGCAGTGGGGCCAGTGCAGCAAAGCTAAATCCCGAGGCCGCACAAGCCCTCACGGAGGCCAGCCTGCAGGCAATAGACAATGCCATCCAGCACTCAAAGGCCAAGGAGATAAGACTCACTCTAGAGGCGCTTCAAAATGGAGGCCTAAGGTTCACCGTGTCAGATGATGGAGCGGGTTTCAGGATCGATCGGGTATCAAG
>JBMUBK010000038.1:0-10819 GCA_049457355.1 Aquiluna sp.
CTGATTCCTGCAAAGGCTAGGCGTCCAAGCTTCTTAGTCACAGAAATACCCTTCAAATCGCTGCGGATGACTCTAAGTTTACCCCGAATCCGCCGGCCAAGTTGGCCATTTGAAGGGTTTAGGAGAAGGAATCTCCACAGGCGCAGGATCCTGAGGCATTTGGGTTGTCAATTGTGAATCCCTGCTTCTGAATTGTGTCCTCAAAATCGATCTCGGCACCGTCTAGGTAGGGCACGCTCATCATGTCGACAACTACCTCAACACCTGCAAAGTCAACGACCGCATCCTCTTCCTCGAGCTGCTCGTCGAAGAAAAGCTGATAAATCAGGCCCGAACATCCGCCCGGCTGCACTGATACTCGGAGTCTCAGATCATCGCGTCCCTCGGACTCGAGCAGGGCCTTCACCTTGCCTACAGCAGTCTCTGTGAGCTTTACTCCATGAGTCATAACGTCTGTCATTGTTTTCCTCCGATACTCAAGTTTAACTACTTTCTCGCCATCTTGTTCCCATGCATCAGCAGTGCCGCCTCGGCTGTCATTGCTCGCTTCAGGGTGGGTAGGTGCTGAGACTCGTTGGGACTGTGAGCCCTGGAATCTGGCTCCTCTACTCCGGTTACCAGGATTTCTGCATCTGGAAATAAGGCTGCGAAGTGGGAAATAAACGGGATTGAGCCCCCGACCCCAATGTCAACGCTTGGCTTTGGCCATACCTCACTCAAAATCTCATGTCCAAGCTTTGAGGCCCAGCCTTGATTCGCAAAGTACCCAGGGCCCATCTCGTGGGCTCCAAATGAAACCTCGGCTCCAAACGGTGCGTGGTTTGTTAGATGCTCCTTCAAAAGCTCTAGGCCGCGCTCAGGGTCTTCGCTTGGTGCGAGCCTTAGTGAAACTCTCGCTGTGATCTCAGGCAACGCAGTGTTGGAGGAAACCGCAACGCTTGGGGCATCAAAGCCAATGACTGTTACCGCAGGTTCACCCCAGATCTGCTGGGTTATCGGCTTGGTTCCCATCCTGTCGACTCCTGTCAGCAATCCCGACTCTTCTCGAAGTTGCTCGAGTGAAACCTCGGGGCCATTTGTCTCGTCGGAAACCAGGCCGCTGATTGCCACATCTCCAGCATCATCGGTCAATGACGCAAGCAGCTTAATCATCGCCGTCATGGCATCAGGTAGGGGGCCGCCATACATTCCAGAGTGAAGAGCATGATCCAAGGTCTTCACGGTGAAGGTTTGCGAAACCACTCCCCTGAGGCTCGCGGTCAAGGAAGGAACCTCGGTACTCCAATTGCCGCTGTCTGCAACGATGATTAGATCCGCTTCAAGATCTTTTTGGTTCTCCTTCAGAAAATTGAGGAAGGACTCTGAGCCTGCCTCCTCTTCTCCCTCAATAAAAACGGTCACTCCGAGGCGGAGGTCCCCTGAAAGCTCAGAGAGTGCCTTTAGGGCAAAAATGTGCGTGATGATCCCCGCCTTGTCATCAGATGCTCCCCTTCCAAAGAGCCTCTCCCCCACCCGGGTAGCCTCAAATGGCTCGGTTTTCCAAAGCTCTCTGTCGCCAGGAGGTTGAACATCGTGGTGTGCATAGAGCAGAACATGTGGCGCATCCGCGCTACCCGCCCGCCTAGCCAATACTGCAGGCGCGCCTTGAGTGCCATCTGGCCTGGGTGCACTGCGGATCTCTACAAAGTCAAAGAAACCGAGTTGCTCGAATTCACTCTTGACCGCCTCAGCAGACCTTTGAAGCTCCCCCGGGTCAAATGAGGGCCAGGCGATGCCCGGAATCCTCACCAGTCCAGTGAGTTTCTCAACCGCCTCATCAAATGAGGAATCCACGAACTTGGATGCGTTATCGATGATTGACTTGTCTTTAGAAATCTCAGCAAATGACATGCCAGTAATCTAGTGGCACACTCTGAAAGGTGCAGATGTCTGAAGAAGCCAGTGAGAAAAAAGGCAAGGGTCGACCAACACCTGCTCGCAAGCAGCAGGAGCAGATGCGTAAAAAGCCTCTGGTAGGCGACCGCAGCAAGGAAGCAAGGCAGGCTGACAAGGAAAAACTCAGGGTTGAGCGCCAAAGAGCCCGCGAGGGAATGATGGCCGGCGATGAGCGCTACCTCACCGCCCGTGACAAGGGCCCGCAGCGCAGGTTTGCCAGAGACGTCGTGGACACCCGCTTCACAGCCGGCGAACTAGTCCTGCCAATGCTCTTTGCCGTGGTTCTCCTGACTTTCATCGACTCCTTTGTCCTGCAGGTAATTGCTCTGTTTGGAATGTGGGGACTATTCGGCATTGTTGCCATCGATGCAACCTTTGTTGGAAGAGCGGCAAAGAAGAAGGTGGCTAAGAAGTTTGGCGAGGACAGGCTCGAGGGTGGCATCGCTTGGTACGCAGCTATGCGCTCGATCCAGATGCGTGCGCTGAGAATCCCCAAACCTCAGGTCGCAAGATTTCAAAAACTCGACGTTTAGAAAAGGAAAGCTGAAATGGAATTTAGGTACTTAGGCAACTCTGGGCTAAAGGTTTCGGAGATCATCTACGGTAACTGGCTTACTCACGCCTCACAGGTCAAAGACGACCAGGCAATCAAGACTGTTCATGCAGCACTGGATGCCGGCATCACCACCTACGACACAGCCGATGCCTACGCCAACCAAGCCGCTGAGGTTGTTCTGGGAGACGCCCTCAAGGGCCAGAGGCGCGAGGGAATCGAGATCTTCACAAAGGTCTATTGGCCAGTTGCTGACAAAGGTCCAAACGATGTCGGGCTTTCTCGGAAGCACATTTTCGAGTCCCTCCACGGCTCTCTCAGACGACTCCAGACCGACTACGTCGAGCTTTACCAAGCTCACCGCTTCGACTATGAGACACCCTTGGAAGAAACCATGCAGGCCTTCGCTGACCTGGTGCACCAGGGCAAGGTTATGTACATCGGAGTCTCGGAGTGGAATGCCGACCAGATTCGTGAAGGGCACAAACTCGCCACTGACCTGGGTATCCGCCTGATTTCAAACCAGCCTCAGTATTCGATGCTCTGGAGGGTAATCGAAAAGAAGGTGGTTCCCACCTCTGAAAAACTCGGGCTTGGTCAAATTGTCTGGTCACCGATGGCACAGGGTGTGCTCAGTGGCAAATACCTACCTGGTCAGCCAGCGCCGGCTGACTCGCGAGCAGCCAACGAGGAAGTCGGTCAGTTCATTCAGAAGTTCATGACAGACGAAATTCTGACCAAGGTCCAGCAACTTGCTCCCCTTGCTCAAGAGGTCGGGCTTGACATGGCTCAATTTGCGATCGCCTGGGTGCTTCAGAACTCAAACGTCTCAGCTGCAATCGTTGGTGCCTCGAAGCCTGAGCAGATTGCGAGCAACGTCGCTGCCGCTGGTGTTGAGATTCCAAAGGAGATCATGAAGAAGGTTGATGAAATCCTGGGAGACTCGATCGTTACTGACCCAGAGCTAACGCTGAGTCCTGAGACTAGGCCCGCGTAAGGGACTTGGCCCAGAATGGGCCGAAATAGACAAAACCGGTGTAGCCCTGAACCAGGTCAGCACCAAGCTCCAGACGCCCTTGGACGTCTGCGGCAGTCTCAATTCCGCCCACTGAAATAATCGCCATTTCTTTGGGTAGTTTGCTTCTCAGCACCTTGAGAAGTTCTTTCGAGCGTGCGGCCAAGACCGGTCCACTAAGACCCCCTGGCTCCTTGGCTATTTGGGAGTCAATGCCGTCTCGAGAAATTGTCGTGTTAGCTGCGATAACCCCTGCAAGCCCAAGTTCTTTCGAGAGCTGCGCAATCTCAATGGCCTCCTCGTTAGTTACATCCGGGGCAATCTTTACAAACACAGGCTTTCCGCCGCTGTGTTCAACCACAGCTTCCAAAATTGGTTTCAACGAGGCTATCTGCTGAAGCTCTCGAAGACCGGGGGTATTAGGGCTTGAAACATTCACTGCTAGATAGTCCGCGTACGGGGCTAGCTTCTCTGCGCTGTAGCGGTAGTCGGCTGCAGCATCTCCTAGTTCCACAACCTTTGTCTTGCCAATGTTGACGCCAATTACGGGCAGTTTCGCTCCAGAAGCGCGCAGCGCAGCAAGCCTTGCGGCAATAGCGTCAGCACCTTCGTTGTTGAAACCCATGCGATTGATAAGCGCCCTGTGCTTAGGGATTCGAAAGAGTCTTGGGCGAGGATTACCGGGCTGAGCCTGGGCCGTAACAGTGCCAATCTCGACGTGTCCAAAGCCCAAAGCGTGCAGCTGACGCACCAGCTTCGCATCTTTGTCGAAGCCTGCGGCCATGCCGATGCGATTTGGAAATTTGATGCCTGCCACAACAACCTCTTGGCCAGCTGAAGGCCGGATGAGCCGAAGCGCAAACATTGCTTTGAGGGTCCAGGCACCCAGGTGGTGGGCAAATTCAGGGTCCAGTCGCCTCAGGAAAACATTGAAAAGAAACCGATACATCAGCTGTTGAGATCTTCGATGGCAGCCTGGAAGTCGTCGAGAGAGTCCCAAGCCTGATAGACACTGGCAAATCTCATGTAGGCAACATGGTCAAGGTTTCGAAGTGGGTCAAGGATTGCAAGCCCAATGTCCTGGGCCTCAATGCTTGCAGCACCGGTAGCCCTGAGGGTCTCCTCCACCTGTTGAGCCAAGAGCGCCAGGTCAGCATCGGTAACTGGGCGTCCCTGGCAGGCTTTCCGGACGCCGGAAATGATCTTGTCTCTTGAGAAAGGCTCGGTCACCCCAGAGCGCTTTGTCACCATGAGGCTTGCGGTCTCTATGGTTGTGAAGCGCTTTTGGCACTGCGGACACTGCCTTCTGCGCCTGATGGCGGAGCCGTCATCGGAGGTTCTCGAGTCGATGACTCGAGAATCAGCATGGCGACAAAATGGGCAATACATCAGTCCTCAAATCTAATCTGAACTGCCTCAGAGTGGGCTGGTAGCCCCTCTGCCTCGGCAAACACCTGCAGCTTGCTAGCCACCTCTTTGAGCGCTGCCTGGCTGTAGTTCACGACCTGCTGGCTTCTGAGGAAGCTCATAACAGACAACCCAGATGCAAACTTTGCCTGCTCTCCTGTGGGTAGGACGTGATTGGAGCCAGCGAGGTAGTCGCCAAGGCTTACTGGCGTGTGGTTTCCAAGAAATATTGCTCCGGCATTGGTGATTTTCTTAGAGACAGAAACGGGATCAGCAGTTTGTATCTCTAGGTGCTCGGTCGCGTACTCGTTTGCAATGTCGATGGCCTGATCGATGCTCTCCACCAATACCGCGGCAGACTGGCTACCACTAAGTGCACTTGCCACCCGATTACTGTTTGCAGTTTTAGACCCCTGCCGATCAAGTTCGGCTAGAACTTGGTCAATTAGGGGCTGTGAGGTGGTCAAAAGCACGCTTGCGGCATTTTCGTCGTGTTCAGCCTGGGAAATCAGATCGGCGGCAACGAACGCAGGGTTCGCGCTCTCGTCGGCAATTATCAAGATTTCTGTAGGACCGGCCTCCGAGTCAATTGCAATTTGGCTGCGAAGTTGACGCTTAGCGGCGGCCACATAGATGTTCCCGGGACCGGTAACCATCCGAACCGGCTCCATGCCAATCTCAGGAACCCCAAAAGCGAAAGCGGCAATCGCACTCGCACCACCGATTGAATAAACCTCATCAATTCCGAGCAGGGAACAGGTCGCCAACACCACAGTTGAGGGAAGGCCGTCGTTATCTTTTTGAGCAGGAGAAGAAACAGCGATTCTTGGAACCCCAGCGACTTGAGCCGGGACGACGTTCATGACTGTGCTGGATGGGTAAACAGCCTTACCTCCTGGCACATAGAGCCCAACCGAGTCCACGGGCACGAATCTCGTCTCCACCGCTCCCCCGACACTCACCTCAAGAGAATCGGCCTTAGGCAAGGTTGACTGGGAAACTTTCCTCACCCGAGCAATTGATTCGGTAATTGCTGCTCTGAGCCCTTCGGGAAGGTTAGCCTCGCTGGCCTTGATGGCATCACTAGGGACCCGAAACGAATTTGGCACCACCCCGTCGAATTCTTGAGCGTGACGGGCAAGAGCGGAGGCTCCCTCTTTTTGAACCTCTGAAATCAGCTTTTGGACGCTCGGGGCGACAGAATCGATGGAAACTGCTGCCCTGGGAATCAATTCACGGACCCGCTGGGCTGTAATTTCGCCATCCCAGACAAATGATCGCATCGCAGAAAACCTCTTGGCCGTTAGAAGATGCCCTAACCTTATCTAAGAAATGACAAATAACTCTCCAGCCTTTGACCTCTCCGGCTCCGATGCTCTCAGGGCAGCATTTCGAAATCACGCCTCCGGAATCTCTGTAATCACGGCACTGGACCTCGATGGGAATCCAATTGGATTCACCGCCTCAAGCGCTACCTCACTTGGCTCCAACCCGCCTCTGGTGTCGCTGAACGTTGCCCAGGGCTCGTCTAGCTATCCTCACTTGCTGCCCGGTCGCTTTGTTGCCCTCCACACCCTAGACAGCGAGTCCCTGCACCTTGCCCAGCGCTTTGCGGGAGATAAGGCGGGAAGGTTTGTCGGCGACGAAATAGACGGCCCCGAGGGTCTTCCAATCATCCCCCAGGCATCATCGGTGCTGATCGGAAAGATCCGAGAAAAATACGAGATTGAGAGTAATGCTGTCGTAATTATCGATGCGCTAACGGCTTCAGTTATGCGCACCCCTGAGCAGCCACTGGTCTACTTCCAGAGGGCTTATCACGCCATTGGCAACAAACTGGCCGATAACGACTAGCTAACCGCCTCAGGACCCAATAGGGCCTTTAACTCGCCAAACAGGTCATGCCCAACCGCAACTCGCTGTGGGAGCATGAAGTGACTGGTTTGGCCGTTCGAAACCAGCTTTACCTGGACCTCTACCGGACCCGGATGGGCCTCCAGGATCTCGGCCAGCTGAGTAAGGCTCTCTCTAGTGGCGCTGGCATCAGTTAGGTGAAGTTGCAGCACTCCCCCAAGCTCACGACCTGACTCAAGCTTCTCGATCGAAAAGCCCTGCAGAGTGACACCATCGTCACGCCTAGAAACTCTTCCCCGGATAGTAACCGTGCTGTCGGGAACGAGGCTGTCGCGATGCTGAAGGTATGTCTTGCCCATAAACATCACAGGTATCTCGCCAGAGAAATCTTCTAGGGTCAGCTGGGCGTATTGATTTCCAGAGGAGCGGGCAATCTTGTGTTGGACCTGGGTTATCAGCCCTGCCACAGTTACCGTCTCGCCATCGGCGATTTCGCTGTCCCGAAGAGCAGCACTGCCCATGTCTGAATAACGCATCAGCTCGGCCTCCATGCCCGCAAGAGGGTGATCGGAGACATAGAGTCCCAGCATCTCCCGCTCGTTTGCGAGCAAATCCCTCTTGGTCCACTCGGGAAGCTTTGGAATCTCGATGGTTGCGGGGTCTTCGTCCATGAGGCCGCCAAAGAGGTCCACCTGACCACTGGCAGCCTGCCGTTTTAGCATTGCCGAGGTCTCAATCGCCTCCTCGTGAATTGCAATGAGCGAACGTCTGGTGTGGCCGAGGGAGTCAAAAGCTCCAGCCTTGATCAGCGACTCGACTACCCGCTTCGTGCTGGCCTGAGCGCTGACCCTGGTCAAGAAGTCCTGGAATGAGCTAAAGCGCTCCTGCTCCCTTGCCTCGATGATGCTCTCCACAACGTTCTTGCCTACGTTCCTGACCGCTCCTAGGCCAAACCTGATGTCATCTCCGACCGCCGCGAAGGTTCCGATCGACTCGTTGACATCCGGGGGCAGAACCTGAATCCCCATCTTCCGACACTCGTTTAGGTAGACACCGAGCTTGTCCTTGGAGTCGCCGACACTGGTCAGCAGAGCCGCCATGAACTCTGCCGGGAAGTTGGCCTTGAGGTAGGCGGTCCAATAGCTCAGTACTCCATAGCCCGCCGAATGGGCCTTGTTGAAGGCGTAGTCAGCAAAAGGTAGCAACGTGTCCCAAAGAGCCTTCACCGCTTGATCTGAATAGCCGTTTTTCCTCATGCCCTCCGAGAAGAGCTCGAACTGCTTTGCTAGCTCCTCCGGCTTTTTCTTACCCATTGCTCTTCGAAGCAGGTCTGCTTGCCCCAGGGTGTAGCCGGCCACCTTCTGAGCTGCAGCCATTACCTGCTCCTGATAGACAATCAGGCCGTAGGTCGGATCAAGAATCTCACTCAGCGGCTCTAGAAGCTCTGGGTGAACTCCCTCTGATTGCTGCTGGCCATTTTTTCGCTGGGCGTAGTTTGTGTGGGAGTTCATTCCCATGGGTCCTGGGCGGTAAAGGGCGATAACAGCGGAGATGTGTTCAAACTCAGATGGCTTCAGCATTCTCAGCAGCGAGCGCATGTTCGTGCCATCCAGCTGGAACACACCTAAGGTGTCTCCCCGCGAGAGAAGTTGGTAGGCCTTTTCGTCCTGGTCTAAGTCCAGCTCTTCGAGAACAACCTTCTCTCCCCGGTTGAGTTCGATATTTGCAAGTGTGTCATCGATAACGGTGAGGTTTCTAAGCCCCAAGAAGTCCATCTTCAGAAGCCCGAGTTCCTCGCACGGAGGCTGATCAAACTGGGTGATTATGGCCCCGTCCTCCTCGCGCTTCATGATGGGGATGACATCCATCAAGGGCTTGGCAGACATGATCACTCCGGCTGCGTGAACACCCCACTGCCGCTTCAGCGACTCGAGTCCCTGGGCAAGCTCAAAGACTTGCTTGCTGTCCTCATCGTTTTCAATAAGCTCCCTGAACTCAGCCGCCTCTGGGTAGCGCTCAGACTCTTTGTTGGTGACATCGTCAAGACTCACATCGCGCCCAAGAACCATGGGAGGCATTGCTTTGGTGAGCTTCTCCCCCACCGAGTAGGGCTTGGCGAGCACTCGCGCTGCGTCTTTGAGAGCCTGCTTCGCCTTGATAGTTCCAAAGGTGACAATCTGGGCAACCCGGTCGGCACCATATTTCTCAGTGACATAGCGAATAACCTCAGGACGTCTGCGGTCATCGAAATCAACATCAATATCCGGCATCGAAAGACGTTCCGGATTCAAAAAGCGCTCAAAGATTAGGTCGTGAGCCAATGGGTCTAGCTCTGTGATGCCCATGGCATAGGAAACTATTGATCCTGCCGCGGAGCCTCGTCCAGGACCCACCCGGATTCCCTGCTCTCTCGCCCAACGGATGAAGTCCGAGACCACGAGGAAGTAACCGGGGAAGCCCATCTTGACGATGACCTCGATCTCGTAGGCAGCCTGCTCGCGATGGCGGTCGGAAAACCCCTCTGGGTAGCGGCGCTCCATGCCACGCCAAACCTCTTTTTCGAACCACTCGGCCTCTGTGCCGCCCTCTGGAACCGGAAAACGCGGCATCAGGTCTTGCTTTTCAAAGTTGACCTCGCAGCGCTCCGCTATCAGCAGTGTGTTGTCTGCGGCCTCGGGGATCTCCGAGAAAAGACTTCGCATCTCACTGGCGCTTTTGAGATAGAACTCCTGAGACTCAAATTTGAATCTCTTCGGGTCGTCGAGGTTGGTGCCCGTCTGCACACAAAGCAAGGCCTCGTGGGCGACCGAGTCCTCCTTGTGGACATAGTGAAGATCGTTGGTGCCCACAAGCGGGAGGCCTAAGTCCTTTGCAAGTCTCAACAGGTCATCGCGTACTCTCTTCTCGATCTCAAGAGCGTGGTCCATCACCTCAACGAAGTAATTCTCTTTGCCAAATATGTCTCGGAACTCGGCCGCTGTCTTTAGCGCCTCGTCGTACTGCCCGAGACGAAGCCTGGTTTGGACCTCACCACCTGGGCAGCCGGTGGTTCCAATCAGGCCCTTGCCGTATTGGCCTAGAAGCTCTCTGTCAATCCTGGGCTTGAAGTAGTAGCCCGAGAGGTAGGCCTCCGAGCTGAGCTTGAAGAGGTTGTTCATTGATGCGTTGTCGGTGGCCCACATGGTCAGGTGGCTAAAGGCGCCTCCGCCAGAAACATCATCATCGCCACCATCAGCCCAGCGCACCTTTGTCTTTTCAAGCCTTGAGCCTGGGGCCAAATAGGCCTCCATGCCGATGATTGGCTTTATGCCGGCGGCTGTGGCCTGCTTCCAAAACTCATAGGCCCCATGGGTATTGCCATGGTCGGTCATCGCGATTGCGGGCATGCCGAGTTCGCTTGCTTTTTCAACTAGGGGCTTGATTCGAGCGGCACCATCAAGCATCGAGAACTCAGTGTGGTTGTGCAGGTGGACGAAAGACTTATCTGCCACCAAAGCACCTCCTACTTGCAGGTGACAATGCTAAAGCCGAAATCCGACATCCCGCAGCCTTCCTAGGGCGATTTCCAAATCGCTGGGGTAATCGGAGGTAAATTCCACCCACTCGCCACTTATTGGGTGGGTAAAGCCAAGCTTCATCGCATGCAACCACTGGCGATCAAGTTCCAGCTTGGCAGCAAGTTTTGGGTCGGAACCGTAGAGCGGGTCACCAACCAGTGGGTGCCGGAAGTGTGAGAAGTGAACCCTAATCTGATGAGTGCGGCCCGTCTCCAAACCAACCTCAACTAGCGCTGCCGAGGGAAGCATTTCTTTTACTTGGTAGTGGGTAACGGCAGGCTTTCCAGTCTGGGAAATAGTGAACTTGTAGTCGTGCTTTTGGGAACGAGCGATTGGGGTATCGATTGTTCCCGATGCTGGGTCTGGATGCCCTTGAACCAGGGCATGGTAGGTCTTTTTTGGTGTGCGATCCCGAAACGCCTGCTTCAACACCGAATAGGCACGCTCGCCTTTGGCAAGAACCATCAGTCCCGAGGTGCCAACATCCAATCGCTGGAC
>JBMUBK010000039.1:0-10527 GCA_049457355.1 Aquiluna sp.
TATTTGTCCGTCACGTTGAGCGCAAGCCCGATCCCGAGCCGGTGAAGGTCAACCAGAAGCTAGTTGTCTTCGTCGGCACCGGCGTCTGGGTCATTGTCCTCGTTGTTCTGCTCGCGTTTTACCAGTCGCTTGCGGACGCGGGTCTTCTTTGGTGGCTCCACACCGCCATCGTTGGAATTCTGCTCGGTGGCGTCGCCTACCTCATGGTCAGAAACAACTGACCCCATTTCGTTTATCAGCGCGTCTGCCTCGGCATCGGTCTTTGCCCGACCCTCTTCCCTTAGCTGGCGCCTGAACTCTTTGAGCCTCTCTGACCAGGGCACCCACTCCGGGGCCAGCTGAGCGTCTGGACCGGCAATCATGTTTATCTCCGCCACGGTTGCGGCCTTGCGCTTATCGGGCTGTGTGAGAGTCACTATCCAGTGCCAGCCGGTATAGCCCTTTGCGGTTGATTCGAAGCGAACCTCTACGACTCCCTTGGTCTCCTCGACCTCGGAGATGAGTTTGCCAAAGGAGCCCTCAGAAAACTCCTGTAGGGCACCGGTTGCCTGATCGACGAGCTTGCTAGCCTTCGAGCTCATCTGCCACCCGTCTCAGTAGCTGCGCTACCTTGCGTCCGTGGGCTGCCTCCGGATACTTGCCACGCTTCAGGTTTCCACCCATCTGATCCAAAAGGCCAATTAGATCCTCTGTGATGACCGCTAGGTCTTCGGCCGGCTTGCGACCAACCGGAGAAAGGGTCGGAACCTCCAAAATTCGAAGCGAGAGAGCCTGGGCGCCTTTGCGGCCGTCGGCTATGCCGTATTCGACCCGAGTTCCGGGACGGATGGTGGCGCTGCCCTGAGGGAGCGCAGAGGCGTGCAGGAACACTTCAGAACCATCGTCGCCTGCGATGAACCCAAAGCCCTTGTCGTCGTCAAAGAACTTGACCTTGCCTGTTGGCATCTTTCCCACTTTCAACTGAACGGAGGCAAGTGTAGCCGAAAGGCTTAGGCTTGTCTGATGGCCAAAAACAACAATCCTCGAAGGCTCGAGCAGGTGCTCGGGGGCATGGCCGTCGGCGTCATAGGGCTTTCCATACTTTCTCTGCTCACCACGCTCCTGATGGTTTTTCTTGGAGTTGACAACCTCCCTGTGATTTTGGCTCAGCTGCCACTTATCGGTTTACCCGTGGGTTTTTTGATCATCATCTCGATGCTCGTTGCGGCAATCATCCGCCGCTCACGCGAGGCCAGGGACTAATTGAGCTCAATACTTAGCCTCGCCGGAGTGCTCCGGGAGCACTCAACAAATCAGCTTCAAGTAGTTCTCTCGCAGATGGTCGGTAACTCAGCTGGCTGTAAGGATCTCTTTGATTTGAGCAGGCTGCTACTAACCGGAAGAGAAATCGAGTCTCGCATCCGAAAGCTTCCTGCAAAAGACCTCGAAATGCTTGCAGCTGGAAAGAGCTCCAGGCAATTGCAGGCGAGCTTTCTCGCTGACAGTAAGCCCTACCCAGAGGCTATAGAGGCCCTCGAGAGAATCGAGCCGGGCAAGAGGCCGAGGTTGGATACCGAAGGCGGAAACCTCTCCGCCTACGAGACCATGCTCTGCCTCACGGAAATTCACTTCGCGCTTGAGCAGCACTGGTTTGATGTCATGAAGACAGGACTTAGGGCGCAGGATGCAAAGCTGATTGGCGAAAAGCTCAAGTGGCAAAGCAAGGATGTGCAGCTAAGGTTCCGACTTGCCATGCTTGCAGGCCATGTTGCCGAACACCACGGTCGTTGGGTCACCACCGAGCTTGGACAAAAGTGGCTTGGGATGACTCGTGAGCAGGCACTTGGTCAGCTAATCGACCGCATCTGGGACCTACCGAAGCTGAAGTTGACTGAGGGTGCGATTCTCGAGCAGCTCCTGGAGGCGTTTCCGCTCATGATCACAGTCAACCTCAAGTCCTTGGAGTTCGGCGCAACGCTGGGTCTGATGAATCAGGGTCTTGCCCTGAAGCCAATAACTCTGGGGCCAAGTGCCGCGGCAAAAGAGATCGCAAAGAACCTTCCCGCGGCAGAAGAGCGGCTAATTGTCCAGGGTGATCTTTCAATAGTGTGCCCATCACCATTGACGACCAAGCTGCACAAACAACTCGACTCTTTTGCTGACAGCGAGGACCTCGGTCTTGCATCCAGGTTTCGGCTCAGCGCCTTATCCCTCTCCCACCACCTCGAAACAGGCGGCAGCCTGAAGGACGTCAGAAAGACGCTTGAGGGTCTAAGTGGCAACAAGCTGCCCCAGCCCGTTGAATACCTCTTGTCATCAGTTGAGCAGAAGTTTGGAAAGCTTAAAATCTCCAGATCAGGCGACAGCACGATAATCGCTGCTGCAGACGAGATTTTGCTGACCCAGATAAAGAACGAGCGTGCGCTCAATCACCTAAGTCTTACTGGCTCTTCGGGGGCACTGAAGAGCCCCAGCTCAGTTGAGCTGAGCTACTTCTCCCTCAGGGACGCAGGATATGCAGCCGTAATGATCGACGACAAAGGCAAAATCCTGTCACCGCGTTTCACAGCTAGCCTCACCCTCGAAGTCCAGAGCGACGATGAGCTCGAGGCTCGGGCGAAAAACCTTCTCAGCGGAGAAAAGACAGCAGCGGACCCATCGGATGTGCTTAGGCAATTGGAGTTTGCGCTTAAGAACAAATTGAAGGTGCAGCTTTCGATTGAGCTTCCTAATGGCAGTGAGGAGAATTTCTTGCTGACCCCGTTGGGACTTGGTGCAGGAAGGCTCAGAGGACGCGATGAAGAGCGTCAGGCCGAGCGCACCCTCCCGGTCTCAAGAATCAAGTCCGTGGTGCTCAGTTAGGCTTAAACGATGTCTTCCGGCCCCCTAATTGTTCAGTCCGATAGGACCGTGCTGCTTGAGACTGGCCACCCCGACGCTTCAGATGCAAGGCATGAACTTGCAATCTTTGCGGAGCTGGAGCGGGCTCCCGAACATATCCACACCTACCGCATCACCCGGCTCGGGCTTTGGAATGCTCGCGCCGCAGGTCACGATGCAGACTTCATCATTGACTCCCTGACTCGCTGGTCAAAATTCGAACTTCCCGGCTCAGTGGTCAGTGAGATTCGCTCGACAATTGACCGCTTCGGAAAGCTCGTCATCACCCGGGACGATCAGGGCCTAATTCTCGTTTCGGACTCCGATGCGGTTATGGCCGAGGTCTCTAGCAACAAGAAGGTGGCCGAGCTCCTAGAGGGCAGGGTCGACTCAGGTTTCCGAATTCAGCCTTGGGCCAGAGGCCAACTCAAGCAGCAGCTTCTGAAGCTGGGCTGGCCAGCTGAGGACAATGCAGGATTCACTCCAGGGACGCCTTTTGAAATCTCACTGGATAACTCCGATTGGGATCTGAGGGATTATCAAAAGCAGGCGGTAGCGAAGTTTCAAGCAGGTGGCTCGGGAGTGGTCGTGCTGCCATGTGGGGCGGGTAAGACCCTGGTGGGTGCAGCAACCATGGCCGAGCTGCAGCGCAACACCTTGATACTCGTCACCAACACAGTTGCAGCGAGGCAGTGGCGAGATGAGTTACTTGCCCGCACCTCACTCAAAGAGGAAGACATTGCGGAGTACTCCGGGTCCTCCAAGGAGCTGGCTCCGGTAACGATCGCGACCTACCAAATACTCACCACTAAGCGAAAGGGCGAGTTCGCCCACCTAGCGCTGCTCGATGCCAGGGACTGGGGTCTGATCATCTACGACGAGGTCCACCTACTACCCGCACCTATTTTCAAGATGACAGCAGACCTTCAGGCCAGGAGAAGACTTGGCCTAACAGCGACCCTGGTTCGTGAGGACGGCAGGGAGTCGGATGTGTTCTCGCTCATCGGACCTAAGCGTTTCGATGCCCCCTGGAAAGACATCGAGGCCCAGGGCTACATAGCCCCTGCCGAGTGTTTTGAGGTGAGGGTTGAACTTCCCGATGAAGAGCGGATGGAATACGCCATTGCCGATGGCGACGCCCGTTTTCGAATTGCAGCGACCGCAAAGGCAAAGATTCCGCTGATGAAGAAGATTCTGGCCAAGCATGCCGGTGAGCCGACCCTAATAATTGGTCAATACCTCGACCAGATTGATGAGGTGGCGGAATTACTCAACATTCCAAAGCTGACCGGTCAGACTCCAGTGGATGAGCGCGAGCAGCTCTACAAAGACTTCCGGAGCGGAAAGCTAACCGCGCTGGTGGTGAGCAAGGTTGCAAACTTCTCGGTTGATCTGCCGGAGGCATCTGTTGCTATCCAGATTTCTGGCGCTTTTGGATCGCGACAGGAGGAGGCTCAGCGACTCGGCAGACTGCTTAGGCCCAAGCAGGATGGCCGCACCGCTCAGTTCTATACCCTCATTGCCCGAGACACGTTGGAGCAGGACTTTGCCCAAAATCGGCAGCGGTTCCTAGCCGAGCAGGGCTACTCCTACGAGATTCTCGACAGCGACTCGATTTAGTCCAGCTAACTCCCAGAAAACTTCCAGAAAACCAGAGCACAATTCTCAGTATGGAAACTCTCAGGGTATTAGTTGTAGATGATGAACCAAACATTCGTGACCTGCTCTCGGCAAGCTTGAGATTCGCCGGTCACCAGGTTGCGACCAGCCCAAATGGCACGGACGCGATCTCTAAGATTGTCGACACCCAGCCAGACATAGTCTTGCTCGACGTGATGCTGCCAGACATCTCTGGCTTTGGAGTCACCAAGAAAATTCGCGGTATGGGTATTGATGTCCCGATTCTTTTTCTCACGGCACGAGACGACACCGAGGACAAAATCGCTGGACTCACGGTTGGCGGTGATGACTACGTCACAAAGCCATTCAGCTTGGACGAGATCATGGCTCGCATCAGCGCAATTATGCGCAGGACCGGTAAGGACGGCTCAAGCCCATCACACATCAAGGTCGGCGAGCTAGAGATCAATGAGGACGCTCACGAGGTCACAGTAAATGGCACAGTAGTTGAGCTCTCCCCCACCGAGTATCAGCTGCTTCGCTACCTGGCAAGCAATCCAAACCGAGTACTAACCAAGGCTCAGATCCTTGACCATGTTTGGGAGTATGACTTCAATGGAGAGATGGGCATCGTCGAAAGCTACGTCTCATACCTGCGGAAGAAGCTGGACCCAATTTCAACCGAGCCACTGATTATCACCAAGCGCGGTGTCGGCTACATGATCAAGAGCCCCAAGGCGTAGCCCTTGAAAAACAGGGTCTTAGCAGCCTGGGAGCGCGTCTCCCTTAGGGCAAAGCTCACCACACTCAGTGTTGGGCTTATTGGCCTACTGCTAAGCGTCTCGAGTGCGGGAACCGTTGCTCTGCTGAGCACGTATCTGCAGCAAAACACTGACAACCTCCTGGTTGCGACAGCAAACCAGCTTCGTGAAGAGAATCCGCTTCGAATTGAGATAAGAGTTGCAACCGGAGACCTAACCCTCCCCGCTCTTCCCAGCGACTACTACATCGCCATCTTGGATGCCGACGGCAATCAGTTCCTTGGGCTGGTCTCATCAACCGGCGGCAACAGGACTGTTCCGAACCTATCGAGCCTGGATATCGAGGCTGTAATGGAAACCGGTGGTGTTCCATTCGATGCAGAGGTAGAAGACCCCAATGGCCCAGACAGAGACTGGCGCATGATTGCCCAGCCGCTGCTGAGAGCTAATGGCTCGGTGGTCGTTGCGCTGCCGACAAACACAAACCGGCAGATCATTGCGGAGTATGGAGTAATTGGGGGCAGGTTCGGTATCTTCCTGCTCGTTCTCTCGGGCCTGAGCATCTGGCTAACCATCACCGGAGCCCTGAGGCCGCTAAAAGAAGTTGAGCGCACAGCCGAGGCGGTGCAGAGCGGTAAATTCTCGTCAAGACTCGTCCAACGCCATGGCAAAACAGAGATTGGAAGGCTCAATAGAGCGCTGAACTCGATGCTTGACTCCATCGAGGGTGCGGTCAAGGGCAAAGACAAGACTTTAGAGCAGATGCGTCGGTTTGTATCCGATGCCAGCCACGAGCTCCGCACTCCCCTGGTAACTGTCCGCGGCTATGCAGAGCTCTACCGCATGGGCGCGATAAAGAACAAAAAGGACCTAACGGAGGCGATGAGCCGCATCGAGAGCGAGGCGGTAAGAATGTCCGGTCTGGTTGAGTCGCTACTCACCCTCACCCGCATGGACGAGCTCGAAAACCTAAAGCGTCAAGACTGCGACCTCATCGAGATCGCGAGACAGAGCATCAAGGATGTCGCTGTCACGAACCAGAAGGTCAGCTTCCGCCTGGCGACCAAGGAGGAGAGCGTCGTTCTCTCCCTGGACGATGACCGCATCAAGCAGGTGCTGACAAACCTCTTGGCAAATGCGTCACGCTTTGCGCCAGAGTCCACTGAGGTCACGCTCGAGATAAATGTCGAAGATGAGAAGGTCATCCTGAAGGTAGTAGATCGCGGCGAGGGCATTGACGACTCAATGAAGGAGAAGGTCTTTGACCGCTTCTACCGCGCTGACAACTCACGCAACCGTGAGACCGGAGGTTCCGGCCTCGGGCTCGCGATTGCCAAGTCCATAGTCCAGGCCCACGAGGGCAAGATCTGGGTCGAGGACACCCTAGGCGGCGGAGCAACCTTCGTAGTTGAGCTTGGTCGGTAGCTCGCTTAAATGAGAAACGGGGTGGCAATTGCCACCCCGAATCTCTTTGGGAACTTTTTTAGAAGTCCATACCCGCGCTTGGATCTGCAGGCATTGGAGCTGCTGGCTCTGGCTTCTCAGCCACAACAGCCTCAGTGGTTAGGAACAGACCTGCAATTGATGCCGCATTCTGCAGCGCACTGCGAGTCACCTTCACTGGGTCGTTGATGCCCTCCTTGAGCATGTTTACATACTCACCGGTTGCGGCGTTTAGGCCCTCACCGTCAGGAAGGTTTGCGACCTTCTCAGCAATTACGCCTGGCTCCAGACCTGCGTTGAACGCGATCTGCTTCAGCGGAGCGGAGATAGATGCTGCGACAATCTGAGCACCGGTTGCCTCGTCGCCCTTGAGCTTGAGACCTGCGAAGGCGACCTTGCCAGCCTGCAGCAGTGCTACACCACCACCGGCAACAATGCCCTCCTCAACTGCAGCCTTTGCGTTGCGAACAGCGTCCTCAATGCGGTGCTTACGCTCCTTGAGCTCGACCTCAGTCGCTGCACCAGCCTTGATAACTGCAACACCGCCGGCCAGCTTGGCTAGGCGCTCCTGCAGCTTCTCGCGGTCGTAGTCGCTGTCGGTGTTCTCGATCTCGCGACGAATCTGCTCAACACGACCCTTAATCTGGTCACCGTCACCGGCGCCCTCAACGATGGTGGTCTCGTCCTTGGTGATTACTACCTTGCGAGCCTTACCCAGCATTGCTAGCTCGGTGTTCTCGAGCTTGAGGCCAACCTCTTCGGCGATTACCTGACCGCCGGTGAGGATTGCGATGTCCTGAAGCATTGCCTTGCGACGGTCACCAAATCCTGGAGCCTTTACGGCTACGGACTTGAAAATGCCGCGAATCTTGTTCACAACCAGAGTTGCAAGGGCTTCACCCTCGATGTCCTCGGCGATGATCAGAAGTGGCTTGCCAGCCTGCATGACCTTGTCAACGATTGGCAGCAGATCCTTCATGTTGGAGATCTTGCTGTTCGCGATTAGAACGTAGGCGTCCTCGAGGACGGCTTCCTGACGGTCTGGGTCGGTAACCATGTAGGCGGAGACATAGCCCTTGTCGAAGCGCATACCCTCGGTCAGCTCAAGCTGAATACCAAAGGTGTTTGACTCCTCGACGGTAACTACGCCCTCTTTGCCAACCTTGTCGATTGCCTCGGCGATGATCTCACCGATTGCGCTGTCTCCAGCAGAGATTGACGCGGTGGCAGCAATCTGCTCCTTGGTCTCAACTGGGACGGCCATCTTCAATAGGGCCTGGATGACGGCGTCAGACGCCTTGTCGATGCCGCGCTTGAGGCTGATTGGGTCAGCACCTGCGGCTACGTTACGGAGACCTTCCTTGACTAGCGCCTGGGCTAGGACGGTTGCGGTGGTGGTTCCATCACCAGCTACGTCGTCGGTCTTTTTTGCTACTTCCTTGACGAGCTCGGCACCAATCTTCTCGAATGGGTCGGAGAGCTCGATCTCCTTGGCGATGGAAACGCCGTCGTTGGTGATGGTGGGTGCGCCCCACTTCTTCTCGAGCACCACATTGCGACCGCGAGGTCCAAGGGTTACCTTGACGGTGTCGGCCAGAATGTTGAGGCCGCGCTCGAGGCCACGACGTGCCTCTTCATCGAAGTGAATAAGTTTTGCCATTTGGGTTTCTCCCGTTTGCACTAAGACTTGGATTAGCACTCACGATGTGAGAGTGCTAACTAAAGTTTTAGCACTCTCGGGCCCAGAGTGCAAGCGGAAGAAGGGCGTGTTTTTACACGCCCTTCAGCCAAATGGGTTTTAGAGGACTGTTACGTTCTCGGCCTGAAGGCCTTTGTCACCGGTCTTGACCTCGAATTCGACCCGCTGTTCCTCTTTGAGTTCGCGGTATCCGTCGGTCTGAATTGCTGAGAAGTGGACGAAGACGTCTGGGCCGTCGTCCTGAGTGATGAAACCAAAACCCTTCTCAGAGTTGAACCACTTAACGGTTCCTTGTGCCATTGTTGCTCCTGATGCTCATTCCACGTGTGTAAGTCACCCGTGCATCGGGCTCAACCTTGGTTAAAACTCGACACGCACAGCCTAACTGGGAAGTGCCTTGCAATGAAAGTAGTTATTCGAAGGTTACATAGAGCATGGACAGCGAAAAAATGAAGTACGAAGTATTCAAAACCGACGAGCAGTGGCGCCAAGAGCTCAGTGATTTCGAGTATCACGTGCTGAGAATGGCCGGCACCGAGCGTGCCTACACCGGAGAGCTTCTGGAGGAGAAGCGTTCAGGGAGCTACCACTGCCGAGGCTGCGATGCGTTTTTATTTGAGTCCGACACCAAGTTTGACTCCCACTGCGGCTGGCCTAGCTTCTACAAGCCCCAGGGCAATGAGGCCATCGAATACATCGAAGACCGCTCCCACGGCATGCTGCGAACAGAGGTCCGCTGCTCGAAGTGCGGCTCTCACCTAGGACATGTCTTTGATGATGCGCCCCAAACTCCAACTGGAGATCGCTACTGCATCAACTCGGTGAGCATTACCTTCAAGGCAAACTAGCCGCCAAGGCCCTTTCGCCAGGCGGTATAGCTGCGCACCGTCCCCGCCTGCGGAACTGCCAGCCACGGGTATGGATGCACCTGGGCTAGCTTCTGGAACTTTCTAAACGAGGGAACCGGTGCGTAGGTAACTGCAACCTCATTCGAATTTGCAAAGGCCACTGGATCACCGATGTAGACGCTTAGTTCCTTGCGCTGGGCCAGGTCTGCAAGGGTCTGCAAATAAAAGCCAATTCTTCGGGAACTTAGCTGCAGCTTCCCCAGGGCTTTCTCGTTGAAAACAAATGCAGCTGGCAATTCTGGGTTTGCACTCAGAGCTGGATCGGCATCTCCAAGGGAATCAATGGTCAACAAAACCACATTCGGTTCCCTCAGCTTCACGGGAGTTAGAGGGCCAGCGGTCCTCCTTGGGTCTGGATCGCGATTCAGAAGCGGATTGGGCTCTAACTGTCTAGGCTGCGTCTCCGCAGGAAACTCCTGAATAGGACAAGCGTTTTTGAGTTTGCAGCCTGAGCAAATACCGGGAGCGCGTTTTTCCACCTGCCAGCGCGCAAAGCCGTAGGGCTTGCCAGTCCCCGCTCCGACTGTCCATTGCCAGCCCAGCAGGTTAGCGGCTCTCGAGCCGTCAATGAGTTCGCGGTGCATGCGCTCCTGTCCGCTTAGCCAACCAACGCCGTTTCTCACCGTCCAATGAGATGCCAGCCACATCCTGGTTTGGTTGACCAGCCAACCATCCTGTTCAAGTTCTTCGACGACCTCATCAACGCAGGCCATCTCCCTGTTCCAGCCATCTCCCTCAGATTGCCAATCAACTTCAAATCTCAGGTTCTGAAATAGTTCGGTTCCCACCCTTGCATAGAGGTGCCTTGCATACTCCTGCCAATAGAGCTCGTCTCGAAACTTCTCGCGATCCTTGAAAGGTGCCTTTGAAACTGCATCAAAGGCCTGCTTGAGGGTGATTAGGTTGTGCCGAATGTATGGCGAGAGCACGGTCGCTCCACGCGCGCTTTTAGGTAAAACCTCAGACCTGTTTGCGGCGTAGCCACTGATGTCTAGATCTTCGAGGGCCTTATCTGCCGCACTCTGACCGCCTGGAATGCTGCTCAATCCAGGCTCACCCGAATAGAGCCCAGCGAACTCTTTTTCAATGAGGTCAAGTGGATTGCGGCTGATATCTATTTGCTTCACAGGTTTCACAACCCTTAGCGGGGAAACAAGCTTCCTCAGAGAGCCGACTACGGGACTCGAACCCGTAACCCCCGCTTTACAAGAGCGGTGCGCTACCAATTGCGCCAAGT
>JBMUBK010000040.1:0-10351 GCA_049457355.1 Aquiluna sp.
TCCCGCCAGCCCGACTATCAGTCGGACGAATTGCCATAGAGGCGGTCACCAGCATCACCGAGGCCAGGGACTATGTAGCCAACATCGTTGAGTTTCTCATCGAGTGCTGCCAGGTGAATGCTTACAGTCCTATCAGGCCAACGTGCAATTACATGGCTGCTCACGGCTTCAACCCCCTCTGGGGCACCTAGCAAACAAATGCAGATAGCGCTCTTTGCTCCACGTTCGAACGCGTAGTCGATTGAGTCATTTAGCGTTCCGCCCGTTGCCAACATTGGGTCAATGAGTATTACTTGACGTCCAGAGAGATCATCGGGAAGCCTGTTTGCATAGGTCTCGGGCTGAAGAGTTTCTTCGTTGCGCTTGATGCCAAGAAAGCCAACCTCCGCATCCGGCAAAAGCTTCGTGATTCCGGAAAGCATCCCTAGCCCAGCCCTCAGGATTGGAATGATAAGCGGGGTTGGCTTCGCCAACCTCACTCCAGTTGTTGTTGTGAGGGGCGTTGTGACCTCGACGTTCTCTATTGCAAGAGACTTGGTTGCCTCGAAAGTCAGAAGCGTGACAAGTTCCTCTACTAACTGCCTGAATTGGCTGCTTGATGTGTTTACGTCTCTGAGGAGAGTCACCTTATGGGCAATTAGTGGATGGTCGGCAACAGTGATTTCCATGCCATAACTGTAGCTGTAGCGTGGGGTAATATTTAGCCGTCGCCTAGTTCGGAGCCCCGCAGGTGTCAACCAAGCGGAAGGCTCGCCAAAGTGCAAATTTCATTTGAGGTCTATCCTCCACGCAAAGAAGAAGATACGCCCAAGCTTCACGAGGCAATTCTTCGGCTAACTGAACTAGACCCAAAATTCATTTCAGTTACCTTTGGCGCTGGTGGTTCCAGCACAAGAGATTCCTTGAGCGTTTTGAAGTTTATTCGGGACAATTCAACCGCGTCTCCTCTTGCACACTTAACCTGCGTCGGGACAACAGAGGCAGATGCCAAGGAGTTGGTTGGCGAGTTCTTAGGCGAAGGGATTAGTGACTTTCTTGCACTCAGGGGAGACTTGCCTGAGGGTCAGACCCACATGCCACCGGGAACCCTCTCAAGGGCAGACCAGCTGGTCAAGCTCATTGGAGAGGCGAGGGCCGACAGGCAAGGAATTACTGCTGTAGCCGCCTTTCCAAATGGGCACCCAGAGTCAGGCAATGATCGCTCGGATATCGCGGCTTTGCTCGCTAAACAAGAGGCGGGTGCGAGCTTCGCAATCACGCAACTCTTTTTCTTTGCCGAGGACTACCTAAATTTTGTCTCTCTGGCGAGGAGCAGGGGAGTGACAATGGACCTAATTCCAGGCATCATGCCGATTGTCTCGCCCAACAGGCTCTCTCGGGTGCTTGAGCTCACGGGGGAGCGCAAGCCTGAGGAGCTGGCGCAAAGACTTGGGCAGGCGGAGGATGCTGCCTCAAGACGAGAAGTTGGCATTAGTTGGGCAGCCTCGCTGGTGAGAGAGCTTGCTGATGCCGACATTGACGCTGTCCACTTGTACGCATTCAATGAATACGCGAACGTGACTGAGGTTCTCAGGCGAGCCGGGGTTGTTTAGTTAGAATCTGGCTATGCAGCTAAGTCAGGAGCTCAAGAGCGTCCCAAACATGCTCAGCATTCTCAGGCTCCTCCTAGTGCCGGTGTTTTTGTGGCTGTTGATCGCTGACCAGTTTCTAATTGCCTTCCTGGTGCTTATGTTCGCGAGCTTCACCGACTGGCTGGACGGCTTTATCGCCAGGAAGTTCAACCAGATAACCTCCTTGGGCAAAGTATTGGACCCTTCTGCCGACAGGCTCTTCATTCTTGCGACTCTGATCGGGCTGACTGTGAATGAGATCATTCCTGCATGGCTCGCAATAGTGATTGTCGCAAGGGATGTGCTATTGCTGATTGGTTATCCAATTTCGGCATCCCATGGCTATGGTCCGCTTCCGGTCCATTTCCTGGGTAAAGCTGCGACCTTTGCGCTTCTCTATGCGCTTCCGCTTCTGCTCCTGGCAGATGTGTGGCCGAGCGCTGAGGCGGTGATTCTCCCGCTTGCCTGGGGCTTTGCTTATTGGGGAATTGGACTGTATTGGGTGGCGGGATTTGTATACCTAGCTCAACTTCGACAATTGATTTCCCTTGAGAGGCGTTCATCCCCTAACATTTAGTCTCTAGGGGAGGCTAAATGTCCAGGGAATCAGGCAGTGAGGACACCGCTAGATTCGCTAGCGACATCGTCTCTCAAAACTCTCCAGTTTTACTCCCAGAAGAACTCGCGGCCGTTGCAGCGTTGCCGGCTAATTCCGCCCTATTGATTGTCCATCGCGGACCGGGGCAGGGCTCTCGTTTTCTTCTCGACCAAGACCTAACGGTCGCAGGTCGCCACCCAGAGGCTGACATTTTCCTGGACGACGTCACTGTTTCTCGTCGTCACGCGCAATTTTTGCGCGCGGGAAGGACCTTCACAGTCAGCGATATGGGTTCGATGAATGGAACCTACGTAGATGGTCAGAGCACTGAGACCCAGCAGCTCATCACAGGCATGGAAGTGATGATTGGCAAGTTCCGGCTCACCTTCTACGCATCAGAGAAGGATCGCTAGATGGAGAATGCTGTTCGCAAGCTCCAAGACCACCGGAAGCTCTACACAATCGGTCAGGTGCTGACGGTACTGAAGCCCGAGTTTGGAGACCTCTCACCCTCAAAGCTGAGGTTCTTAGAGGACCAGGGTCTTGTAACCCCCGAGAGAACCGATGCTGGTTATCGCAAATACTCGGAAAACCAAATCGAGAGACTTCGAGTCGTACTCACCCTGCAGCGGGACCAATACCTGCCCCTAAAGGTCATTAAGGAATATCTTGAGGAGCTGGATGCGGGCAGGCAGCCACTTCTGCCGACAGCGAGCCCCGCATCACTTCGCAAAGGTCAGCGATTCTCAACCGCTCAACTCAAAGCAGAGACTTCATTGAGCGACCAAGCATTCAAAGAGGGAGCTGAGCTAGGGCTGTTTGGTGCCCAGCCGCATTCTTCTCACGAGGTGGAGATTGCGTTTGCGCTTGTGGCACTCGAGCAGTTTGGAATCCAGCCCAGGCATTTGAGGGGCCTTAAGTCCGCAGCAGAGCGCGAGGTTGGCATCATTACCGGTGTGACAGAGCCGGTGGTTAGGAAGAAGGCACCAGATTCTGCAGCAAAGGCCGGTCACATTGCCAGGGAGATTGCAGAGCGCTTTGGTGCGATTAGGGCCCATCTAATTGCCGAGGCGGTAGAGGAAATCGAAGGCTAGCGACACGCCGAAGGGGTCCTTCAAACCTTAAAGTAGAACTTGAAGGCAGAATTGGCACTTGTCTAAAGATAGGAGGCATTGTGGATCACGAATCACCGATGCTTTTTGATGACGGCCTGCCAGCCACCGACGTTGGCTACCGTGGTGCATCTGCCGCAGCTGCCGCAGGCATCTCCTATCGCCAGCTTGACTACTGGGCAAGAACCCAGCTTGTTGAGCCATCGATCCAGACCGCAACTGGCTCTGGCTCTCAAAGACTTTATTCTTTCCGCGACATTCTGGTTCTAAAGCTTGTAAAGAGGCTTCTGGATGCGGGAGTCTCCCTGCAGCAGATCCGCGTTGCGGTCGAACAGCTTCACGAGGCTGGAGTTTCAGATCTAACAAACACAACTCTTATGTCAGATGGGGTGACCGTGTACCTCTGCACCTCACAGGATGAGGTCATCGACCTTCTTGGCCAGGGCCAGGGCGTCTTTGGAATTGCAATTGGCCGGGTCCTTCGTGAGGTTGAGGCGACCTTGGTCGACTTTGCTGCTGAAGAAGCTCAGGTTCAGGACGAACTAGCGCTTCGCAGGGCTAGGAAGATTTCCTAAAGCTAAACCAGCGGCGTTTTTTCTCTGCTCTTCTTGAGCTCGGAACCTCTTCAACCTCAACCATCTCGGTAATGCTTTGACCCCTTATTGAGCGATCTACTACTCCGGCCCTGGCCTTTCGAACCGGCGTTGATGCGAGCTCGCTTAGGGCTCCAGCAAGAAGCCAGTCGAAACCCTTGGCTATTTCTGAAGCGCCCTCGGCGGGCCAAGAGTGGATTGGTCTTGCGGCTCCGGTGGACTGCTGAACAGCTGCTCGCTCCTCGAAATAGGGCATTAGCAGCTGGTCACCAAACATGTCCCTGAGCTCCTTGAGCCGGTACTCGTGTTCGTGGGACTGGGTGCGGAGTCTGTTTACAACCACACCGAAGAGCTGGAGTCTTGGCGACAGCTTGGCGCTGATCTCGACAATGGCTTTTCTAGCTCGGTCGGCCGCAATCACAGAGTAAAGCGCAGGCTCGGTCACCAAAATAACTCGATCCGAGGCAACCCATGCGGTTCTGGTTAGGGCGTTGATCGACGGGGGAGTGTCGATGATTACCAGGTCATACTCGTCCTCGATGCTCGCGAGGACCTCCTCTAGCTTCCAGACGTCGGAGACGGAAGGAGCGGGGTTGTCAAGCAAAAGTGATCTTGGGCTTCCCACAAGCACGTCCATCTTGGAGTCGCGGTGCCAAGCGGAGGGGACGATCGCCCTTCTCAGGTTCTGTAGCTTTGGACTTTGCAGCACCTCTGCCACGGAGAAACCCTGGTCTGAAGGTGCGGCAAGACCGCTGGTTGCGTCGCACTGAGGGTCTAGGTCAATCACCAGTGTGTTCAGGCCCTTATTGAGTGCCGCAGAGGCTAGGCCTAACGCGACGGTGGTTTTACCCACGCCACCCTTGAGGGAGCTCACACTCAGCACGTGCATTGGATTAGGCTACCTTTTTATGCGCTGGTAACCCTTAGGGCACCTGTGTTTCAGTGAGGTTTGATGTTCAAAAAGATTCTGGTGGCTAACCGCGGAGAAATAGCGGTTAGGGCATTTCGTGCCGCCTACGAGACGGGCGCTCGGACAGTTGCCGTCTACCCATACGAGGATCGCAACTCTGTTCACAGACTCAAGGCCGACGAGGCCTACGAGATTAGCGCTGAGGGCTCACCGGTTCGTGCCTACCTCTCTGTTGACGAGATTATTCGAGTGGCCAAGGAGTGCGGGGCTGACGCGATCTATCCCGGCTACGGCTTCCTGAGCGAAAACCCTGATTTGGCAAATGCCGCACGCGAAAACGGCATTGCATTTGTAGGACCCGCGGCCGAGATCTTGGAGCTCGCTGGCGACAAGGTTAACGCCAAGGCTGCGGCAATCAGGGCAGGCGTTCCAGTTCTTGCCTCAACCGAGTCGTCTGACGATGTCAAAAAGCTAGAGGGACAGGCAGAAAAGATCGGCTTCCCGCTGTATGTGAAGGCGGTAGCCGGCGGCGGCGGACGCGGCATGCGCAAGGTGGACGAAAAGTCAGAGCTGAAGCAGGCCTTGGAGGCTGCAATGCAGGAGGCCTCCAGCGCATTTGGAGACCCCAGGGTATTTCTTGAGCAGGCTGTGATTCGCCCTCGCCACATCGAGGTGCAGATTCTTGCCGACCTCGAGGGCAACATCATGCACCTGTTAGAGCGCGACTGCTCAATTCAGCGTCGCAACCAAAAAGTTGTTGAGATTGCCCCCGCACCTCACCTCGAAGAGGATCTGCGCCAGCAGCTCTTTAGGGACGCAATCGCATTCGCAACCGAGATTGGCTACCAAAATGCGGGAACCGTCGAGTTTCTCATCGAGACCGAAGGCCCCAACACGGGAAAGCACGTCTTCATCGAGATGAACCCGAGGATCCAGGTCGAGCACACGGTGACCGAGGAGGTCACCGATGTTGACCTGGTGCAGTCACAGCTTCGCATCGCGGCAGGCCAGACCCTTGCGGAGCTTGGGCTAAGGCAAGAGGACATAAGGCCACACGGGTTTGCAATTCAGTGCCGCATCACTACCGAGGACCCTGCCGCTGGCTTCCGTCCAGACACGGGCATGATCACCACCTACCGCTCACCGGGTGGTGCCGGCATTCGTTTAGACGGCGGCACGGTCACCACCGGTGCCGAGGTGTCTCCTCACTTTGACTCGCTGCTGGTGAAGCTCATCACACGAGGTCGAGACTTCCGCTCTGCGGTCGAGCGAACACGAAGGGCCCTGGCGGAGTTCCGCATCAGGGGAGTGGCGACCAACATCAACTTTCTACAGGCCGTGCTTGATGACGAGACTTTTGCCTCGGGAGAGCTTTCCACCCACTTCATAGATGAGCGTCCCGAGCTGATGCAGGCCAGAGTCTCCCAGGACCGCGGCACCAAGGTGCTGCAGTGGCTTGCGGAGGTCACGGTAAATAAGCCCTTTGGATCAGGCGAGGGTAAGACTGATCCAGCACTCAAGCTTCCGCAAATTGACCTTTCCGAAGAGCCACCTGCGGGTTCCAAGCAGCTTCTAACCCAGCTGGGTCCAGAGAAGTTTGCTGCCTGGATGCGCGAGCAAAACAGAGTTCTCGTAACTGACACCACCTTCCGAGATGCCCACCAGTCGCTTTTGGCGACCAGGGTTCGAAGCAAGGATCTGGTCGCAGCGGTTCCTTATGTTTCGAGAATGACCCCGGAGCTTCTGAGCATCGAGGCCTGGGGCGGGGCAACCTACGATGTGGCACTTCGGTTCCTTGGAGAGGATCCTTGGGAGCGCCTTGAGGCACTAAGAGCAAAGCTTCCAAACATTTGTATCCAGATGCTCCTCAGGGGCAGGAACACCGTCGGCTACACCCCATATCCAACCGAGGTCACAGATGCCTTCATCAAGGAGGCAGCTGCTAGTGGTGTGGATATCTTCCGCATCTTTGATGCCCTAAACGATGTTGACCAGATGACCCCGGCAATCCATGCCGTGCGGGAGCATACGGGCTCGGTGGCAGAGGTCGGGCTCAGCTACACCGGCAACTTCCTGGACCCTAACGAAAATCTCTACACCCTTGACTACTGGCTGAAGCTCGCAGACAGCGTGGTGGCTGCCGGAGCGCATGTGCTTGCAATCAAGGACATGGCTGGCCTGCTGCGCCCTAGCGCCGCAGCGACACTGGTTACCGCACTCAGGGACCGATTTGACCTTCCTGTTCACCTTCACACTCACGACACAGCTGGCGGGCAGCTCGCAACCCTGCTGGCCGCGGTAGATGCCGGTGTCGACGCGGTCGATGTGGCAAGTGCTCCGATGGCTGGCACCACCTCACAACCATCTGCCTCTGGATTAGTTGCAGCCCTGGCGAACACCGAGCGCGACACCGAAATGTCCCTCGACAAGGTGACAGACCTAGAGCCCTATTGGGAGGCAGTTCGAAAGGTCTACGCGCCATTCGAATCCGGTCTTCCCGGACCAACAGGCAGGGTCTACAGGCATGAGATTCCCGGCGGGCAGCTATCAAACCTGAGGCAGCAGGCAATTGCCCTTGGCCTAGGAGATCGCTTCGAACTGGTAGAGCAGATGTACTCAGAGGCAAACCGCATCTTAGGACGGCCACCAAAGGTGACTCCAAGCTCCAAGGTGGTTGGTGACTTGGCACTGCACCTAGTTGCTGTAGATGCGGACCCCAAGGAGTTTGAGGAAAACCCGCAGAAGTTTGACATCCCAGACTCCGTAATTGGCTTCATGGCCGGGGAACTGGGCGACCTTCCAGGCGGCTGGCCAGAACCGTTCAGGAGCAAGGTCCTAAAGGGTAAGAGGCCAGATATTTCGATCAAGCCAATCACCAAGGAGGACTCCGAGGGGATTTCCAGCAGCGATCACTCGGTTCGCAGGCAGACACTAAACAGGCTCTTGTTCCCAGCTCCAACCAAAGAGTTTGAGCGGATGCGCACGACCTATGGCAAGCTCACCAACGTTCCGACTCTTGATTATCTATACGGCTTGGAGCCTGAGACCGAGCACGTTGTGGAGTTGCGCAAGGGACTTCAGCTCTTTGTCGGACTCGAGGCCATCGGAGAGGCTGACTCCAAAGGCTTCAGAACCGTTATGGCAAAGCTCAATGGTCAGCTCAGACCGGTTACTGTTCGCGACCACAGCATCTCAAGTGTTGAGTCGACAGCGGAGAAGGCCGATCCAGCTAACCCGTCTCATGCAGCCGCCCCATTCACCGGCGTTGTGACACCAAAGGTTGAGGTAGGACAGAGCGTGAGCGCGGGCCAACCAATTGCTTCGATCGAGGCAATGAAGATGGAGGCCTCCATTGCGGCTCCAATTAGTGGCAAGATTGTTCGGCTGGGAGTAGCTGGCCCAACACCCGTTGAGGGTGGCGACCTAATAGCAGTAATCGAATAGGGAGAAATGTCTCGCAAGAATGATGACGAGTTTTCGTCGGGGGAGAATGCAGACTTTTCGGATCTTGAGCTAGATCCCGAAACCGGTCAAATCGTCTCGATAAGCGCAGAGGGCGAGCAGGTCACAGTCGCCTCCGCAGTTTTTGAGGAGTCTGAGCCGGCAAGCATGCTAACCGCCGACAGGCTGCTTCGAGACGAGGCACGTCCGCGGATAATTCCAGAGACCTTTGGCCGAAGGCTGATTTATCGCCTGACATTTGGCAAGTTCAATCCCGGTGACAACAAGAAGGTTTTGGCTAGGCGCGCCCTCGACGCAAGAATCATGCTCGACCTTGAAGGTGAGACAAGATTTGTGCCGGTGCTTACCCGCAAGGGAGGCGTTGGCAAGACCACGATCACGACGCTAATCGGAATGGCAATGGCGCTGGTTCGTGAAGACCGGGTTTTGGCGATAGACGCAAACCCCGATCGCGGAACCCTTGCCGAGCGCGTCGAGCTCAAAAGCGATCGAACGGTTCGAGACGTCGTAAAGCGTGCCGGGGGTATAACCTCCTTCACGCTCTTCAGTGATTACGTCTCCCGGGACAAGTCGAGGCTGGATGTTTTGGCATCCGACACTGATCCAATGCTTTCAGAGGCCTTCGACGAGGGCGATTACAACGTAGTTGCAGACATCGCTACCCGCTACTACAGCATCTGCCTCACCGACTGCGGCACTGGCATTGTCCACAGCGTCATGCGAGCAATCCTGCAGCGAGCCGATGGCCTCGTCATTGTCTCCGGCGGCTCAGTCGACGAGGCGAAGCTTGCGAGCGAAACCCTTACCTGGCTCGAGTCCAATGGCTATGGCGACCTGGTCAAGAACTCCGTGGTTGCGCTAAACACCGCAACCTACGGCACCCAGCTTGTGAAGCTGGATGAGATTGAAAACCACTTCAAGACTCGCGTTCGCGCAGTGGTGCGTGTTCCATACGACCCAATGCTTGCAGCCGGTGCTGTGATTCAGTTCGACAAGCTTCACCCCGCTACCAGGCAGGCAGCAAGGGACCTTGCTGCGTTAGTTGTCGATGGTTTGGTGGATTGAGCGTTCGAGAAATTCGGCTCTTCGGAGACCCGATTCTAAAAAGCGTTTGCGATGAGGTCACCGACTTAGCAGCGGCAGAATCCTTGGTTCAAGATCTTCTCGAGACCACCTCTCTGCCCGGCAGAGCGGGTGTCGCAGCCAACCAAATTGGAGTTGGCCAAAGGGTATTCGCCTACAGCGTCGACGACGAACTTGGTTACCTAATAAACCCGGAGATTATCGAGCTTGCTGGAGAAAAACTCGAGATCGAGGAGGGCTGCCTCTCGGTTCCGGGGCTTTGGCACAAGACTCCCAGGTATGAGCGGGCAACCGCCCGCGGATTGCAGCTTGACGGCAGCACAATTGAAATTAGCGGCGAGGGACTTCTTGCCCAGGCCCTGCAGCACGAGTGCGATCACCTAGATGGACTTCTTTACCTAGACAGGTTGCTCCCCGAGGAGCGCAAGTTAGCCCTGAGAGCTCTCAGAGAGCAAGACTGGTTTCTTAGCTAGCGTAGATTCTGTCGACGTGTATTGAGAAGTCCTTGAGCACCTCTCCGCGCTTGATCTTGAGCGATGGGGTTAGGTGGCCAGAGGCCTCAGTGAGCTCAACATCGAGAATTTCAAAAGCCCTAACCTGCTCCGCTTGAGAGAACTTTTCATTTACCCCGTCAACAGCGCTCTGTAGCTCCTCACGAATTCTTGGGTGCTTGGTTGCCTCCGCGAGGGTGAGCTTCTCGGTGATGCCGTTTTGTTCACACCAAACCGGAACCATTTCTGGGTCTAGCGAAATAAGAGCGCTAATAAATGGCTGCGAGTCGCCAATCACGACCACCTGGCCAATCAGAGGGTGAGCCCGTAGTGGATCTTCAATCGGGGCCGGAGCCACGTTCTTACCGCCTGCAGTCACCAACAATTCCTTTTTGCGACCGGTGATTGTTAGGAAGCCGTCCTCGTCCAGCTCTCCTATGTCACCAGAGCGGAACCAGTCTTCAGTGAATGCCTCGCGGGTTGCAGCTTCGT
>JBMUBK010000041.1:0-10269 GCA_049457355.1 Aquiluna sp.
AGACTTGAGAACTTAGATTGTGTGATCAGCAATCCCCCCTACATTCCCTCAAACGCTGTCCCACTTGACCCAGAGGTTAGGGATTATGACCCAGAGCTCGCCCTGTATTCAGGGGAAGATGGCTTGAATGCCATCAGGGAGCTTGCGGCCTGTGCGCAGATTCCGCTTCGCTCCGGTGGGCTGCTAGTGATTGAACACGCGGACGGGCAATCGGATGAAGTTCGTGAATTACTATTGTCAGAAGGTTGGCGCTCAGTGAGTGTTCACCCCGATAACACTGGAAGACTTCGCGCCGTGAGCGCCCTAAGAAAGTAGGAGAGCTTGCAGAAGGTTTATGACTGCTCGGTAGACACTGACCTACTAACAGGATTTCGGCTTGCAAAGGTTTCTCTCGACAGAAATGAGCTCGTAGTACTTCCTACGGACACTGTCTATGGCATTGCTGCCAACGCTTTCAGCCCAAAGGCAGTGGAGGCGCTACTCAATGCCAAGGGGCGCGATAGGACCATGCCACCACCAGTTTTGATTCCAAAGGTTGAGACCCTTTCGGCGCTCGCCTCTGATCTGCCTCTAGTTGCAAACCAGTTGGCTGCTGCTTTCTGGCCTGGTGCGCTGACTATGGTTCTCAAGGCGCAGCGCTCGCTGGAGTGGGACTTGGGTGAGACCCGGGGGACAGTTGCCCTGCGTGTGCCTGACCACAAAATAACCCTGGCCTTGCTGGAGGACGTCGGTCCTCTGGCGGTTTCGAGTGCGAACCTCACCGGCAAAGACGCTGCGGTTAATGTTCAGCAGGCAGTCGAGCACTTCGGTGACAACGTGGCCGTCTACCTAGACGGTGGAGCCTCTCCCAAGGGCGAAGCATCAACAATTCTTGACTTGACCCAGGTTCGCGATGGCGAACCCATTCGAGTCCTGAGAAAAGGGGCCATTTCCCTGGACCGGATCCGCTCCGTGATTGGCAACGTGGAGCTCGAGGTCGACTAGTGCGGGCCTACTTCCTGGTCGCTCTGATCACGGCAATCGTGACATTTGTGGCGACCTGGGGAGTGCGATCTTTAGCTAAGCGCTACAACATAACTCCTGCGATCCGCGATCGCGACGTCCATAAGTCTCCAACCCCCAGAATCGGGGGATTGGGCATGCTTATCGGCCTTTTCGCTGGCTTTTATGCGGCCGGCAGCTTTGGCTGGTTTGAGCCGATTTTCACTGACCCAGGACCTATTTGGGCTCTAGTTGGAGCGGGAGGGCTGATTGTCGTAATCGGTTTGCTCGATGACCTGATTGAGCTTGACTGGACTGCCAAGATGGGCGGGCAAATGGCTGCCGCCTGGATTCTCGCCTCCTCAGGAGTTCAGATTGTTTCACTCCCAATCGGAGGCCTCACGGTTGGAAGCTTCGGTGTCTCACTAGCCATCACGGTCTTTGTAGTGGTGCTGGTGATGAATGCAGTGAACTTCATTGACGGGCTAGACGGCTTGGCTGCGGGGGTGGTTGCGATCGGCACCTTTGCCTTCTTCGTCTATACATACCTGCTAGCCCAGCAGACTTCACCAACCAACTACTTCTCCACAGCCGGCTTGCTGTCTGCGATCATTCTTGGCTTGGTTTTCGGCTTCCTTCCCCACAACTGGCGTCCTGCCAAGATATTTATGGGGGACTCGGGAGCAATGCTGCTGGGTCTACTAATGGCCGCGAGTGCAATTCAAGTAACGGGTTCAATCGACCCCGCAACGGTCACCCGTAATGATCTTCTTCCCGCCTTGATTCCCCTTGCGCTGCCGGTCTTCATCTTGGTTTTGCCGCTCTTGGACCTTTTGCTGGCAGTGGTCCGCAGGCTTCGAAGGGGCAAGTCTCCATTTGCCCCTGACAAGGAGCACATCCACCACCAGCTGCAGGACATCGGGCACTCCCATGCGGGAGCAGTTCTGGTGTTCTATCACTGGACCGCACTTGTGTCGACGAGCCTGTTGCTGTTTTTCTGGCTCGAGCTTGGGCAGGTATTGATAATCTTTGGCTTCTGGCAGATTCTGGCGCTGGTTCACACCTACTGGCCAGTGTTTGCCCGTATTGCCAGGCGTAGGAGGCGTGATGCAGCGAAACAGCGCTGATCTGTTTAATGCGGCTTTGAGACTGTCGATTCTTCTGGCCGTGCTAATCGCACTGGTGGGATCGCTGCTGGGCTTTTTGATCTATGGATTGCCCGGGGTTTTCTCTTCGCTCATTGCGGCGGCAGTTTCGGCAAGCTTTGGAGTGCTCACGATTCTCAGCATTCGCTTTGGCAGCAAGCTGCCGCTAAATGGTTTTTATGGGCTGGTCTTGGGCGGCTGGCTGCTAAAGATCTTGCTGTTTGCGGTGTTGCTTGGCAGCCTGCAGGGAGCCGAGTTTATTTCTGGCCCGATGTTCTTTTTTGCGGTGGTCGCATCGGTTTTGGGAGGGCTCTCCATCGATTCCTATCTGGTCCTGAGCTCAAAACTGCCGGCCGTGGAAAATTAGTCTGCCTTTTTCGGAATTGGGCCTGTTTGGGCCTTGTTGGTCTTGTAAACTCTTGGAGAAATCCAAACCATGCAAAGTGCGGCTTAGGTCGCCCTAACAGGGGAGAACTATCCTGTTCACTGCTCTAAAGTTGGCGGCCGAGGACGGCCAGTTCAGCCCGCCAACCATTTACGAGTTCTACCCCGAGGTCTTTCTTTTCGAGGGCACCCCTTTTGCAATAAACCGAATCATGATGATTCGTCTGATTGTCATGGTTTTGCTGATTGTTCTGTTCTGGCTGTGGGCTCGTAAGTTCAACCAGTCGGTCAAGGCTGGCCAGGTTGTTCCAGGTCGCTTCCAGCTGCTTGGGGAGATGGCGCTGAACTTTGTGCGAAAGTCCATTGCCCATGACCAGCTTGGTGAAAAGGACGGCGATCGCTTCCTGCCGCTTCTGACGACGATTTTCTTCATGGTGCTCGGCATGAACATCACGGGCATCATTCCGTTTGCGAACATCGCCGGAACGTCCGTGATTGGTATCCCGCTGGTCTTGGCGGCAGCTGCTTACGTCACGTTTATTTACGCAGGAGTCAAGCGCCACGGTATGGGCTTTTTCAAAAACGCCCTGTTTCCTTCCGGAGTTCCCGTTTACTTCTACACGCTCGTAACTCCAATTGAGTTCCTTTCAACTTTCATCCTGAGGCCTGTCACCTTGGCCCTGCGTCTATTGATGAACATGGTCGCCGGCCACCTACTTCTTGTGCTGTGCTTCTCGGCAACGCACTTCTTCTTTTTCCAGGCCGAAGGTATCTTCCAGTTCTTCGGAGCAGGAACCCTGCTGTTTGGTTTTGCCTTTACCCTCTTTGAGATTTTGGTGTCTGTCCTGCAGGCATACGTATTCACACTTCTGACCACTGTCTACATCCAGTTGGCATTGGCAGACGAACACTAAATAACCACGGAAGGAAATAAAGTGGACGCAGTAAACATCGCCGAACTATCCGGCAACATCGCAGTCGTTGGCTATGGCCTCGCTGCAATCGGTCCAGGAATTGGTGTAGGTCTAGTGGTCTCCAAGACCATTGAGTCCATCGCCCGTCAGCCTGAGCTAGCTGGTCGCCTCCAGGTGACAATGTGGCTAGGTATCGCCTTTACCGAGGCGCTTGCACTGATTGGTCTAGCAACCCCATTCATCTTCGCCTAAGCATGATTACCAAGATTCTTGCAGCGACAGCGCCTGAGGGTGGTGAACAACCCAATCCGCTGATTCCGGCCGACTACGACATCATCTGGTCGTCCGTTATCTTCGTGATTCTGCTCACCTTCTTCTGGTTCAAAGTCCTGCCGGGGTTCAAGAACATGCTCGATGAGCGTGCCAAGGCTATTGAGGGTCGCCTAGCGGAGGCCGAGGAAGCCCAGAAGGCTGCCGAGCACCGCACGGCTCTTGTAATGGCCGAGCAGGAGAAGCTCAAGAGTGAAGCCTCAAGTATCCGCGAGGAGGCTCGCAGCGAGGGTGCGCAGATTCTTGCAGAGCTCAAAGAGCAAGCCGCTCAGGATGCCGAGAGGCTCACCGAACTCACCAAGAACTCCCTGTCTGCAGAACGCGATTCTGCCGCGAGGGCTCTTCAGGGTGAGATCGGAGCACTGGCAATCGAGCTAGCCTCACGAATCGTTGGCGAGAAGCTCAAAGACGACAAGGTTGCAAACAAGGTCGTCGACGACTTCATCAGCGAGCTTGAGGGTAAGAAGGCGAGTAAGTAAATGGCCTCATCGACCCGGCAGTCACGCCTAGCGCTCCAGGAAAAACTGGACAAGCTAAGCGGCATCGACCTGAAGCTCGCAGGCGAGCTTTTCACCATCTCCAATGCCATTCAGCAGAGCGCTCAGCTGCGCTCAATGCTTTCGGATCCTTCCGCCGAGGCGGCAAGTAAGGAGAAGGTAGTCGATGCAGTATTTGCCGGGGCGATCGATGCCGCTAAGAATCTAGCCAAAGCGGCAGCCGGGATGCGCTGGAGCGCAACCCGTGACATCGCCGCAGCCCTTGAGCAGGTTGGCGTGCGCGCTGTTGCATCTCAGAGCAAGGACCTTGACTCTTTACAGACTGAGCTGTTTGAAATCGGGCAGCTCAGCTCGCACGATGCCGAGTTGGAGCTAGCACTCTCATCAACCAGAGCTTCTAAAGAGGGCAAAGCCGATTTGGTCGGAAAGCTATTGGGCAAGAAGGTTTCTGAGTCGGCCTTGGTCCTAGCGAGCCAAGCGGTTTACTCGCGAAGCTACAAAAGGTTTGCTGAGGTCATGGAGCAGTACGGGCTTTGGCTCGCAGAGTTTGCCGGGGAATCGGTTGCTCACATCACGGTTGCAAGGCAACTTTCCGAGGAGCAGTTGACACGCCTGGGCAACGCACTCGCTAAGGCTTTTGGCCGTGAGTTGCAGCTAAACGTCGAGGTAGACGAAGAGGTTATTGGTGGCGTGCACGTCACCGTGAATGGTGAGGTCATTGACGGCACCGTTCTAAAAAAGTTGGTAAACGCAAGATTGCAGCTCAGCTGAGCTGAAATAAGTAAAGGAATAAGAGGAAGCAATGTCAGAGCTCAAGATCAGCCCGAATGAGATTCGGGATGCCCTGAAGGACTTCGTTTCGTCCTACGAGCCGGGTAAGTCGGACAAGGCAGAGGTTGGCTACGTCACCGATGCGGCCGACGGTATCTGCCACGTCGAGGGACTACCAAGTGCAATGGCCAATGAGCTGCTGCGCTTTGCAGACGGCACCATTGGCCTGGCCCTAAACCTGGACGAGCGCGAAATCGGTGTCGTAATCCTCGGTGAGTTTGCCAGCATTGAAGAGGGCATGGAGGTCTACCGCACCGGTGAGGTGCTCTCCGTTCCCGTAGGCGATGGCTTTATGGGTCGCGTGGTCGACCCGCTGGGCCGCCCAATCGATGGCCTGGGCGACATCAAGGCAGAGGGCACACGCATCCTCGAGCTTCAGGCTCCTGGTGTTATGGACCGCAAGAGTGTTCACGAGCCACTGCAGACAGGTATCAAGGCAATTGACGCCATGATCCCAGTAGGTCGTGGTCAGCGACAGCTAATCATCGGTGACCGTCAGACCGGAAAGACCGCGATTGCCGTTGACACCATCATCAACCAGCGCGAGAACTGGAAGAGCGGAGATGTAAACAAGCAGGTTCGCTGCATCTACGTTGCAATCGGTCAGAAAGGTTCCACCATTGCAGGTGTGAAGGCTGCCCTCGAAGAGGCCGGCGCGATGGAGTACACCACAATCGTGGCCTCTCCAGCTTCCGACCCTGCTGGCTTCAAGTATCTAGCTCCCTACACCGGCAGCTCAATTGGTCAGCACTGGATGTATGGCGGCAAGCACGTCCTAATTATTTTTGATGACCTCTCAAAGCAGGCTGAGGCCTACCGTGCAGTATCGCTGCTGCTTCGTCGCCCTCCAGGCCGTGAGGCTTACCCGGGAGACGTCTTCTACCTCCACTCCAGGCTGCTCGAGCGTTGTGCAAAGCTCTCAGACGGCCTAGGTGCCGGTTCGATGACTGGACTTCCAATCATCGAGACCAAGGCAAACGACGTTTCTGCCTTCATCCCTACCAACGTGATCTCCATCACCGATGGCCAGATCTTCCTGCAGTCCGACCTCTTCAACGCCAACCAGCGACCAGCTATCGACGTTGGTATCTCGGTTTCTCGTGTTGGTGGAGCCGCGCAGGTCAAGGGAATCAAGAAGGTTTCCGGAACTCTGAAGCTAGAGCTAGCGCAATACCGCTCGCTAGAGGCCTTTGCGATGTTTGCATCCGACCTCGACGCCGCTTCAAGGAAGCAGCTGGAGCGCGGTGCCAGGCTGACCGAGCTTCTCAAGCAGCCCCAGTACTCGCCATATCCGGTCGAAGAGCAGACCGTTTCGATCTGGGCGGGTACCACCGGCAAGCTCGACGATGTCCCGGTTGCAGATATCCTCAAGTTTGAGCGCGAGTTCCTAGACCACCTAGGTCGCAAGTCCAAGGTCCTGACCACCATCCGTGAGACCAACAATCTTGAGGACGACACCATCAAGGAGCTCGAGAAGCAAATCGAGAGCTTCAAGAAGTCCTTCCAGACTTCAAGCGGTGAAGGACTTCTCAAGCCTGATGAGACAAACGTTGAGGCGCTAGCCGAGGAAGACGTCGCTCAGGAAAAGATCGTTAAGTCGAAGAAAAAGAAGTAAGGCAGAGGACTAAGAGCAAATGGGAGCGCAACTTCGGGTCTATAGGCAGCGCATTAAGTCTGCCAAGACGACCAAGAAGATAACTCGTGCAATGGAGCTGATTTCGGCATCCCGAATTCAGAAGGCCCAGCAGCGAGTCGCAGCATCGAACCCGTTTGCCCGCGCAGTCACAAGGGCAGTCTCCGCTGTCTCCTCTCACGCTGACATTGACCATCCGCTAACTACCCAGGCAGAAAACCCGATACGTTCCGCTGTCGTCATTTTCACCTCCGATCGCGGCTTGGCTGGAGCATTCTCATCGAGCGTGCTCAAGGAATCCGAGCAGTTGACCAAGACCCTGATGGACCAGGGTCAGGAGGTTGTTTACTACCTCGTTGGACGCAAGGCGGTTGGCTATTTCAAGTTCCGTCAGCGTGAGTTTGTTCGTCAGTGGCAAGGTTCGACCGATCAGCCTCAGTTCGAGACTGCAAGAGAGGTCGCGGCAGCTGTGCTTGAGCAGTTCAAGCAGGACAGCAGCGAGGGCGGGGTCGACGAGATCTATCTGGTTGGCAACAAGTTTGTCTCAATGATGGTTCAGGAGCCCTACTCAACCAGGTTGCTACCTCTTGAGGTTGTTGAGGCTGACGAGGAAGACAACAACGAGGTTTTCCCGCTGTTCGAGTTTGAGCCGGAGCCAGAGGCAGTTTTGGATTCGCTGCTACCGGTTTACATCGAGAACATCGTCTACAACACGATGCTGCAGTCGGCTGCTGCAGAGCACGCAGCAAGGCAAAAGGCCATGAAGAGCGCAACTGACAATGCGGACAAGTTGATTTTGAACTACACCAGGCTGGCCAACCAGGCCCGTCAGGCAGAAATTACCCAGCAGATTTCGGAGATCGTGGGCGGTGCGGACGCACTTTCCACGGTATCCGAGGACTAAGAAAGAGAAAGCACAATGGCCGAGAGCACAAAGACAGCAACGGGTCGCATCGCGCGCGTTACCGGACCGGTGGTTGACATCGAGTTCCCGCACGATTCCATCCCGGAGATCTACAACGCCCTGACCACAGAGATTGTCCTGGGCAAGGAGAAGTCCACCCTGACCCTTGAGGTTGCCCAGCACCTCGGTGACGACCTGGTTCGTGCCATTGCGCTGAAGCCAACCGATGGTCTGGTCCGCGGCGGCATTGTTCATGACTCTGGAGCACCGATTTCGGTGCCAGTTGGCGATGTCACCAAGGGCAAGGTGTTCAACGTAATCGGTGATGTCCTAAATGGAGAGCCGGGTGACAAGCTAGAAATCAAGGAGCGCTGGCCAATTCACCGCACCCCACCAGCCTTCGACCAGCTTGAGTCCAAGACTCAGATGTTTGAGACCGGCATCAAGGTCATCGACCTGCTAACCCCTTATGTGCAGGGTGGAAAGATCGGCCTCTTCGGTGGTGCCGGTGTTGGTAAGACCGTTTTGATTCAGGAAATGATCTACCGTGTTGCCGAGAACCACGATGGTGTTTCGGTTTTCGCGGGTGTTGGAGAGCGTACCCGTGAGGGTAATGACCTCATCGAGGAGATGAAGGAGGCCGGCGTTCTTGAGAAGACCGCACTGGTCTTCGGCCAGATGGATGAGCCACCTGGAACCCGTCTTCGCGTTGCACTATCAGCGCTGACCATGGCGGAGTACTTCCGCGATGTGCAGGGCCAGGATGTGCTTTTGTTCATCGACAACATCTTCCGTTTCACCCAGGCAGGTTCTGAGGTTTCGACCCTGCTCGGTCGTATGCCGTCGGCTGTGGGATACCAGCCAAACCTCGCGGATGAGATGGGTGTGCTCCAGGAGCGCATTACCTCAACCAGAGGCCACTCGATTACTTCGCTGCAGGCTATCTACGTGCCTGCCGATGACTACACAGACCCAGCCCCAGCAACCACATTCGCCCACTTGGATGCAACGACCGAGCTAAGCCGTGAGATTGCTGCCAAGGGTCTTTACCCGGCTGTGGACCCGCTTGCTTCGACCTCGCGTATCTTGAACCCTGCCTACATCGGACAGGATCACTACGACACCGCGATTAGGGTCAAGGCAATCCTGCAGAAGAACAAGGAACTTCAGGAAATCATCGCCATCTTGGGTGTTGAGGAGCTCTCCGAGGAGGACAAGATCACCGTGTCTCGGGCACGTAGGATCCAGCAGTTCCTTTCCCAGAACACCTACATGGCAACCAAGTTCACCGGTATCGAAGGTTCGACCGTTTCCCTCAAGGACACCGTCGAAGGCTTCCGCATGATCGCAGATGGCGAGTTGGACCACGTTCCAGAGCAGGCCTTCTTCAACTGCGGTGGCATCGATGACGTAATGAAGGCCTACGAGCGCATCAAGAAGGACCTCGGTTAGTGGCAAACCAAATCACCGTAAACGTCGTCTCGGCTGAGAGAGAAATCTGGTCGGGCAAGGCTGACATGCTCGTCGCCAAAACAGCAGTCGGTGAGATCGGCCTTCTTGCCGGCCACGAGCCCATGCTTGCTGTGCTGGTAGCGGGAGAGATTCGCATCTCTTCGGCCGAAGGTAAGGTCGTCGCCAAAACCGAAGAGGGCGGCTTTTTGTCCATGGAGTCCGACGTAGTAACCGTCGTAGTTCGGGATGCGCAACTGGTTAGCTAGCCAATGCTTATCTTGCTTCCGCCGTCGGAGACCAAACGTCCCGGCGGCGTTGGCGTATCTATAGATCGCTCCGCAATCATTTGGGCAGCACTCGATGACACCAGAGACCTCATTATTGGGAAGCTCGTCAAGCTTTGCCGAAACAAGCAGGCGGCTGCCAAGGCGCTGAAGCTTGGTGCTCGAAATCTCGCAGACATTGACGCGAATTTGGAACTATTGACCGCAGGAACTATGCCGGCCATTTCCCGCTACACAGGCGTATTGTTTGATGCCCTTGACTTCGAGTCACTCGGTGATCTGGCGAAAAAGAGAGCCTCCGAGCAGGTTTTTATCCAGTCTGCACTTTTTGGCCTGCTGCCAGCAACCGAGCAGATTCCCTACTATCGCCTCAGTGCCGGTTCCAAACTGCCAGGGGTAAACCTAAAGAAGCTTTGGACCGACGCCCACAAGGAGGTCTGGCCGCGAATGATTGGCGAGGTTTTGGACATGCGCTCCAAGGCATATGTTGAGCTAAACCCAGTGCCAGAAGATCGCGACTCCTGGTTTGTTGAGGTGCTGGACGAAAAAAGTGGCAAGGCCCTAAATCACTTCAACAAGAAAGCCAAGGGCGCTTTTGTTCGATCCGCACTGTCGAATGGCCTCAATGGAATTTCCGAGGTTGAAGCCGTGGCGCAGGCCGCGGGTTTGGGAGCGCGAGTGACCGATGGGAAAGTAGAACTGCTGGTTCCAGCTGGCTACTAGTTTTCTTTCTCGGGCAGAATCGTTTCCTCGGTGTCGTCCAGGGGCATGATGTCATAAGGTTCTGGGAGCTGAATTACACCCTCCTCAACTGCCAAAATCACATCGAACCACCCCTGGTCGTTGTGGAGGATGTATGCGGGAACAAGCCACATGTTGCCGCTTCCGTCGTAGGCAGCAGCTAGTGCCGTCTC
>JBMUBK010000042.1:0-10251 GCA_049457355.1 Aquiluna sp.
CCGGCACCTACGGTGCGGCCACCCTCACGGATCGCGAAGCGGAGACCTTCCTCCATGGCGATTGGCTGAATCAGCTCAACGCTCATCTCGGTGGTGTCGCCAGGCATAACCATCTCGGTACCCGATGGCAGGCTGATAACGCCTGTTACGTCAGTGGTACGGAAATAGAACTGTGGGCGGTAGTTCGTGTAGAACGGGTTGTGACGGCCACCCTCATCCTTGGAAAGGATGTAGACGTTGGCGTCAAAGTTGGTGTGAGGGGTAATGCTGCCTGGCTTGCAGACAACCTGTCCACGCTCGACGTCCTCGCGCTTGGTGCCACGAAGAAGTAGACCTACGTTCTCGCCGGCCTCTGCGTAGTCCAGCAGCTTGCGGAACATCTCGATACCGGTAACGGTGGTCTTCTGCTTGTCGCGGATACCAACGATCTCGACCTCGTCGTTCACGTTGACCTGACCACGCTCAACCTTTCCAGTGATAACGGTTCCACGACCGGTGATCGTGAAGACGTCCTCAACTGGCATAAGGAATGGCTTGTCAGTGTCGCGCACTGGCTCTGGAATGTTCTCGTCGCAAGCCTCCATGAGCTTGGCAACAGCGTCACCCCAGGTTGCGTCACCCTCAAGGGCCTTCAAACCTGATACGCGGACTACAGGAGCTGTGTCACCTGGGAACTCGTACTGGTTCAGCAGGTCACGAACCTCAACCTCAACCAGCTCAAGGATTTCCTCGTCATCGACCATGTCAGCCTTGTTCAGGGCAACAACGATGTAAGGAACACCAACCTGGCGAGCAAGAAGCACGTGCTCCTTGGTCTGAGGCATCGGGCCGTCGGTAGCGGCAACCACGAGGATTGCGCCATCCATCTGTGCGGCACCGGTGATCATGTTCTTGATGTAGTCAGCGTGACCTGGAGCGTCTACGTGAGCGTAGTGGCGCTTGTCGGTCTGGTACTCCACGTGGGAGATGTTGATTGTGATACCACGCTGCTTCTCCTCTGGGGAGTTGTCGATCTGGTCGAATGCGTAGCTGTCGTTTAGTGATGGGAACTTGTCGTGCAGCACCTTAGTAATTGCCGCAGTCAGAGTGGTCTTACCGTGGTCGACGTGACCAATGGTTCCGATGTTGACGTGCGGCTTTGTGCGCTCGAATTTCGCCTTAGCCATTATGGGTCCTCCTGATGGATCCGTAGTAAATCATCGACCGGGAGGCCGACTCTGATTTGGGGTTTACAGTCTTTCTATCTTAGCCACTATTGAGTAAGTTTCCTACTCGCCCTTGGCCTTCTGCACGATCTCGTCGGCTACCGCCTTGGGGACCTCTGCATAGGTCTCGAACGTCATTGAGTAGACGGCTCGACCTGAGGTCTTGGAGCGGAGGTCACCTACGTAACCGAACATCTCCGACAGTGGCACCAGGGCTGCAACAACTTTTACGCCCGAAGCATCATCCATCGACTGAATCTGACCGCGCCTGGAATTTAGGTCACCGATGACATCACCCATGTATTCCTCAGGGGTGCGCACCTCGACCGCCATAATCGGCTCGAGCAGAACTGGGTTAGCTAGTCTCGCGGCCTCCTTGAAAGCCATCGAGCCTGCAATCTTGAATGCCATTTCGCTGGAGTCAACGTCGTGGTAAGCGCCATCGGCAAGAGTTGCCTTGACACCCACAACTGGGTAGCCAGCGAGAACTCCAGAGGTCATTGCATCGCGAATACCGGCGTCGACCGAAGGAATGTACTCCCTTGGAACCCTTCCACCGGTGATCGAGTCAACAAACTCGTAAGTCTTGTCACCCTCGACCTCTAGTGGCTCAAGCTTGATCTGGATCTTGGCAAACTGTCCAGAACCACCGGTCTGCTTCTTGTGGGTGTAGTCGTGACGCTCTACAGGCCTGCGAATGGTCTCGCGGTAAGCAACCTGTGGCTTACCGACGTTTGCCTCAACCTTGAACTCACGCTTCATGCGGTCAACCAGGATGTCTAGGTGGAGCTCACCCATGCCGGAGATAACGGTCTGGCCGGTCTCCTCATCGTTGTTGACCCTAAAGGTTGGGTCCTCTTCAGCAAGCTTCTGAATGGCTAGGCCTAGCTTCTCCTGGTCACCCTTGGTCTTTGGCTCAATGGCAACCGAGATAACTGGCTCTGGGAAGGTCATGGACTCCAAAACAATCTGGTTGTCTGGGTCACAAAGAGTGTCACCGGTGGTGGTGTCCTTCAGACCGATGGCTGCGTAGATGTGGCCAGCGGTTACCGAGTCAACTGGGTTTTCCTTGTTGGAGTGCATCTGGAAAAGCTTTCCAATGCGCTCCTTCTTGCCCTTGGTGGAGTTCACAACTCCAGAGCCGCCGTCCACCTTGCCCGAGTAAACACGGATGTAGGTGAGGCGACCAAAGAATGGGTGAGAAACAACCTTGAAGGCAAGAGCTGAGAACGGCTCGGTTGGGTCTGGGTTACGGGTAAGCCTCTGCTCCTCATCGCGAGGGTTACCACCCTCAACCGGAGGAACATCCAGTGGGTTTGGAAGGTAGTCAATAACTGCGTCCAGCATCGGCTGAACACCCTTGTTCTTGAATGCGCTACCGCACAAGACCGGGTACATCTCGGAGTTGATGGTGATCTTGCGGATGGCTGCCTTGATCTCAGCAACAGTCAGCTCTTCGCCACCAAAATACTTCTCCATAAGCTCGTCGCTGGTCTCGGCAACAGCCTCAACAAGCTGAGCGCGGTACTCGTCGGCCTTGGCCTTGAGGTCCGCTGGGATTTCCTCGATCTCGTACTTGGCGCCCATCTCGACGTCTCCACGCCAGGTGAGGGCACGCATCTCGACGAGGTCAATGACACCCTGGAAGTCATTCTCAGCACCAATTGGCAGCTGAATAACTAGCGGCTTGGCACCAAGGCGGTCCTTGATGGTCTTCACGGTGAAGTAGAAGTCAGCACCTAGCTTGTCCATCTTGTTGACGAAGCAAATTCTTGGGACGTTGTACTTGTCAGCCTGGCGCCATACGGTCTCAGACTGAGGCTCAACACCTTCTTTGCCGTCGAAAACGGCAACCGCACCGTCTAGAACACGAAGTGAACGCTCAACCTCAACGGTGAAGTCCACGTGTCCCGGGGTGTCAATGATGTTGATCTGGTTGTCTTTCCAGAAGCATGTGGTGGCAGCGGAGGTAATGGTGATACCGCGCTCCTGCTCCTGCTCCATCCAGTCCATGGTGGCGGCACCGTCGTGCACCTCACCGATCTTGTGGGTAATACCGGTGTAGAAAAGGATTCGCTCAGTGGTTGTTGTCTTACCGGCGTCAATGTGCGCCATGATGCCGATGTTGCGAACCTTATTCAGGTCGGTGAGCACGTCTTGTGCCACGGTGTCCTCCGAAAGTGACTAGTTGGTGAAATAGTTCATCCGCAGGATTTTGGCGAAGCAAAACCTTGCGGATGTTGCTGGATTACCAGCGGTAGTGGGCAAATGCCTTGTTTGACTCGGCCATCTTGTGAGTGTCCTCGCGACGCTTCACAGCTGCACCAAGACCATTGGAGGCATCCAAGATCTCGTTCATTAGGCGCTCGGTCATGGTCTTCTCGCGACGCAGGCGTGCGTACTGAACCAACCAACGCATTGCAAGGGTGTTTGCACGGTGGGTCTTGACCTCAACCGGAACCTGGTAGGTGGAACCACCAACACGGCGAGACTTGACCTCGACGGTCGGGCGGACGTTGTCCAGGGCCTTCTTTAGAAGAACCACTGGGTCGTCACCGGTCTTGCGGTTGGTGCCCTCTAGGGCGCCATAGACGGTCTTCTCGGCAAGAGACTTCTTGCCATCTAGCAAAATCTTGTTGACCAGCTGTGAGACAACTGGGGAGCCGTAAACAGGGTCGACGGCTACTGGACGCTTGGCTACTGGGCCCTTACGTGGCATTACTTACCCTTCTTTGCACCGTAGCGGCTACGAGCCTGCTGACGGTCTTTTACAGCCTGGGTGTCTAGTGCTCCACGAACGATCTTGTAACGCACACCTGGCAGGTCCTTGACACGACCACCACGCACAAGCACCATCGAGTGCTCCTGCAGGTTGTGACCCTCGCCTGGGATGTAGGCGGTTACCTCAACGCCGTTCGATAGCTTCACACGCGCAACCTTACGAAGAGCCGAGTTCGGCTTCTTTGGGGTGGTGGTGTACACACGGGTGCATACGCCACGCTGCTGCGGGTTAGCCTTCAGGGCCGGGCTCTTGGTCTTTGAGACCTTTGGGCTACGACCCTTGCGAACCAACTGCTGAATTGTTGGCACTAGTACTCCTTATTCGTTCCTCGGCACAGCACAAAACTGAAAACCGAAGTTATTTTCTTTGACCCACCCTCAGCGACTAGAGGATTTCGGCCCGATACACGCTCTCGCATGAACCTCGCCAAGCATACCTGTAGCCGCTTGAGGCGGTCAAATACTTTTTCTTATGTTGTTAGTTCTCTTCGACTGCAAACGGATCTGCAACCGAGAGGCTTAGCTCCTGAGAGTCAAGGTCACCGTCTTCAAAAGAAGCGTCGGACCAGATGCGGTTCGGGTAGCGCTCTGCCTTTGCCTCTTCGGTGCCATCGACCTCGAAGTTGCGGTAGCGAGCCATACCGGTACCAGCTGGGATCAGCTTTCCGATGATGACGTTCTCCTTTAGACCAACAAGCCTGTCCTCGCGACGGTCCAAGGCTGCCTGGGTAAGGACCCTGGTGGTCTCCTGGAAGGAGGCCGCCGATAGCCAAGACTGAGCCGCTAGAGAAGCACGGGTCATACCCATGACCTCCTGGCGAGCACTTGCTGGGCGAAGACCCTTCGACACTGCCTCGCGGTTCTTGGTTGCGAACCTCTGGCGGTCGATGATCTCACCTGGGAGCATGTCGGTGTCACCAGAGTCAATCACGGTGACCTTGGAGAGCATCTGACGAACAATCACCTCGAGGTGCTTGTCGTGTAGTGGCACACCCTGTGAGCCGTAGATTGCCTGAACACCGCGGATGATCTCGGCTGCAGCCTCACGGCTTCCCTTGATCATCAATACCTCGTGAGGAATTGGGGTTCCGTCAACCAGGTAGTCTCCGGCCTCAACCATCTCACCCTTCTCAACCAGCAGGTCATCAGCAGATGACACGGTGGTGATTGGGAGATACGGGCTTAGCTTCTTGAAGGTCTTCGAAGCGGTTCTCGAGAAGCTGTACTGCATGGCTAGCGCCTCAGCTTCCTTTTCCGCCTTCTCGCCCTGTGGACGAACAAAGACCTCATAGCTCTTGGTGCCGGTTGCGGAGACCTTCTCTACGAGGTCAACCTTGCCGTCCCAGAAGGCCATAACTGCAACCTTGCCGGCCTGGCGCCAACCAACACGAGCCTCTAGGAGGTCGGTAACACCGTTTAGACCCTGAGTGATGTCGTAGGAGATCAGACGCTCAACACGAACCTTCTGACCACCAATTGACTTCAGAATGGTCTGCTTCTTGGTGTTCTCGGCAGCACCACCGGTGTGGAAGGTACGCATGGTCAGCTGGGTTCCCGGCTCACCAATCGACTGAGCGGCGATGATACCGATGGCCTCACCGACGTTCACTTCCTGGTTAGTAGCAAGTGATACTCCGTAGCAGGCTGCACAGATTCCAGCCTCAGCCTCACAGGTAAGAACGGCACGGACGACGATGGTCTCGACGCCAGCCTCCTTTAGCCTGCGAACAGTTGCGTGGTCGATATTCTCGCCAGCCTTGACCAAAACGTCCTTGCCGACCTTTACATCGGCGAGGTTGGTACGACCAACAATCGATAGCTCGACCTGCTCGTCATCAAGAAGGTCCTTCTCAAGACCCTTTGATGTCCCACAGTCCTCGATCTGAATGATGACATCCTGCGCCACGTCCACTAGACGACGGGTTAGGTAACCTGCGGCGGCAGTCTTCATGGCAGTGTCAGCGTTACCCTTTCGGGCACCGGTTGCGTTGGTGAAGTACTCGTGAGCGGTTAGACCCAGGAGGTAGTTACCCTTCACAGGCATCGGTGCGAAGTCTCCGGAGGAGGTTGCAACCGGGCCACGCATACCCATGATGGAACGAATCTGTAGCCAGTTACCCCTAGCACCAGAGGTCACCATCTTGTAGATCGCGTTGTCCTGCGGGATCGACTCCTGCAACAGGGTCTGAATCTCCTTGGTCTCCTTGGACCAAAGCTCACCAAGCTCATCACGACGCTCGAGGTCGGACTTGAGTCCGTTGTCGAAAGCTTCCTGAATCTTGGTGTGCTGCTTCTCGGCCTTGGTGATCATCTCGGCGCGCTTCTTGTCGAAGGTTCCCTTCGGGTCGAAGTTAGCGTCGGAGATAGCCATCGAGACACCCGAGCGGGTTGCCCAGTGGAAACCAGCGTCCTTGAGCTTGTCAAGCGATGCGGCAACCTCGGTCCTCGAGTACATCTCAACCAAATCAGAAACAATCTGTCCGAGCTGCTTCTTGCCAACCTGCTCGTTCACGAACGGGTAGTTCTCAGGCAGGGTCTCGTTGAAAAGCGCACGACCGAAGGTGGTCTCGCGAAGCTCTCCATCGATGCGGATGCGAACCTTGGCGCTAATCGCTAGCTCGTGGATGTCAAATGCCATCTGAGCCTCTGCCATTGAGCTGAAAGCAAGTCCCTCGCCCTTGGCTCCCTCAACCTCTTCGGTTAGGTGGAACAGGCCAATGATCATGTCCTGGGTTGGCGTTGCAACAGGACGACCATCGGAAGGCTTCAAGATGTTGTTTGATGCGAGCATCAAGATTCTGGCCTCGGCCTGTGCCTCTACCGATAGCGGTAGGTGAACAGCCATCTGGTCACCATCAAAGTCAGCGTTGAACGCAGCACAAACAAGTGGGTGAAGCTGAATAGCCTTACCCTCAACCAGTACTGGCTCAAAGGCCTGAATTCCAAGGCGGTGAAGGGTCGGCGCACGGTTCAACAGAACTGGTCGCTCCTTGATTACCTCTTCGAGAGCACCCCAAACTTGTGGGCGTGAACGCTCAACCATGCGCTTTGCGCTCTTGATGTTCTGGGCAAGACCCAGATCAACAAGACGCTTCATCACAAATGGCTTGAACAGCTCAAGTGCCATCAGCTTTGGAAGACCACACTGGTGCAGCTTCAGCTGAGGACCAACAACGATTACCGAACGACCTGAGTAGTCAACACGCTTACCCAGAAGGTTCTGACGGAAACGTCCCTGCTTACCCTTCAGTAGGTCAGAGAGCGACTTGAGTGCACGGTTACCGGTTCCGGTAACGGCGCGACCGCGGCGGCCGTTGTCGAACAGCGCGTCAACGGCCTCCTGAAGCATGCGCTTCTCGTTATTCAAAATGGTCTTCGGCACAGCACCTAGGTCAACAAACCTCTTTAGACGGTTATTGCGGTTAATAACCCTGCGGTAGAGGTCGTTGAGGTCAGAGGTAGCAAAGCGGCCACCATCTAGCTGAACCATCGGACGAATCTCAGGTGGAAGCACCGGCAGAACCGACAGCACCATCGAGGTTGGCGGGGTTCCCGACTGCTCAAAGCTGCTTACGACCTTCAGGCGCTTGATGGCCTGGGTCTGCTTTGAGCCCTTGGTGGTTGCAATCTCAGCGCGCAGCTCAGCCGCAGCACCGGTTAGGTCGAATGCCGCAAGAACCTGCATAACAGCCTCGGCACCAATCTCGGTGATTACGTAGTCCGAGAAGTAGTAGTCGAAGTGGTCGAAGATCACGTCGTTTGGAAGTAGCTGTCCAACCTCTGCGGTCAGGAACATCCTCCAGGCGATCTGCTCCTTGTGAAGGTTGGCAGGGCGCTCTAGGCGGGCATACTCACGAACGATCTTGTCGGTCTTCTTCTTGAAGTCCGCCATGAGCTTCTTGATCTTCTTGGTCTCGTCCGAAGTGCGGACGACAGCGTCCTCCTGCTCCTCGTCGGTCTCGACAGCAAGCGACTTTGCAGACCAGAACCCATCTGGGTCCTTCTCCTCGGAGTCGATTAGCTGCTCGACGCTCTTGGCAAACTGCTTCTCAATCCAGCGTGGGGTCTCCCAGAACTTGTTTGAGATCTGCAGCTCTAGGCCAAGCTCACGAAGCTCTGCCATTTCCTCGGAGGCTGCTGCCTCGAACTCCTCGTTGCGGGCGGCAACAAGGGCACGAATGCGGTCAACATACTCCTCGCGGACTAGGTCATACTCGCCATCGCGAAGCTCACGGTCGATGTCCATGACCCTGTAGGCAGCGAAGTAAATGATCTTCTCTAGGTCCTTAGGGGCCATGTTCAACAGGTAGCCAAGGCGTGATGGAACACCCTTGAAGTACCAGATGTGGGTTACCGGAGCTGCTAGCTCAATGTGACCCATGCGCTCACGACGAACCGAGCTCTTGGTTACCTCTACGCCACAGCGCTCACAGACGATGCCCTTGAAGCGAACTCGCTTGTACTTTCCACAAGAGCACTCCCAGTCCTTGGTGGGACCGAAGATCTTCTCGCAGAATAGGCCGTCTTTTTCTGGCTTTAGGGTTCGGTAGTTGATGGTCTCTGGCTTCTTTACCTCACCAGATGACCAAGAACGAATCTCCTCGCTGGTAGCTAGACCTACGCGAAGGGCACTGAAGTTTTCTACTCTTACTGACATTTTCTCTAGTTCCTCTTAGGTCTACTGGTAGGTGTTGAAGTCGGATTCTGCGGACAGGTTCTCGTTGCGGCTTAGGTTGATGCCGAGCTCCTCGGCTGCGCGGTCGGACTCGAACTCCTCGTCCTTCAGCACTACAACCCTGCCCTCGTCGTCGATTACCTCGACGTTGAGACCAAGTGACTGCATCTCCTTGGCCAAAACCCTGAATGACTCCGGGATTCCTGGCGGTTGGATGTTGTCGCCCTTGACGATTGCCTCGTAGGTGCGGACGCGACCTGCGATGTCGTCGGACTTGATGGTTAGTAGCTCCTGGAGGGTGTGAGCGGCGCCATAGGCCTGTAGGGCCCATACCTCCATCTCACCGAACCTCTGGCCACCAAACTGTGCCTTACCTCCCAGTGGCTGCTGGGTAATCATCGAGTAAGGACCGGTTGAACGAGCGTGAATCTTGTCGTCAACTAGGTGGTGGAGCTTCAGCATGTACTTGACACCAACGGCAATTGGCTCTGGGTATGGCTCGCCACTGCGGCCATCGAACAGCCTTGCCTTACCCGTGCCATCGATGAGCCTCTGGCCATCGGCGTTTGGCAGGGTGTGGTCCAAGATGCCAGCAACCTGGTCCTTGGTCGCACCATCAAACACAGGTGTTGCAACCTTGGTTCCTGGAGGGCTCTTGATCAGGCTCTTAGCCATGTCGTCTGCCCACTTGGCAACGCCCTTGACGTCCCAGCCCTGCTTACATGCCCAACCTAGGTGGGTCTCAAGGACCTGACCAAAGTTCATGCGGCCTGGAATACCCAGCGGGTTCAAAACGATGTCAACAGGAGTTCCGTCCTCCATGAATGGCATGTCCTCAACAGGGAGGATCTTGGCGATAACACCCTTGTTGCCGTGACGGCCAGCAAGCTTGTCACCCTCGGTGATCTTTCGCTTCTGGGCGATGTGAACAACAACTCTGCGGTTCACTCCGGCTCCAAGCTCGTCGCCGTCCTCAGCATCAAATACCTTGACGCCAATGACGGTTCCGCCCTCGCCGTGTGGGACCTTCAAAGAGGTGTCGCGAACCTCTCGGCTCTTCTCGTTGAAGATCGCGCGGAGTAGTCGCTCCTCTGCAGAAAGCTCGGTCTCACCCTTAGGAGTTACCTTTCCGACCAGGATGTCTCCTGGGCGAACCTCTGCACCAATGCGGACGATGCCCATGTCATCTAGCTGAGCTAGGGCCTCAATCGAAATGTTTGGCAGGTCGGAGGTGATCTCCTCGGCACCGAGCTTGGTGTCGCGAGCATCAACCTCATACTCCTCGATGTGAATCGAAGACATGGTGTCCTGCTTCACAAGCTCCTGGCTCAGGATGATCGCGTCCTCGAAGTTGTAGCCCTCCCATGGCATGAATGCCACGAGCAGGTTCTTACCAAGAGCCAACTCACCGTTTTCGGTGGATGGACCGTCGGCAAGCACGTCGCCAACCTCTACGCGCTGACCAACCTCAACGATTACTCGCTGGTTGATTGCGGTTCCCTGGTTGGAGCGGTCGAACTTACGAAGTGGATAGGTAGAGCGCTTCTTGTTGTCGTTGTGGACGGTGATTTCATCAGCGTCAATTTCTTC
>JBMUBK010000043.1:0-10161 GCA_049457355.1 Aquiluna sp.
CCAGTGCACCGTGCCGCTCACGCGGTCAGTTTACCGCTGTAGCGATAGCGGAGCTCTTGATCGTGACCCATGACGATGTGCCCCAGTTTGTCGGTCCTAAGAATCTCAGCACCACTTTGCCAGGCCAGTGATAAGGCTGAATTGGCAGGATGCCCATAGTCGTTTTTACCAACTGAAAAAACCAGGTATTCAGAATCTAAAGCTCTGTAAAAGCGCCGTGACTGGTCAGCCGAACCGTGGTGAGCAACCTTAGTTACAAGGGTCTTGGGTGCAAGCTCGGCAATCACCCTTGGGTTTCGCGCAATTAGCCGCTCTTGGCCAGCTTCCTTGAGCAGACCAGTTGAGATTGTGAAGAAGTCGCTATTTGGTCGAGATGTTCACAAGCTTGGGGGCACGCACAATGATGTTCTTGGCTTCTTTACCCTCTAGGGCGCGTTTCACAGCATCGGAATTCATTACAAGCTCACGAAGCTCGTCCTCGGTGATAGTAGTTGAGACCTCAAACTTGTCCCGGAGCTTTCCATCCACCTGAGCAACTGCCGTCAGGGTCTCACGCACCAATAAAGATTCGTCTACTGAGCGCAGCTTTGCGTTGGCGACAGAGGGTTCGTGTCCGAGAAGGTGCCACATATCTTCAGCGGTGTAGGGAGCGAAAAGACTTAGCGCCTTTGCAAGCTCCTCTGCCCCCTCCCGAACAGCCGGGTCTTGAGGACCGCAACCGGAGTCAATAGCCTTTCGCAGGGTGTTAGTGAGCTCCATGCACTTTGCGACCCCTACATTGAACTTGAAGCCTTCGATTGACTCCTCAAAGGACCTAAGGAATGCGTGGGTTGCGCTTCGGACAGCCTTGTCGCCGGCTTTGTCATCGCTGCCAACCTCACTGCTGACGTCTTGTGCGACTCTCCAGGCGCGAGCTAGAAACTTGGAGGAGGCCGCTGGTGAAACATCCGCCCAGTCAATGTCGTCCTCGGGAGGCCCAGCAAACGCCATGGTTAGCCTCACGGCATCCACGCCGTGCTCATCTAGCTGCTCACTAAGCCTTACGAGATTGCCACGTGACTTGCTCATGGCCTGCCCGTTCATTAGCACCATGCCCTGATTCAAAAGCCGGGTGAAAGGCTCTTCAAAATCGACAAGCTTCATGTCAAATAGAACCTTGGTGAAGAATCTGGAATAAAGCAGGTGCAGGATTGCGTGAGTGACGCCACCGACGTACTGATCAACCGGAGCCCACTCTTTTGCCATTTCAGGATCAAAAGCAAACTCTTCACTTCCTGGGTTTAGGTAGCGAAGGAAGTACCAGGAGCTATCTACGAAGGTGTCCATGGTGTCGCTGTCGCGCTTTGCTGCTGAGCCACACTTCGGGCAGTCAACGTTGATCCAATCACTAGCGGCTCCCAGCGGCGAGGTGCCCTTGGGCTGCAGGTCAAGACCCTCGGTGGACGGCAACTCAACTGGCAGCTGGTCCTCGGGAACCTCAACCTCACCGCACTTATCGCAGTGAATGATGGGAATCGGAGTGCCCCAGTAGCGCTGCCTAGAAATCAGCCAGTCACGGAGCCTGTAGTTCTTTGCCTTTTTGCCTGAGCCCTTTCCTTGGAGAAGCTCAATCGCTTTGTCGATGGCATCGGCCTTGGTAAGTCCATCCAGCGGTCCGGAGTTGACCATGACGCCATCGCCGACGGTCGCGACAAAACTCTTTGCTGGGTCTTCCTCGCCGGTGTCAACCACCATCCGGATCTCGATGCCCATAGCCTTGGCAAACTCAATGTCTCGCTCATCATGTGCAGGAACTCCCATGATGGCGCCTGTTCCGTAGTCAGCGAGCACGTAGTCGGATACCCAAATCGGTAGTCGCTCTCCGTTTAGTGGATTGATTGCATACCGTTCGAGGAATACACCGGTCTTCTCTCGATCTGTCGCAAGTCGCTCAATGTCGTTTGCCTTCTTGGTCTTCTCTAGGTAGCTGTGGAACTGCATTCGCACTTCGGCGGACGAACCTGCAGCAAGCTCACTTGCGAGGTCAGAGTCGGCTGCCACGACCATGAAGGTCGCCCCAAATAGAGTGTCTGGACGCGTGGAGTAAACCTCAATCGGCTCGGCTCTACCCTCAATCTCAAAGGTTAGGTTTGCTCCATAGGATCTGCCGATCCAGTTGCGCTGCATGGTCAAGACCTTGGAGGGCCAATTACCCTCGAGAGTCTTTAGGTCATCCAGCAGCCTGTCGGCATAGTCGGTGACCTTGAAATACCACTGGGTGAGGGCCTTCTTGGTTACCTGTGTGTCACAGCGCTCACAAAGGCCATTTACAACCTGCTCGTTAGCCAGCACGGTCTGGCAGCTCGGACACCAGTTGACGTTGCTATTTTTGCGGTAGGCAAGGCCTCGCCGATAAAACTGCAGAAACAGCCACTGATTCCAGCGGTAGTAGATCGGATCGCAGGTCTGCAGCACCCTGTCCCAGTCAAAGCTGCAGGCATAGCGCCGCATTGAGCTCTTCTGCTGGTCGATGTTTTCATAAGTCCAATTGCGCGGATCCAGACCTCGCTTAATTGCTGCATTCTCCGCGGGAAGTCCAAAGGCATCCCAGCCGATTGGGTGCATGACGTTGTAGCCGCGCTGGATCCAGTAGCGGGCAATTACGTCGCCAAGTGCGTAGGCCTCAGCGTGACCCATGTGCAAATCCCCCGAGGGGTAGGGAAACATGTCAAGGACATACTTCTTGGGTCTTGTATCTTCAGGGTTGGATGAGTCAAACGGTTTGATTTGATCCCAAACCGGCAACCACTTCTCCTGAAGTGCCGAGACGTTGTATTCCTCTTGCAAACTGGTTTCCTTAGCTGAGTGGAAGATAAAAGGTTACCAACGCACGCTCGCACCCAGGGCGCCTAGAAGTGCGGTGGCTTTCAATTGGATTTCCTCGTGCTCGGCATTCGCTTCGGAATCTGAGGTGATTCCGCCACCGATACCTATCGAGACTGAGTCTTTCTCAAAAATCGCCGTGCGGATGACCATCGCAAGCTCCATATCGCCAGCCTGGGAAATCCAACCGATGGCTCCCGAATAGCCCTGCCGCTCTTCGCTCTCCAGTTTGCTAATTAGCTCCATCGCTTTGATTTTTGGAGCTCCGGTCATTGACCCACCAGGAAATAGCGCCCGCAGGGCGTCCAAAGAACTCTTGCCCTCGGAAAGCTGTCCCGAAACATCGCTGACCAGCTGGTGAACCGTTGAGTAGCTTCTGATTGCGAGAAGGTTCTCAACCTGAATGCTCTCGGGATCGCAGGCTATTGACATGTCGTTTCGAATTAGATCCACGATCATCAAATTCTCTGCCCGTTCCTTTGGATCGCTTCCAAGCTGGTTCATCAGCTCTGCATCACGCTTGGCGTCTTCAGAGCGGCTGCGGGTTCCTTTGATGGGCGAAGAAAGCACCCTGGTTCCGTGACTGGAGACGAAAAGCTCCGGTGTGATTGAGACATAGCTGCGATCTTGGAGTCTTATGAAACTTGAATACGGCGCCGGATGCTCCTTACGAAGTCTCAGGAAATAGCTGAGGGGATCGCCAGAATAATCGCCGCGGAGCTTTGTCGTGAGGCAAAGCTGGTACACGTCGCCAGCTGCGATGTGCTCTTTCACTCTCTCGATTTTCTCCTGATAAACCGCCTTGCTGTCTATAGCAGAGAGCTCTGCGGAGGTAGCGGCAGGATTAGTTAGCTCATAGCTAGAGGCCTCACCACCTACAAGCGCGAGTCTTAGCAGGGCTGCATGGTGCCAAGAGTCAAACTCGGACCGATCTGGAAAGTCACCAATGAAATACATCGCTTTGGCGTCGTGATCGTAGACAAAAGCTCGGTCTACGCTCAAAAGCTCAAACTGACTGATGTCTTGAGCCAAGTTTGAGTAGTGAACTACTCCCACATAGCCGGGACGAAAGGCAAACGGCACGTCCAAGTGTTCGTTCGTGGTCGAAACCTTGAAGTCAGTGGCAGGCACACCAGCCCCAATAACCGAATAGCGAGCAGTTGGGTGGTGCTGTCTATCGAGCCAAAATGCGCCGGGAAGGTGGCCAAAAAAGGAAACGAAGGTGTCGGTGAGCGATGTCCAGGCGTTCAGCCGTTCGCAGTACAGTGGCATAAGGCACCCCTCTAGCCTCGTAGTCTAGTAATCGTGAGCGTTTCAGGTGATTTCTTTCAGTTCCGCTCTGGCGAACTGTCAAAGGTCGACATTGCACTTTCCGACCTACTTACTGTCGCGGACAGTTGGCTGGTCTCAAACGGCCAAACACGGGCTCTAGATCGCCACCTGCAGCGTTTTTCGAGATCGATAGCCGATGAGAAAACCCAGAGACAATTACCTGCCTTTTTTGCCTCACTGGTCGACGCAACACCTACCGAGGGTGACTGGTTTCCGCGCATTGAATATCGCGGCTCCCAACCGGAGGGTGAGCGGCTGTTTCTGAGAATGCGGCCAGCTCCCGAGAGAACTGAGACCTGCACGCTATGGACGCTAGACAAGCCTGACCCAAGGACCGAGTTTCACACCAAGGGCCCTGATCTCTCGAGCTGCCAGGCGCTGCGCAGGGCTGCAAATCTTCATGGCGCTGATGAAGCTGTGATTCTGAGTGACACTGGAAAGATTGCCGACGGTGCTCTGAGTTCAATTGTGTGGTGGCAGGACGAAGTGCTCTGCGCTCCAGATCAGTCAACTAACTGGCTGCCCTCGATAACCCGCGAGCTGGTCTTTGAAATTGCTGGGCAGGCTGGCTATGAAACCAAAGAGGTAAGCGCTGCACCCGAGGAGCTAGCAGGTTGCGAGGTTTGGTCGCTCAGTGCCCTCCAGGGGATTCGCGGAGTAACCAGCTGGGGAGAAATCGTCCTCGGTGAGCTAAGAATGCAGCGTTCTTTTGGCAAGCGACTGGCCCTGCTTAACCAAAATCTCCCCTCTTCGGATGAGGTATTCGAGGCTTTTGGAGCAAGCTGATGTGCGGAAGATTTGTTGTCGCCAAGGAGGTTGGCGGAATCACCGAGCTCTTTGAGCTTGATGAGGTGCCGAAGGATTACGACCCAATCAGCTACAACGTAGCTCCGACTCAGCAGATTGGCATGATTGTCGAGCGCGAGATTGAAGGAGTCCCCTCTAGGGAGCTACATCTAGCTAGGTGGGGATTGATTCCGCACTGGTCCAAAGAGTTGCCAAGTGCTCCCCTGTTTAACGCAAGAAGCGAAAGCGTTTTAGAAAAGCCAAGCTTTAAAGATTCGGCTTTGAAAAAGCGCTGCGCAATTCCAGCCTCAGGCTATTTCGAGTGGCAGACAGTAGCCGGAAGCAAAAAGCCTTTCTACATTCATCCCGCTGAGGGCATGCTCGCCTTTGCGGGAATCTATTCTTGGTGGCGGGATCCGTCCAAGGATCAAAGCGATCCCTTGAGGTGGCAGCTCACGTGCTCAATTTTGACCAAAGCTGCCTCCCCCGCATTGAATGAGATTCACGATAGGAGCCCGATCCTGCTCTCTCCTGAGAACCTTGGTTCCTGGCTCGCACCTGACTACGAGACAAGCAATGAGTTGGTCGCAGCTCTCGGTCAAGAGTCGGATGAGCTGGCAGCGAGCCTCGAGTTTTATGAGGTATCAGGGGCTGTCGGAAGCGTCTCAAATAACAATTCGAGCCTGATTGAGCGGGTTTAGCTAATCCATTTTGAAAATGTCTGGCGTTAGCCATACACTATTTATTCGAACAAATGTTCGATAAATGGGTAGGGGCTTAGACAGTGCAGATAGAGACCCTTTCGGGTGTTGTAGTGGACCTAGATGGTGCACCGGTCTGCTTCATCTGGAGAGGTAGCGAATACCTGGTTGCCTCAAGACCGGTGCGCTGGTATTCCAGGCGGATCTGGTGGGAGGAAAGCTCCTCTGCTCCTAAGGGGGCGGGTCCCCTCATGGAGGTGGAGATGTGGCGGCTCTGGGCTACATCAGAGAGCTCCAGGACTCTCTTTGAACTTAGACACCTGCAGCCAGCAGACAGCTGGGAGATTTACCCGCTGGAGAGCTGATGGGCTTTACTCATCTAAACCTGGCAAGCGCCTACTCCGCGCACTACGGGGTCAATCGTCCCGAGCAGTTGGCTGCTGCAGCAAGTGCTCTCGGCTTCGAGGCTCTGGCAGTAACTGACAGGGACGGCCTCTACGGAGCGGTGAAGCATATTGCCGCCTGCATCAGAGAGGGTATCCACCCGATAGTTGGGGTGAATCTAGAGATTACCGACATGGGAAGGGTGGTAATCCTTGCTCACGGCCACACTTCCGGAAGTGGCTGGAGTCTTATCTGCAGGGCAATCTCACTGGCTCACAACTCAAGGGGCAAGGAGCGAAGACCCAGGCTGGGCCTCGATGAGCTAGCAGCAATGATCAGAGAGAACCCGAGCTGCAGCGTCTTGATAGGCCCTCAGAGCGGTATCGCTAGCAAGGTGCTGGTGAGCCCCGCTAGCGCCAGGGAAGAGCTTGATAGCTGGCTCAGCGCAATACCGCAGCCGGGTGTCTTGGCAATCGAGGTGGTAAATCACCTAAGCGAACCCGGCAGCGTAGCCTCTGAGGAGCACGCCAGAGCCATGCTCAGGCTGGCCGATTCCGCAGGGATGCCTGCCGTAATTACAAACGCCGCCAGATACCTAGAGCCAGACGATGCGCTAACCGCCGATGTCTTGGATTCCGCTAGACACCTAGAGCAGCTCGGCCTGTTTGCAATGCAGCCAAACGCCCAGGCCTGGATGAAACCAGCTGCGATGATGTTTCGACTCGCGCTCGATGTCTGTGAAGACACAAAGCGGGCCCAAGAGCTGATCCAGAAGACTGAGCAGCTGGCAAGCCGCTGCATATTGGAGCCCGAGAGCGACTGCGGCTTTGGCAGACCAAAGACTCCCGAGCAGCAGGCTCTAGGAATTGAGGGAAACCCCTTTGAGGTGCTTTGGCAAAAGGCACATTCCGCAGTAAATGAGCGCTACCCAAATGCTAAGGCTCCCCAGCTTGCGCAGATCCAACACCGACTCTCAAAGGAGCTAATCGCAATCAATGAGCTGGGGTTTGCCACCTATTTCCTAACGGTTGCAGACGTCGCACAAATGATCCGGGACATGAGGATTCGTAGTGCCGCAAGAGGTTCTGGGGCCGGCTCCTTGGTCAACTATCTACTTGGCATTAGCGGTGTTGATCCGATAAGCGAGGGGCTTTTGTTTGAGCGTTTTCTCTCAACCGAAAGAAGCACCCTTCCAGATATTGACATCGACGTTGAGTCAGCCAGAAGGCACGAGATCTATAAAAACATCTTTCGTCGCTACGGCGGCAAGAGGGTAACGCTGCTTTCAATGCAGTCCACCTATCGAAGCCGAGGGGCAGTACGAGACAGCGGCATGGCTCTAGGCATTGATGAGGATGAGATAGACCAGATTGCAAAGAACATCTGGAGATTCTCCGCCAGAAACTTTCGAGGGGCGATGGAGAAAAAGCCGGAGCTTGCAAGGTTTAGTAGCGACACCAAGACAAACGACAGGCTCAATCTGTTGGTGGATATCACCGAGCGACTAGATCGGCTCCCGAGACACATCTCCGTCCACCCCTGCGGGGTAATACTGGGAAACTCCAGCCTGCTCTCGCTAACACCAACCGAGCCAAGCGGCATTGGACTACCCATGAGCCAGTTCGATAAGGACGACATGGATCCCATGGGTTTTCTAAAGCTCGATGTTCTTGGAGTCAGGATGCAAAGCGCCATGGCCTACACAATCCGAGAGATAGCCAGGGTGAAAAAGAAAAAGGTGGATCTCGACTCGGTAGACAGGGAGGACAAGAGCGTCTTCGAACAGATCAGGACAACCAATACCCTGGGTATTTTCCAAATCGAGAGCCCTGGGCAGCGCGAGCTAACGGGAAAGCATCAACCAACCAGGTTTAACGACCTAACGCTGCAGATATCGCTGTTTCGACCAGGTCCGATGAAGGGAAACATGATTAAGCCCTACCTAGATGGCAGGCACGGACTAATAACCCCCGACTATCTCCACCCTGACTTGAGGCCAATTCTCGAGGAGAGCTACGGCGTGGTGGTGTTTCACGAGCAGCTGATGCGAATTATGCAAAAAATGACCGGTTGCAGCCTGGCTCAAGCCGACGAGATGCGCAGAAAGCTCGGCAAGGAGTCAAAGGCTGCGAGCGTCTCAACCTACTTCCACAAAGCAGCCGCTGCCCGCGGCTACCAAAAACAAATAATTGACAAGGTCTGGTCGATTATCGAGGGGTTTGGAAGCTTTGGGTTCTGTAAGGCTCACGGAGCCGCATTTGCACTCCCCACCTACCACTCCGCCTGGCTCAAAACCCACTACCCCACCGAGTTCATTGCGGGGCTACTCACCCATGATCCGGGGATGTATCCGCGGAGGCTGCTGATCGCAGAGGCCAGAAGGCTTGGGGTGCGCATTCTCCCGATAGACGTAAACCATTCGACAAATGAATACCTGGTGGAGAAGATGGAAAAGGGTCACGGGGTCAGGATGGCTCTGACGGAGATAGCCGGAATCTCAAACAGAGAGATAGAGCGGATTATCTGCGAGCAGCCCTTTAGAGACATTGCCGATTTCTACATCAGAGCAAGGCCAGCAAGAAGAACCCTCGAGCGGCTTGCGCTTATCGGCGGCTTGGACTCTTTGGCCGGCATATCGGGCGAAGAGGCTCAGCACAGCCGGGGAGACCTGCTTGTACACATTAGGCAGCTAACTGCGAAGCGTCCTGCAGTAAATGACGCCAATCAGCTCAGCTTTGAACTTGGTTCGCTAGACACCTTGCCCCAGGGAAACCCCTCTCCCTCAAAGCAAGAAAGGCTCGATCAAGAGCTCAAATACACCGGCATGGACATATCTGCTCACCAGATCGAGAGGTTCCAGGAAATGCTCGATGATCTGGGGGTAGTGAGAGCATCGGAGCTAGTTGGACTCAGAAGCAACACTGAGGTGTTGGTGGCAGGTGTGAGGGTTGCAACTCAAACGCCTCCGATGCGAAGTGGCAAGCGCGTAGTGTTTATCAGCCTCGACGATGGGACAGGCTGCGCGGATGCAACCTTCTTTGACGAGGCGCAGCGCAGATGTTCAAGCCTGTTGTTTCAAAATCGACTTCTCCTGATATCAGGAAAGACCCGACGCACGGGGGTGCGAGGGGTCTCGGTCCTGGCCGAAAATGCCTGGGATCTCAGGCAGCTTTGGCTTGAGTGGGAAAAGAAGGCTTCTTAGTCGTTGTTGAAAATCGCTAGCAGCCTCAAGATCTCGATGTAGAGCCAGATTAGAGATGCGGTGAGTCCGAAGGCAGCACGCCACTCCATCTGCTCAGGCCAGCCCTGCGCAACACCCTGACGAATAGTTTCGAAATCAAGGTTTAGCGTGAAGGCAGCGAGTCCAACACCAACCAGAGCGATCAACCACCCAAATGGACTGGTGTAGACGCTCATGCCGGCGAATAGAGCAAAACCAAGGTTTACCATCGCAAACACGAAGTAGCCCATGATTGCAAAGGTCATAATGCGAGTGAACCTGGCGTCAACCTTTATCCAGCCAAAACGGTAGGCAGCAAACATCGAACCCGCGGTAGCAAAGGTTCCAATAACGGCGGTCTGAACAATGCCTGGATACATCGCCTCAAAAATGCCGCTGATGCCCCCAATAAAGACTCCCTGCACTAGCGCGTAGGCCATCATTACACCAGGACGCACGGTCTTGGAGAAAGCTGCCCAAAGCCCAAGTCCCAGTCCGACGAACATGGCTGGGAAAGCAAGGCTGTAGAGGCCAAAGAACCAGGTAACCCCGGCACCGACCAACACGGCAAGGAACATGCCCATCACCTTGGAGGTAGTGCCCTCCATTGTCATGCGGGTCTGAGTGATCCGACCAAATTCCTCGTCCACGACGCTTGGGCTGATTCTCTCTGCCATGAGTCCGGTCTTCATCGACTGATTGAAAGCTGGATTGTGTGACAACTTGGCTCCTTATTTTTTGACTGGGTCAAGCCTGATTCTAAGTTAGGAAACTGGAAATATCCTGCGAAAATGCTGCTTGGAGTGGACCTGAGGGGACTTGAACCCCTGACCCCCTGCATGCCATGCAGGTGCGCTACCAGCTGCGCCACAGGCC
>JBMUBK010000044.1:0-9734 GCA_049457355.1 Aquiluna sp.
CTGCGGACCAGGGAGCCCAGGCAATCATTGCCCTAGGTGTTGTAATCCAAGGCGAAACTCCGCATTTCGATTACGTTTGCAGTGCCGCAACCGATGGTCTGACGAGAGTGCAGCTCGACACAAAGGTTCCAATAGGTTTTGGCCTTTTGACTGTAAACACGGAGGCGGAGGCTCTGGCGAGAGCTGGCCTTGAGGGCTCAAAAGAAGATAAGGGCGCAGAAGCAGTGCAAGCGGCGCTCAGCATGGTCAATATTGGATAGTTTTGGTGCATGCCTAGACTTAGAAACTGGAGTCGAACATGGATCTGATCGAGCTTTCTCGTAACTCACTTCTTGTGCTGCACCTTATTGGCCAAGCAGCTCTGCTTGGCGGTTTCCTAACTCAATTGCGAGCGGCCTCCAGCGGCCAAGCCAAGATTCTGCCAGTTATGTTGCATGGTGCATGGACCGCGCTGGCAGCAGGTGTACTACTAGTGGGACTTGCGGAGTACCGAGTAGCAATGGGTGCTGATTTCGAGGTTAACCACATAAAGATTGGCGTCAAGTCCCTTGTGATGACCGTCATCTTGGTTCTCCTGTACGCCCAGAAGAAGAAGGACGCCGTCAGGGCCAGTGCCTTTTGGGCAATTGGTGCTCTGACACTCGCCAACGTTGTTCTTGCAGTTTTCTGGTAATCAGCGCATAAACAAAGCCTTTAGCCTGACAGTTGTAAACCACAGGCCTCCGGCAATCATCACCAAAAAGTATGCGACGTGCCCCAGCAGGCTCCAGTCGACTATCCCAAGCATCAAAGACCTGATTAGCTCAACGCCTTGCCAGAGCGGCAGTGCCTGAACAATCATCTGAATCCACTGCGGGTAGACGCTCACGGGGAAGAAGGTTCCCGAGAAAAGGAACATCGGCAGCATAAAGAAAGTGACCCAGTTCATCTGCTGGAAGCTCTTGAGGTAACTGGTTATGGCCATACCAATCGAAGCGAATCCAAAGGCAATAAGGCTAGCTGCCGGTATCGCAAGAAGTCCCCAGGCATTTGTGACCAGCCCGAGCGGCGTGACTATGGCCATGAACCCTAGCGAGTATGCAACGCCCCTGAGAAGGGCCCAACCGATCTCGCCCAAGGCCACATCCATCGGACCCAAAGAGCTGGAGAGCATTACCTGGTAGATCTTGCCGAAGTGCATCTTGAAAAAGACATTCCAAGTTGAGTCATAGACCGCTCCGTTCATGGCACTGGTTGCAAGCAGTGCCGGCGCGATAAAGGCTGCGTAGCTCACCGGCCTACCAAGGCCGTCCTCTAGATTTCCAATGAGCTGCCCGATGCCAAAGCCGAATGCCAGCAGGTAAAGCACCGGCTCCACAAACCCAGAGAGCACAACCATCCAGTTAGAGCTTTTGAAAGCCCTGAAGCCGCGCTCCAGAAGCATGGAAGCGCGGCCAGAGTAGATAGAGCTGCCAGGCCTGGCGCTTCTGCGCTCCTGAATGGCAACCGCCTGAGAGACAACTAGTTGGGTAATCACCTAGAGAGCCTCTCTTCGAACTTTGGGTAGGTGAGCAGCATCCCAACCACACCCATGAGTGTCAGGTAGCCAAGGTGAAGGGCAATCATGCTCGGCTCGATCGGGTAGTCATAACTCAAAGTCCTACCCAGTTCCGTAGAGTGCCAAAGCGGCAATATCCATCCGATTGGCTGCAAGAAGATTGGCATCTGCTCCAGTGGGTAGAAGGTGCCCGAAAACAAGAACATCGGGGCAATCACGAATCGACCAATCACAGCAAAGTAGCCCTCATCGTTTTCAAGCCTGGCGGTTATCGCCATCATCAGAGCCGCCCAGCCCCAGCCGGCAAGCATTGAGGTGAACAGCAGCGGGAAGAAGGAGGCCAAGGGAACCGCACCAAAGAGCAACAAAATACCCAAATACAACAAGGTGGTGAAAAGGCCTCTACCGAGCGCCACAATCATCACGCCGTTGGCTATCTGCCTTGCCGAGACCGAGGTTGCGTTTATGGCGAAGAAGAGCTTGTCCCAGACAAAGCCGTCCAGGGTTGGGAAGGTTACCTCGTCCATTACCCCCTGGATTGCGGCCGAGGCAAGTAGTGCAGGGGCTACGAACTGGAGGTAGCTGACTCCCAGAGTCTCTCCACCGGAGTTGGCGTCAACAAGGGCGCCTATGCCCAGTCCCACCGACAGCAGAAAGAGGATCGGGTTTCCAAGCCCAAAGGCGAGTATTGAGCCCATCCACTTGCTCATCGAATAGAACCGGTACTCGGCCACTCGCAGTGCGCCCCAGCGCACAGCCCGCTTCGCGTCCACCGCGGCACCTGGTTTGTAGGAAAGCTCTGCCACTACTCGACCAAAGTCCTTCCGGTGAGCCTTAGGAAGACATCCTCTAGCGAGCTCCGGCGCACGAGCGAGGTAACGGGGTGCAGTCCCGCATCAACAATCTTTGTAAGTAGCTCCTCGCCCTTTTCGGTGTAGAGGAGAATTCGATCCGGTAACACTTCAATGCGATCGGCTAGCTCTTCTAGTTGGGGGGCAAACTTCTCGTTTTTGTCGGTACCAAACCGGACCTCGACAACCTCCTTGGAGGAGTACTGCTTGATCAGCGCTGCAGGGGAGCCCTCTGCCATGATCTTGCCTTTGTCCATGACGATTAGCCGATCGCAGAGCTGCTCGGCCTCATCCATGTAGTGGGTGGTGATTACTAGCGTGACACCCTGCTCCTTGAGCCTGAAGAGTCTGTCCCAGAGGATGTGCCTTGCCTGCGGGTCAAGTCCAGTTGTGGGCTCATCTAACATCAATATCTCAGGCTCATTGACTAGACCCCTGGCGATCGCAAGTCTGCGCTGCATACCACCGGAGAGGTCATCTGCCTTCGAATTGCGCTTCTCGGTTAGCTGAGCAAACTCCAAAAGCTCCTCAACTTTTTGCTTCAAAAACTTTCTTGAGAGGCCAAAGTATCTGCCGTAGGTAAAGAGGTTCTCCCAGGCTTTGAGTTCGCGATCGAGCAGATCTTTCTGAGGCACGACGCCTAGGTGTGCCCGGATTTCCGGCCCGTGGGTATTTGGCTCTTTACCCAGGATTGTGAGCTCGCCACCGGTTCGCTGAGATACCGATGAGATCATCTTCATGGTGGTGGACTTCCCCGCGCCGTTTGGACCTAAAAGCCCAAAAGACTCTCCGCGCTTCACCTCAAAATCAATGCCGTCAACGGCAACAAAGTCTTTGTACTTCTTAGTTAGATTCTTGGCGCGAATAACTACTTCGGAATCTTTGGCAAACAAACTTTTTTTCTCCATCTGCGGCAGCTAGGCAGCCCTCCAGATTACTGGCAATTTCCCTAATCCACCGAATTGGTGGGAACTTGATATCGTTTCTGGGTGGCGGAAAAACTCGGCAATAGACGCATCACCGGCACCGAGCAGTTCTACACCCCGCGAAAGCTTGCAGCGGAGCTTGTCGAAACCGCACTCCCCTATCTACCTCGGGCATCCGAGACCACCTTTTTGGAACCAGCTGCGGGCAATGGGAGTTTTGTGGAGGCACTTAGCGAGGCTGGGGCCCACAAAGTGATTGCCCTTGATCGCTACCCCGCCATCGCGAGCATCCAACAGGCAGATTTTCTGAGGAGCGAATTCGCTGAGACCAATCTGGTCACCATCACTAACCCGCCTTTCGGGAGAAACAACGCACTCTCGATTCCATTTTTCAATCACGCTGCAAAATTCAGCCAGACCATCTGTTTTCTGGTCCCGCGCTCCTGGCGAAAGTGGAGTGTTACAAACCGGCTCGACCTTCGCTTTCACCTTGTTCACGACAGCGATGTCTTTGTCTCCTATGAGGACAACGCCGGCAACCCGATTCGACAGAAAAACGGTCTCCGCACCTGCTTCCAGATCTGGCAGAGACGAGACACCCTGCGCGAAAAGGTTGTGGTGCCGGACAACAGACTTATTGAAAAGTGCTCACCGCAGGATGCCGATATCGCACTCAGGGTCTTCGGCTATGGCTGCGGAACGGTTTTGGAGAGCTTCGATAGAAAACCCAACACCACCTTGATGTATCTGAAGCTAAATAGCCAAACAGCCTCCACCGCAATAGCTGGGTTAGATTTCAGCAGGTTCTCAGAGAGAACGGCATACACTCAAGCGTTAGCCTTTACAGAGATCAATTACCTGCTAAACGAGGCTATTTACAACGATCCGTTCCACAACGAGAGAGCCAAGGACTAAGTGAGCGAGTACTACTCAGACCCCACGCAGAATCCCCGCTCGCGCGAATATAAGGGACCTAGGTCCTCAATAAAGGACCTCTTCCCCTACCTCAAGCCCCATCGCAAAGCACTTGCGCTTGCGCTCGGGCTTTCGGTTCTCGGCTCTGCCCTCGCACTTGCACAGCCTCTTCTCATAGGACAGCTGATAACTGCGGTTGAGCAATCGATCGGCTTTGGCAATCTCGCGATAGCGATCGTGGTTTTGGTAATTACCAGCGCACTAGTAAATGCCTTCCAGTATTACCTGCTCTACAAAACTGGTGAGGGGGTTGTCCTCGACACTCGCAAAGCACTGGTCGCAAGGCTTCTTCGCCTACCAATCTGGCAATACGACAAGAGAAGAATTGGTGACCTGGTGTCCAGGGTGGGATCAGACTCCACGCTCCTGAAGTCCGTATTGACCCAGGGTCTGGTTGATGCCCTTGGCGGGCTCTTGCAGTTTGTGGGAGCGATTATCGTCATGGCCTTTATTGACCCGATCCTGCTTGGCTCGACGCTTCTGGTTGTCTTCACCGCCGTCTTCGCGATTAGCTTCACCGGCCGCAAGATTCGACGCGCAACCACTAAGGCCCAGCAAAAGGTTGGGCAGATGTCAGCTGCCGTTGAGAGAGCGCTGAGCGCCATCCGGACAATCCGAGCTGCTCGAGCAGAAGAGCGAGAAACCGAGGAAATCTACAAAGACGCCAGGGAGGCCTACGACCAGGGGCTTTCTATTGCCAAGCTTTCGGCAGCCGTCGCTCCGATAGCCCAGGTTGCATTCAACACCGCGTTTATTGTTGTGCTCGGTTTTGGCGGCCTAAGAGTTGCAACCGGTGCCACCACAATTGCCTCGCTGGTGACGTTTGTAATCCTGCTGTTCTTCATGGTTGGTCCTCTAATCTCAGCTTTTGGTGCCTACACCTCGATCATGGGAGCCCTGGGAGCCCTGGCCAGGATTCAAGAGATCATGGTGCTTGACGAGGAGGAGCCCACCCCGGTCGGCGACCACAGGCTTGCAAAGAACAAGTCCGCTATTGAGTTCAAGAGTGTCGAGTTCCACTACCAAGAAGATGAAGATGAGGAGCCTCAACCAATCCTCAAGGGAATTAGCTTCAAGGTTGAGCGCGGTTCAAGGGTTGCACTGGTTGGACCCTCGGGAGCCGGAAAGTCCACTGTCTTCTCACTGATCGAGCGATTCTACGAACCGACCGGCGGAAAGATAATGCTCGATGGTCAAGACGTCACAGAGTTCTCTAGAAAGTCGCTTCGGGAGCAGCTTGGTTACGTCGAGCAGGACGCACCGGTTCTAGCCGGCACCATTCGAGACAACCTACTGCTGGGTAGGGCAGACGCCACCGACGAGGAGCTGGTAGAGGTTCTGGGACAGGTAAACCTCAAGGAAGTATTGGGTCGCGACACCAAGGGTCTTGACGCCCAGGTTGGCGAAGACGGCATCATGCTCTCGGGAGGAGAGAGGCAGCGCCTCGCCATAGCTCGCGCACTCTTGGCAAAGCCTCCGATTCTGCTGCTTGACGAGTCCACCAGCGCTCTCGATGGTCCTAACGAGCAGCGCATGCGAGAGGCAATAGACGCCGTTGCTCAGGACAGGACGTTGCTCGTAATCGCCCACAGGCTCTCGACGGTGGTTGACTCAGATCAGATCATCGTGTTGGAGCATGGCCGGATTCTTGGTGTCGGCACCCACTCGGAGCTGGTAAAGAGCACGCCGCTGTATGCAGAACTGGCCAAACACCAGCTCCTAGTCTGAGTAGAGTGAAGAGATGGAGTTTCCCTCCCAGCTGGACATCGATTTTGTCCGCAAATTAGACGGCGAAGACAAGCTGGCGAGCTTTCGCAACCTCTTTCACTTCTCAGATCCAGATGTTTGCTACCTAGACGGCAATTCCCTGGGGCGGCTTCCGAAGCGGACCATCGAAGAGGTAAACAGCTTTCTGACTGACGAGTGGGGTCACGAGCTCGTGGACGGCTGGAGCCACTGGATAGACCAGGCCCAGACAGCAGGAGATCTGGTCGGTGAGGCTGCGCTTGGAGCCGCACCAGGACAGGTTTTGGTTTGCGACACGGTCAGCGTGAACTTCTATCAACTCTGTTCAGCGGCAATAAAGGCGAGGCCCGGCCGCAAGAAGGTCATTATTGACTCCTCCAACTTTCCTACCGACCGCTACGTCCTGGCGGGTATAGCAGAGCAGTTCGGCTTGGAGCTGATAACCCTCGACACCGACGGCTCTGGGGGACCAGGAGCAATTTCGATTGACTCAACTTTTGAACTGATAACACCCGAGCTGCTCAAGCCACACCTCGACGAAGGTGTTGCTCTGCTCACCCTGCAGGCCATCAACTACCGTTCTGGCTGCAGACAAGACATCAAGGCCATTACCGAGCTAGCTCGAAGCTTTGGGATCTTGGTTGTCTGGGACTGCTCTCACGCCGTCGGCTCGATTCAGCTTGACCTAGATGAAAACGGCGTCGATCTTGCCGTTGGCTGCACTTATAAGTATGGAAACTCGGGCCCCGGCTCCCCCGCCTGGCTGTATGTCAGAAAGGAACTGCAGCCCGAGCTCAGGGTTCCAATTCAGGGTTGGTTCGCCCAGGAAAAGCAGTTTGAGATGGGTGCGTTCTTTGAGCCCAGCGATGAAATCCGACGCTTTCAGATCGCCTCGCCCTCAATCATTGGCATCAGAGGGGTCGAGGTTGCCTTCGAGATGATTCGCGAGGCGGGCATTGCAAACATTGAAGCCAAAGCCGCCCTGGGAACCCAGCTAATGATTGCCCTGAGCGAGCAGTGGCTCGCTGAACTGGGATTTACCCTCGCAACACCTGAGGAACCTTCCAAGCGAGGCGGCCACATCATCTTGAAGCACAAAGATGCCAAGCAAATTGCCCTGGCCCTGAGGAAACTCAAGAAGGTAATCCCCGACTACCGAGAGCCAGAAGCAATCAGGTTGGCAATCTCTCCCCTCCCAACAAGTTTCGAGGAGGTCTTTGAAGGCTTTCAGCGGCTTCGGGACCTAGTCGCATCCGGCGACTACAAGCAGGTGTCGATGGAAGGCAACCGGGTTACCTAAGGAAGAAAATGACTCACGATAAGCACGTAACCTACATCTCCTATCTCAAGGTCGATGAGCTACTCGAGCTCCAAGAACCACTTAGCGAGGGCCCTGAGCATGATGAGCTACTTTTCATAACCATCCACCAGGTCTATGAGCTTTGGTTCAAGCAGCTTCTTCACGAGGCAGCTGCGCTGCAGGTTGCTTTAGAGGCCGGAGATAGCCACCGCTCACTTGCACTTCTTGGTCGCATGCGCACCATCATGAAAACCTGCGTCTCTCAGCTCGACATCCTCGAGACCATGACGCCACTGCAATTCAATTCGTTTAGGGCCAGGCTCAGCTCCGCCTCGGGTTTCCAGTCCGCACAATTCAGAGAGTTAGAGGCTGTCCTAGGAAGAAGAGATCAGGCTGGCCAGGACGCGGACAAGAAAAGCGGCATGGGAATGGCTGAGCACCTGATTCCGGGGTCCTCAGCCAGAGAACGTGTAGAGGCAGCCATGTCGAGACCATCACTCTGGGACTCTGCCATGCACTACTTCAATAGCAGACAGCCCCTTCCGTCGGTCGCCCTAGCAAGGGACATCTCTTTGCAGTGGCAGCCGAATGAAGCTGTCCAGGAGGTGCTGGTTTCAATTCACCGAAGCGATCCCGAGGCTGCGATGGTCGGTGAGGCCATGGTCGATCTCGACGAGGGTCTTCAGGAGTGGCGCTACCGGCACGTAAAGATGGTTGAGAGAACAATAGGCAAGAAGCTCGGAACCGGTGGCTCAAGTGGAGCTGGCTACCTAGCCTCCACGTTATTCAACCCTGTCTTCCCAGACCTCTGGGCCATCAGAAGCCAGTTCTAACTTCTAGGCAATTACAGCTAACCTTGCATCGTGGCAAAAAAGGCAATTTACCCGGGTTCATTTGACCCCCCTACCCTCGGACACCTATCGGTTGTGCGAAGGGCAGCTGGTGTCATGGACCAACTGGAAATTGTTGTGGTTCACAATCCCAACAAGAATGCAATGTTTTCAGGAGCTGACCGAGTCAGACTCTGGCAAGACTCCCTCGCAGAAGCCGGCCTGAGCAAGGTTGACGTTTCTCTGCTTGAGGGTGGGCTAATTGCAGAGCATGCTGTTTCCTTGGGAGCAAACGCCATTATCAAAGGCTTGCGGACGGCAGCGGATCTTGACTATGAGCTGCAGTTTGCAAACATGAACCGGGATCTTTCGGGAATCGAGACCTTCTTCTTTGCAACAGAGCCCGCCTACTCACACATCTCATCATCACTGGTTCGCGAGGTTGCAGCCCTTGGTGGAGACGTCTCTGCCCATGTCCCAGGCGCGGTTGCCACGGCGTTAAGTAAGAGGCTTGGCAAGTGACCCTGATTGTTCAGCTCAAGGAGCTCATTCACAAGCCAGGCAATATGAAGGAAGTTGTGCTGGAGCACACCCTTTCAGAGCCCATTGGCACAGAGGTGATGGGTATTCCAGCGGGTAGCGCCCTTTCGATACCGGTAAGGCTTGAATCTGTTCACGAGGGAATCCTCGCTACCGCCGAGTTCACGGCCAGGACAACAGGCATTTGCTCGCGTTGCCTCGACGAAATTAGCGACGACATCGATGTCGAAATTCAAGAGCTCTTTATGTACCGGCCGGAGCAGGAGGATGACTTCGTAGTCGAGCAAGACCGCATCGATCTTGAGCAGGCACTAATTGACTCCGTGGTTCCGGCACTTCCTCTCAAGCCACTGTGCAGTGAAGACTGCGCTGGTTTGTGTGCGAGGTGTGGAATAAGGATGGATGAGGACCCCTCTCACACCCACGAGGACCCTATTGATCCGAGGTTTAGTGCCCTTGAAGGATTTGGGGACGGCTAGGCCTTAGCCATCTCAACTACATTTTTTAGCAGCATTGCTCTGGTCATAGGACCGACTCCGCCAGGGTTTGGCGATAGGTGACCGGCAACCTCAGCAACCTCTGGATGCACATCCCCAACTAGCTTCCCATCGACGCGGCTTATGCCAACATCCAAAACAGCTGCTCCTGGTTTGACCCACTCTGGCTTCACAAAGTGTGGGGAGCCGATGGCCGCAACCACGATGTCTGAGCGCCCAACAACTCCCGCGATGTCACGACTTGCGCTGTGAAGGAGAGTGGGGGTGGCGTCAACGCCTCGGTTGCTTAGCAGCAAGCCAAGTGGCCGACCCACGGTGAGCCCCCTGCCAATCACCGCTACCTCAGCGCCCTTGGTTTCAACCCCGTGCCGCCTGAGCAGCTCGATGATTCCATTGGGAGTGCAGGGAAGCGGTGAGTCAAACTTGCCGGTGGCATTCATTACGAGCTTCCCTAGATTTTCTGGATGCAGACCGTCTGCGTCCTTCTTGGGGTCAATTAGCTCGAGCATTTGATTTGCTCCCATGCCAAATG
>JBMUBK010000045.1:0-9489 GCA_049457355.1 Aquiluna sp.
TGGTTGACCTTCACCGGCTCGGGATCGGGCTTGCGCTCAACGTGACGGACAAATAACTTCACATTCGCTCCAGAACGTAGTCGATGCACTCGATTAGCGCTTCAATGTCTGAAGGCTCGATAGAAACAAACGTTGCAATCCTGAGCTGATTCTTTCCAAGCTTTCGATACGGCTCGGTGTCGACAATTCCGTTTTCTCGAAGTATCTGGGCCACTTCAAGTGCGTCGATGTGATCGGCGAAGTTGATTGTTGCGACCACCTGAGAGCGGTGCTCGGGGTTTTCTACAAAGGCATGAGTGACCTCGGTCCGCTCCGCCCAATCAAAAAGCAGCTTGGAACTTTGCTTGGTTCTTGCATCCGCCCATCTCAGTCCGCCGTTTTGATTAATCCACTTAACCTGCTCATTCATAAAGAAGATGGTTGCCAGGGCGGGAGTATTCAGCGTGTAGTTATCGCGCGAGTTATCCAGTGCGAGCTTGAGGCTGAGAATGTTTGGGATGTAGCGCTCCGACGCTGCAACGCTCTCGATGCGCTCGATGGCCTTGGGCGAGACCATGGCTATCCAGAGCCCACCGTCTGAGGCAAAGTTCTTCTGTGGTGCGAAGTAGTAGGCATCGGTCTCGCTGAGTTCGAAGTCGATGCCGCCTGCGGCGCTGGTGGCATCAGTGAGCATGAGCGCATCACTGTCAGCCCCCGATACTCGCTTGACGCTTGTGACAACTCCCGCTGAGGTCTCGTTGTGAGGGTAGGCGTAGATGTCAACCCCTGCCTCAGCTACCAATTCACCTCTAGTGCCCGGTTCTGCCGAGACCACGGTCGGACTCTCAAGCCACGGTGCACCAAGGATCTTGGCAAACTTGCTGCCGAACTCTCCGTGAACTAGGGCCTGTCCTTTTCTGGTTGCAAGGGAAAAAGTTGCGGCATCCCAAAACGCTGATGCGCCACCGTTACCCAGAATCACCTCGTAGCCCTCCGGAGCCCTGAACAGCTCGCTAAGGCCCTGCTTCATTTCACCGACAAGATTCCTAATTGGCATTTGGCGGTGTGAGGTGCCCATGTGCTCTTTGGCGAACTGAACAAAGCTCGTGATCTGCTCGGGACGCATCTTTGATGGCCCGCAACCGAACCTGCCGTCCTTGGGCTTGAGGTTTTCGGGAATCACAATCTGGGCCATGGCGGTAAGTTTAGCCTCCGGCTTTATTAGTCTTCTTGCATAGCCACAGGAAAATAAATGACTGACCTAATTGACACCACGGAGATGTACCTCAAGGCGATTTTGGAGCTTGAGGAGGAGGGCATCACGCCCATGCGTGCCCGGATTGCAGAGCGACTGGACCACTCCGGCCCCACCGTATCCCAGACCGTTGCCCGCATGGAGCGCGATGGGCTGCTTCGGGTTGAGGAAGATCGCAAGCTTCTCTTCACCGACGAGGGCAGGCTGACGGCAGTTGAGGTGATGCGTAAACATCGGCTAGCTGAGCTACTACTGGTCGAGGTGATTGGCCTTGACTGGGAGAGCGTCCATGACGAAGCCTGTCGCTGGGAGCACGTCATGAGCGAGGCCGTTGAGCGAAGGCTCATTGAGCTTCTCAATAACCCCACTCACTCACCATTTGGGATGCCAATACCGGGACTTGAGCTACTGGGGCTTCCCTCTCCAGAGGTAAAAAGCTGTCAGCCACTTAGTGAACTAGCTGGAGGCGAATATGAGCTTTGCAGGATTGGAGAGCCGCTGCAGTTGGACACCGGCTTCCTCACTCAGCTTCGGCAGTTGGGACTGGTGCCTGGGGCCCCGACTGTGTTGACAGTTCAATCGGGTGAGAAGCTGCTCACCGCAGCTAGTTATCAAGAGGGTCTGCTGATTGATGACTCGATAGGGCAGCACCTGTTTTTATGTGAACAGATGGCTAACTAGTTATACTTGGCCAGTTAGAAGTTCCAAAGACTTCTCGGAGGATTCCTTTTGAGTTCAGCTGATGCTAGGCCATCGCGCAAAGAGCTAAGAAAAGCAGAGCGGGCCAAGAAGATGGTAGCCGCTCGCAGCGGCATGCGCTCATTCTGGACGATGGCATCGGCCACCGGCCTGATGGCGACCTTCGCTCTGCCTTCATATGGTTTTTCTCCTGAGGCAACTGCCGTATCGGGCCTAACTACCTCTAACGAAATGGTTCAGCTCTCCGCCCCATCCCAAGGACTCTCAGTCGCAACGGTGAGGGCGGTTTCTTTTACCAGAGGTGAGTACCAACCTGCTGACGCATCAGAGTTCGAGGTAAAACGCTCGGCTCAGCGTTATCGCGGACCTCTTGCGGCCGACTACCTAGCCTCACCGAGATTTACCGAGATCACCAGCGCCAACATCATGAAGGCAACTGCCGAGGTTGTCGGAACGCCCTATGTCTTTGGTGGTCAAACCCCCAACGGTATTGACTGTTCTGGCCTTGTGCTTTTTGTCTACGCGCAGTTTGGCATTGAGCTTCCTCACAGCGTTTATCAGCAGGCCAGATACGCTGAGCGGGTTCCCATCGAGGAGGCCGTTCCCGGCGACATCGTGGTCTTCAACGATTACAGCCACAATGGGGTGTATGCCGGTAACGGAAACTTCTATCACGCTCCCCAACCTGGAGACCGCGTGAAGCTGGCACCAATCTTCACCGATAGATTCCACATCGTTCGCCTCGCGGACATCCAAAACTGATCCCAAAAGTTCACCTGAAGCCTCAGCGTTTCTAACACGCTATTTCCACTCCCAGACTTAATCTTCTTCTCAAGTATTGACTTAGCTGGGAAGGGGCGGTGAAGTGCCACTAGACATGCAATCCAGGCATGGCAACTGGATCCATCTCCACCAACACCCCTGCATACCCATGCCGGTAAATCCTGCGCGTCGCATTTTTGCGGCGCGTTTTTTGTTTCCGGAGTCAGTAACGAATACTCACAAGCCGTGTGGGCGAATTCGATAGGAGAACATCTTGCGCACACTCGTACTGAACGCGGGCTACGAACCCTTAGCGGTCGTTTCCTTCAAGAGAGCACTGGTTTTGGTGCTCAACCAAAAAGCAACCGTGCTTGCCGGGATTGGTGGTGAGGTTGTGCGCAGCGCAAAGCAGGAGTTTGATATGCCGGCGGTAATTCTGCTCCAGCGCTATGTTCGCATCCCCAACTCCCGCAGAGTGCCAGTCTCTAGAAGAGGCGTACTGCGCAGAGATGCCCATCGCTGCGGCTACTGCGGCAAGAGCGCTAACACGATCGATCACGTGATTCCAAAGTCGCGTGGCGGTCAGGACAGCTGGGAGAACCTAGTCGCCTGCTGCCTCAGGTGCAATAACGCCAAGAGCGACAAGACGCCTCAAGAGATGGGCTGGGAGCTTCGGGTCAACCCGAAGATGCCTACCGGTCTGGTCTGGAGCGTGCGTGGAGCCGAAAAACCGATGCCGCAGTGGCAGGAGTTTCTAGCTCTGCAACAGCAGCAAGCTGCATAGGTGGCCCCGAGAAGAATCGAACTTCCGACACACGGTTTAGGAAACCGTTGCTCTATCCACTGAGCTACGAGGCCAAAAGAGGTTCTAGATTAGCGGAGTTTGATGTGATTCTCTTCGGCCAAGGCTAAGGGGAGAAGGGGCCATCAAGATTTAGGCTTGGGCAGTGGACCATTCGCAGCAGCTGCAGCTCTGGCAAGAGCAGTTTGCGGGCATTGGTGGAACTAATCCACTCATCCGGTTTGAACCCTCCAGCTTTGGTCAGGTCGACCTCGCAAGAGCACATCCGGGTGGCCTTGCCCAGCTGGTCTCTGCACGGAGCACCACAATTGGAAACCTTGTGCGTGATGGAGTTGCTCTGGCAAGAGCGCTGAGCGCCACAAAACGCATCCTCAGAAAAGCCCAGCGTATCGAGCAGACCTTTGGTGCTGAGGCGCTCTTTGTCGCCGGTGGGCTTGTGAGCATCGACGAAAAGAAGCTCCCCATCCTGCTCTGGCGGGCACACCTATTGGTTCGCGGAGACGATTACGAGCTTCGGATTTCGGAGCTGCCGGTACTAAACCCGGCTGTCACCGAGCTGATTGCTCAGCATCGCCCAGACTTCAAAGAGTCAGATCTGATCGCAGTTGCAACGGGACAGTCTGACCTAATTCCAGTCAGCGCATTGGCACTTGTCTCTCAGTACCTACAAAGTACCGAGGCTGAGATTGAGAAGCTGCTTGTACTGGGTAACTTCGTGCCGGACCTAATTAGGCTTTCGCAGCTAGACCTGCCTGAAGACTTGAGATCCCTTGCAACGCTTCTTGGGGACCAGGGCAAGGCTCCTGTGGTTTCCGATTCTCCTGTCACCTTGGTTGCCGAGGCCGATACTTCGCAGCGGCTTGTGCTCCGCAGAGCCCACGAGGGCGAATCTTTTGCCGTTAGAACCCTGCCGGGCTGTGGCTACCTTCAGACCGTTGTGAATCTGCTTGCTAACAATGCTCTAGATGGGCGCAGGACTCTGGTTGTTGCTCCAAGGGAGCAGACTCTCGATGAACTTGCCGAGCGACTCAGCAGCCACGGGCTTGGAGGCCTGGCAATCAGAGCAAACGACGCGTGGAATGACGTGGTGGCAGCCATATCTCGAAACGAGAAGGCAACTCCTGGCGTGCTCCTAGAGGCAAAAGCCGAGCACCGAAAAGCGCAGGCGGCCATCGAGCACTACTTCAATGCCGTTGCCACGAGCGACTCAGTTCTTGGCATCTCACTGATAGAGGCGCTGGAGGAGCTAGCAAAGCTGGCCGGAGGCGCCAACCCACCGGTAAATGCCGCCAGGATTAAGCCCGAGCTACTTGGAACAATTCGATCAACCGCGCCTGAGCTATTGGTAAAGGCTCACGAGGCTCGCGTCTTTGAATATGGTCCAAAGAGCTCACCTTGGTACGGGGCAAGGTTTGAAAGCCAAGAGGAAATTGCCAAGGCACTTAGTGCTGTTCGAGAGCTCGCCGGAGAGAACTGGCGGACTCTTAGCTATCAGATCAACCGCTATCTCACAGACCTGGAGCTAACTCCCTGCGAAAGTGTTGAGCAGTGGGCCGAGCAGCTGAGGCTGCTCCTTGGTGTCCGCTACACCCTGGACAAGTTCCTACCCAGCATCTTCGATCGCCCACTGCATGATCTCATCAAGGCGACCGCCGGTCGCTCGGAGCGCACCGAGCTCTCGGGCGCTCAGCGAAGAAGATTCAAGAAGTTGGCGAAAGAGTTCCTTAGGCCGGGGACCTCGGTGGGCAATCTCCACCAGGCACTCAAGGACGCCCAGGAGCAGCGCGAGCTTTGGGAAAAACACAACAAGACTCAGGCGCCGCCGACCGTTCCCTTGGGTTTGGCGGAGACCCAGGCAAAGTTTGAGACCATCAGCGAGGTAATCGCGCTTCTGGACAAGCATCTTGATCCTGATCCGGATCGGCCGCTACTGACAAGACTTAGTTTCGACGAGCTTGGTTCTAGGTTCGAAGAGCTAGCTACTCAGACCGAGTATCTGGACCATTACCTAGATCGCAAACCAATCGTTAGGGAACTCAGCGAAGCTGGTCTCGGACACCTAGCCAAAGAGCTTTCTCGCTTGAATCCAGGGAGTCACCAGGTGCAGCTGGAGTTCGAGCTGGCATGGTGGCAATCAGCCCTTGAGGCGATTGTGCAGCGGAACCCCGAGATTCTTGAGTACGACGCCAAGCACCTGGCAGAGCTCGAGGAGGCATTTGAGACCTCGGGTCAGAAGGTCATCGCTGAGGGTGGAAATACTGTCCGTGCCGCCCTCTCAGAGCGCTGGAAGGCCGGTATACAAAAGCAGCCGGCTTCCGCCGACAAGCTTCGCGAACAACTCAGGAAGCGAAGTATCACCCTAAAAGAGGGGCTGATGGTGGGAGGCACCCTTTGGCAGCAGCTGGTGCCGGCCGTGATGGTTTCTCCATATCGAATCTGGGAGCTAGCGGCAAGCGACAGCTTTGACACCGTGCTAGTGCTCGACGCTGCATCAGCCGGAGCGGCCGAGACAATCTTTGCGCTTACCAAAGCCGATCAGGTAATTGCCTTTGGAGACCCAGCAATTGCAGCCCCAGAGAACTTTGACACTGTGGCCAGGGCTAACCAAGACAGTCACGAGTCGGACAGGCCGTCGGTCTATGAGCTGGTGGAGTCGAGATTTGGACACGAGCTAATCAGCCGAAGCTACCGAATGAATGGCCAGGTATTGGGTCGCTACCTAAACCAAAACTTCTACGACGACGAGATCATTTTGGAGCCAACCGTAGGTCAGCTCTTTGGAGAGCACAACTTCGAACACTTCGAAGTCACCGAGGGCGCTAACGCCGAGTCCACAATTGAAGGTGCCACCGAGTCCATGGACTCGGAGGTTGAAAAGGTAGTTGAACTGGTGATCTCTCACGCTCGCTGGCACCCAGACGAGTCCCTAATGGTTGTCACAGCCTCGAAATCTCACGCAGATCGAATTGACCAGAAGGTCTCTGAGGCTGTCAGGGAGCAACCCGCACTAGCTGAGTTTTTTGATGCCCACGGCCGAGAACGCTTCGAGTCTGTAACGATGAGCGAGCTAACCCACCGGCTCGCAGACCGCGTTATTTTCTCGGTTGGCTTCGGCAGAACTCCAGAGGGTCGAATCTCCGGAACTTTGGGCGACTTCAACTCTCCAAACGCAGGCCGCTGGATGGTGAATCAGATTGTCTCCGCAAGAAAGCGCCTCAGCGTGGTCTCCTGTTACAACTTCGAGGACTTCGCTGGCGGCTCGCTTCCAGAGAACCAGAAGTGGCTCAAGGACCTTATCGCCCCAAGCTTCCTCTCAGACGTGCTGGATGGAGATCCTGATCCGCTTCTTTCCGATCTTGCGAAGCGACTTGAGAAACTGGGCTTGAAGGTGAACCTAAACTTCGCCGGACGGATTGCGCTTGTGGCATCTAGGGGCAAGAGTGCGATCGTGATTGATGCAGACTGGTCGCTCGCAGGGGAGAGCTGGGAAGAAAAGCTCAGGTTGCGCCCGGGTCTACTGAGGGCAATGGGCTGGCAATACACCAGGGTTCACGCTTTTGAGATATTTGCTCAACCTCAGGAGGTGGCAAACAGGATTGCCATGAAGTTGGGTCTAGACCTCAACGGCCGTGTAGAGCCGCTTTTTGACGAGCCTGCGTCTGAGGACCGTCCAGAGGGTTGGGGCGATGGTGATGATTCAAACGATGACAGGCTCAGAGACGATAAGCCGCCCCACTGGGGCTAGTCGCTAGAGGGAGCCGGCTCGCTCTTTTCCGGTGCTTTGGTCGAAGAGTCAGTCTTATAAAAGCCAGAACCTTTGAAGCTAACCCCTAGGTTGCCAAAGACTTTTCTAATCTCCCCGCCGCACTTAGGGCAACCCGCAGGGTCGCTATCGCTGAAGCTCAGCTGCATCTCAAACACGTGCTCGCAAGACTTGCAGGAGTAGGCGTAGGTAGGCATAGCTTGAGAAGTTTAGCCAACAACGAGTGTTCGAAGCGGTGTTGCAATCATTGCGACCCGCTGGTCGTGAGGTTCACTGGGAACAGCCTCGATAACCTCGCTGTCAAAAACCACAGCAACGCTCAAGCCCCTAAATGAGCCAAGGACCCTGTCATAGAAGCCCTTGCCCTTGCCGAGCCGATTGCCCATCTCGTCAACTGCCAGGGCAGGCACGATCATTAGCCCAATGCTCGCAATATCGACTGCTTCGCCCGTGGGTTCGAAGATGCCTAATGGCCCCCGAACCTGCTCGCCTGATGCGAACTCCAGGGTGTCTCCGATGATTCGCGGTAAAACCAGATTCGCACTCTGCCCAGCAAGTCGATTGAACTCAGAGACATCTGGCTCATTTGCAAGGGGCACGTAGCTAGCTATGGTTTTTGCGCCAGAGGAAGAGACGATGGCGGCAAGTTGCTGCGTGAGACCCTCAGATGAGTGAGGCCTTGCTCCAGAGAGCTGCGCTCTCAACTCTTCCTTGCCTTGGTAATCCATAGGGGTAATCTTGCCAGCGTGAGAAACGGCGCGCTGAAATTTGGTTCAGTTGAACTCAGGCAACTCAAAAAGCGTGACGCTCGGAAGTTGCAGTCGCTTCTAGTAAGGGACCGGGCGTGGCTATCTCCATGGGAGGCAACCACCCCTGGGATCAGGTATCCGGTGGATGCGAGAGACCTAGTAAGCAATCTGCTCTACCAACAGCGCAAAGGCACGGGTCTTGCCTTCATTATTGATGTTGACGGCCAAATGGCCGGTCAGATAAATGTTGCAAACATTCTTCACGGCTCAGTTTCATCGGCAAGCGTCGGCTACTGGATAGCTAAAGACTTTGCCGGCCGCGGAGCCATGCCGATTGCCGTCGCACTCACGATTGACCACCTTTTTGATGATATGCACCTTCACAGGGTAGAAATCGATATCAGACCCGAGAACGGCGCGAGCCTGCGAGTAGTTGAGAAGTTGGGGCTTCGTGAAGAGGGGCTCAAGGAACGCTTCATACACATCGACGGTCAGTGGCGCGATCACCGCATTTTTGCCATCACTTCCGAGGAGCGAAAAGGCTCGATGCTCGCAAGACTCGAGAACACGCACTCGCAATAGCGCTACTTTGCCAGCTGGCCCCATATCTTTATAGCCATGGACTTACCAGTTGGATTAGGTGGCGTAACTCTCGTTATAGCCGCAATCGTCTGGTTGATTATTTTCGTTCCCGGTTACACGCAGCGCTCCCAGCTCAAGGCGACAACTAGCCTGATGCGCAAGGAAGCTCGAGAGGTTAACCGCAACAGAGTTCTGACCGAACACGATCGACTTGGAAGACTTCTGGCAACCCAGCGAGGCTTCTCAGTCCTCTTTGCACTATTTCTTTTGGGTTTCTTTGCTGCAGCCATGTCAGCCGCAGTCGACTCGAGCTTCTGGTTTCTAGCCGCCACAGCAGGTGTTCTCTCAACCTTGAGCCTCTTTGTTTCCAGAGCAGCTGCTAGTCAGGCACAGGCGATTGCAAAGCGGCTTCACAAGTCTCGGCAGGATGTCCGTTCGAGCGCTGCCAGAGCGAGAGCCAGATCGAGAGAGTGGAGCCCCAACCCGCTACCCGAACCACTCGCCAAGAGAAGCAACCCGGTGGAAGAGAAGCCGGTTGCCGATGTCATCGACATTTCGAAGCCGCGACGAGTGCTCGCGAGTAAGGACATCGACGAAATCTTGGCACGGCGCAGGGCCATCTAGAGATTCCTCACATAAGCTTCAGTCGTTTGTTCGAATGGAGATAAATACAAATGGGTCTAGGCGATTCAATTAGAAAGTTTTTTGGCCGCACAGCTAAAGCTGTTGGCCAGTCCGCTGCTGAGGTGAAGGTTGCAGCTAAGGATCTTGCCGGCGATGCTCTCACTGAGGTCGAGAAGGGCGCGCAGAAGGTTGCCAGTGAGGTAAGCAAGGTTAAGAAGGCTACAGCTGCCAAGCCGGCAGCTAAGAAGCCAGCTGCGAAGCCGGTTGCTAAAAA
>JBMUBK010000046.1:0-9384 GCA_049457355.1 Aquiluna sp.
CGACTTGAGGACTGGATCAATGGCCTAAACGGCGACTGGCTCATTTCTCGTCAACGCTTTTTCGGCGTGCCAATCCCAATTTGGTATCCGCTAAACGCCTCGGGAGAACCGGACTATGAAAACCCAATCGTTCCATCCAGTGAGCAGCTGCCGGTTGACCCCTCCAGCGACTGCCCAGATGGGTTCACTGAGGACCAGCGCGGCAAGCCCGCAGGTTTCATCGGAGAGCTCGACATCATGGACACCTGGGCAACGTCATCTCTTACTCCTCAGCTCGCCGGCGGCTGGCTAAGCAACCCGCAGTTGTTTGAAAAAGTGTTCCCCTACGATCTTCGCCCCCAGGGGCAGGACATCATCAGAACTTGGCTCTTCTCAACTCTTGTGCGAAGCGAACTTGAGCACAACCAGGTTCCCTGGACGAATGCAGCCATCTCGGGTTGGATCCTGGACCCAGACCGGAAGAAGATGTCTAAGTCAAAGGGAAACGTTGTTGTTCCCAATGAGCTGCTAGAAACTCACGGCTCGGATGCCGTTCGCTATTGGGCCGCTAGTGCTCGCCTGGGAACCGATGCCGCCTTCGATGAGGGCCAGATGAAAATCGGTCGCAGGCTAGCAATCAAGCTACTGAATGCCGCCAGGTTCGCACTCAGCTTCGATATGCCAAGCGGAGTAACTGAGGTGACTGAGCCAATTGATAAGGCCATGCTCGCAAGGCTTCGTGAAGTGGTGGGTACTGCCTCAAAGGCCTTCGAGAACTATGACCACACCAAAGCCCTAGAGACCACTGAGACTTTCTTCTGGACATTCACTGACGACTATCTCGAGCTCGTCAAAGAGCGCGCCTACAGCCAAGAGGGCTACACCGCTCAGGAAATCGGCTCTGCAGTGCTCGCCCTTCGCGAGGCACTGGGTGTGATTGTCAGGCTGCTGGCTCCGTTCCTTCCCTTTGCGACCGAGGAGGTCTGGTCATGGTGGCAGGAAGGTTCCGTGCATCAGGCTGCCTGGCCAAGCCAAGATGAACTGCCGGAGGGTTCAGCGGAACTCTTGTTAGCTGCGTCCGAGGCGCTAATTGCAATTCGTAAGTCAAAGACTGACCAGAAGCTCTCTATGAAAGCTGAGATTTCGATAATGGTTCTGCAGGGACCTGCTGTGCTCTCTCAGGCTCAGCGAGACTTAGCTGCCGTGGGACGCATCGCAGACCTCAATCTCGAGCCAGCGGACAAGGTTGCTATCTCGTCAATGGAGTTTGCTGAGCAGCAATAGCATTGCAGGATGACAAATCCGCTTTTTGAGCTATCAACACTCGAATATGAACTTCCCGACTTCAGTCAGCTAACAGACGAGCACTACCTCCCCGCATTTGAGGCTGCAACCAAGGCACACCTCGCCGAGATTGAAGAGATCGTCGGCCAGCCTGAAATCACGTTTGAGAACACCCTTGTTGCTCTCGAGAGTTCTGGTCAGCTCCTGACGGCGATGATGTATGTGTTCTATAACAAGACAGCCTCAGATACCAATGAGGAGATACAGCGTCTCGAGGCAATAATCTTCCCAAAGTTTTCTGCTCACCAAGACTCGATTCAACTTGATCCGCGGCTCTTCTCTCGGCTCACAGAGCTTGAAGCTCAGCGCACAAGAGGCGAACTTAGTCTCGATGCCGAATCCGATTGGCTACTAACTAAGTACCTTGAGGACTTCCGTCACGCGGGAAGTGAGCTCGGAGACAAAGAGCGAGCTCGTGTCTCAGAGATTAATGAGCGCCTTGCAGGCCTGGAGGCAGAGTTTGATAGACGCCTCTTGGCAGACAGCAATGACCTTGCGATCAACCTCCCGGACTCATCGAGGCTCTCAGGCCTGAGCCAAACAGAGATTGATAGCTGCAAGCAAGCTGCGGAGACCAGGGGGCAGGACGGCTATACCATTCCGCTGCTGAACTACTCCGGTCACCCGATGTTGGCAACCCTCGATGACAGAGAGCTCAGAAGAGAGATTCTGGAGCGAACACTCTCTCGCGGCTCGAGAGGCAATGCCAATGACACCTCAGATCTGGTGCGAGAAGCACTGGATTTGAGACGTGAAAAGGCCAAGCTTTTTGGTTACGAGAACTACTCGCAGTATGTAACCAGCAAGCAGACCGCTAAGAGTCCTGAGCGAATTCACGAGGTGCTGAGGCGTATTGCGCCGATAGCCCGTCGCAATGCTGAGACGGAAGCAGGCGAACTGCAGAAACTTATGGAGCGAGAGCTCCCTGGTGAAGAGCTCAAAGCCTGGGACTGGGACCGCTATACCGAACAGCTGCGAGCAGAGCGATATTCGGTTGACACCTCGCTGTTGAAGCCATTTTTTGAGCTGAGGCGAGTCCTCGAAGATGGTGTTTTCTTTGCGGCCGGCAGGCTCTACGGACTCAGGTTTGAGAAAAGAACCGACCTAACTGGATACCACCCAGATAACTGGGTCTATGAAGTCTTCTATGAGGATGGGTCGAAGTGTGGGCTATACATCTTTGATCCCTATGCAAGGCCATCTAAGTCTGGTGGGGCATGGATGAACAACCTGGTTGATCAGTCACGCCTGCTCGGCAAGCTGCCGATTGTGGTGAACAACATGAACATCCCGAAGCCGGCAGCCGGCAGCCCCGCGCTCATGACCTTCGACGAGGTAAACACCCTGTTTCACGAGTTTGGTCACACCCTTCACGGCCTGCTATCGAGCGTCGAATACCCAAGGTTTAGCGGCACAAACGTCGAGCGAGACTTTGTCGAGTTCCCCTCACAGGTCAATGAGATGTGGATGCTGTGGCCAGAGGTTTTGGCCAACTATGCCGCGCACTACGAAAGTGGCGAAAAACTGGACCCAATCTGGATTGACAAGATTCAGGCGACAGAGGCATTCAACCAAGGCTTCGAGACTACTCACTATCTGCAGGCCGCCATCCTCGATCTTGCCCTGCACGAAAGCGATAGCACACCCGAGGACCTTGTCGCATTCGAGCGGGAGGCGATCGCAGGTTATGGGCTGGAGTTTCATGCGGTGCCGACTAGGTATAGGACCAATTACTTCGCCCACATCTTTGCTGGCGGCTACTCAAGTGGCTACTACGGCTACATCTGGAGCGAAGTACTAGATGCGGAGAGCGTGAACTGGTTCAAGCAGCACGGTGGACTCAAGCGCTCCAACGGCCAGATTTTTGCCGATGCGCTTCTTTCACGAGGTGGAAGTCACGACTCAATGGAGCTGGTGAGAAGCTTCCTGGGGCACGAGCCTTCGGTTGAACCACTCATGAAGCGCAGAGGGCTGCTCGACTAAGCGGACTTGTCCTTTAGGCGCTGTGGGAGTGGCCTAATCTTTGGAATCGAGTGATTCTCAACGTTTTCCGCAGTGATCACAACAAGCCCCTGCTCGGCAGAGCCTGGGAGCTCAAACATGATTGGGCTCAATAGCTCCTCGAGGATTGCCCTCAAGCCTCTGGCGCCGGTCTCCCTCTCCACGGCCAAGTCGGCGATCATCTCAATGGCGGCTGGCTCGAACTCAAGTTCAAAGCCGTCGATCTCGAACATCCGCTGATACTGCTTCACAAGGGCATTCTTGGGCTCGGTGAGGATTGAAATCAAGGCTGGTTTGTCCAGCTGCTCAACGGTCGCCACCACCGGTAGCCTTCCGATGAACTCTGGAATCAGGCCAAATTTTCTGAGGTCCTCTGGCTGAACCTGACGGAAGACATTCGAGTCATCTGTCTTCTCTTTCAAAGGTGAACCAAAGCCGATTCCCTTTTTGCCGGTGCGCTCCCCAACGATGGACTCAAGTCCGGCAAAAGCACCGGCAACGATGAAGAGGACGTTTGTGGTGTCGATCTGAATGAACTCTTGCTGGGGGTGCTTGCGACCACCCTGTGGTGGAACAGATGCAATCGTTCCCTCAAGAATCTTTAGCAGAGCCTGCTGAACCCCCTCGCCCGAAACATCGCGGGTAATTGATGGGTTCTCCGCCTTGCGAGAGATCTTGTCGATTTCATCGATGTAGATAATTCCAGTTTCAGCGCGCTTCGGGTCATAGTCGGCAGCCTGCAGAAGTTTCAGAAGGATGTTTTCGACATCCTCTCCGACATACCCCGCCTCTGTCAGTGCTGTTGCATCTGCGACAGCGAAAGGAACATTGAGTCTCTTGGCCAGAATCTGGGCTAGATAGGTTTTGCCACAACCGGTTGGACCGATCATCAAGATGTTGCTCTTGGCAATCTCCACATCGTCGTGAGGCTTGCCCGCATTTGTGAGGGTGCCGGTGGCACGAATTCTCTTGTAGTGGTTGTAGACCGCAACCGAGAGCTGCTTTTTTGCATCGTCCTGCCCGATGACGTACTCGTCTAGGAACGACTTGATTTCCTTAGGCGTCGGAAGTTCTAGTGACTCAGTCGACTCTGCGACCTGCTGACCGAGCTCCTCTTCGATGATCTCGTTGCAGAGCTCGATGCACTCATCACAGATATAGACCGAAGGTCCTGCTATGAGTTTGCGAACCTGCTTCTGGCTTTTGCCGCAGAAGGTGCACTTCAGCAGGTCACTTGTCTCACTTAAAGTCATGAGGAAAGCCTATATCTCCCGCTGAACGAAGCTCTTAGGAGCTCTCGGAGTGTTTAACCCTTACGAGTTGTCAATACCTGGTCGATTAGACCGTATTCAACAGCCTGAGCCGCGGTCAAAATCTTGTCGCGATCGATGTCCTTGTTGACCTGCTCCTTGGGCTTGCCAGAGTGCTTTGCCAGGGTGTCCTCGAGCCACTCCCGCATACGCATAATCTCCTGCGCCTGAATCTCAATGTCAGATGCCTGCCCCTGACCGCCACCACCTGTTGCCGGCTGGTGAATGAGGATTCTCGCGTTTGGAAGCGCTAGGCGCTTTCCCTTTGCTCCGGCTGCCAGCAGCACGGCAGCAGCCGATGCGGCCTGACCCAGGCAAACTGTCTGAATCTGAGGCTTGATGTATTCCATGGTGTCGTAGATGGCAGTTAGGGCCGTAAACGAACCACCTGGAGAGTTGATGTACATCGTGATGTCGCGGTCCGGGTCCTGTGACTCTAAGACCAAAAGCTGAGCCATGATGTCATCCGCGGAGGCGTCATCCACCTGCACCCCCAAAAAGACAATGCGGTCTTCGAAGAGCTTGGTGTATGGGTTGTGGCGCTTGAAGCCGTAGGAGGTACGCTCTTCAAACTCTGGAAGGATGTAGCGAGCCTCAGGCATTGCGATTCTGCCTGAACCGGTTTCGATAAAACTCATTTACTTGCCCTTCCCTACTCCGGTGGAACCGGAGGCAAATTCTTGGATGTGGTCAATGAAGCCATACTCGAGCGCCTCGGCGGCTGTGAACCAGCGGTCGCGGTCACCATCGGCAATGATCTGCTCGACGGTCTTGCCGGTCTGCTCTGCGGTCAGGGTTGCGAGCTGACGCTTCATGGACATGATGAGCTCTGCCTGTGTCTGAATGTCGGATGCGGTTCCACCGAAACCACCAAGTGGCTGGTGCAGCAAGACTCTGGTGTTTGGCGTTGCATATCGCTTGCCCTTGGTTCCACTTGACAGCAAGAACTGACCCATTGAAGCTGCCATGCCGATGCCTACTGTGACGATGTCGTTTGGCACGTACTGCATGGTGTCGTAGATCGCCATGCCAGCGGTGATCGAGCCGCCGGGAGAGTTGATGTAGAAGTAGATGTCCTTCTCGCTGTCTTCTGCTGCGAGAAGAAGAATCTTGGCGCAGATCTCGTTGGCGTTCTCGTCACGAACCTCACTGCCCAGCCAGACGATACGGTCTTTGAGTAGCCTCTCAAAAACGTTATTGCGCTCCATTTGTGGCATTGCCATCCAGTACTCCTTAGCTATCTAGTAAACGATAGCCACGAGTGCTAAGGAATTAGGTGCTTGTTCGCCTTGGGCGTTAGACCTGGTAGTCGACCTTGTTGCCCTTGGTATCGGTAATCTCCGCGTTTGCAACCAAGAAGTCAACCGCCTTGCGCCTTGCAAGCTCACTTGCATAGAGGGCAACCTGACCGTTAGAGGCAACCTGCTTGATGAAGTCGTTTGGGTCCATGCCGTAGTTCTGTGCATTCATCGCTAGGTACTCGATGAGTTCCTGGTCCTCCACCTTGATCGCTTCGGCGTCGACGACCTTGTCCAAAATCAACCTGGTCTGGAAATTCTTCTGGGACTCCTCGGTGACCTCTTTGCGGTGAACGTCGTCTTCGAGGCGGCCCTCGCCCTCGAGGTGATTGTGAACCTCGCGCTCAATTGCAACGTCCGACATTGGAATCTTCGCCTTGGAAATAAGCTCCTCGACGATTTTGTCTCGTGCTTGAAGCACCTGCTTGCGGCCTAACTGCTGAGCGACCTTCTTCTCAATGTCAGCTTTGAGCTCATCGAGTGTGTCGAACTCGCTTGCTAGCTGTGCAAAATCATCATCGGCCTTTGGAAGCTCGCGCTCCTTGACTGCTTTGAGGGTAACTGCAACCTCAGCCTCTTTGCCCGCATGCTCGCCACCTACAAGCTTCGAGCGGAAGGTTGTGGACTCTCCAGCAGTAAGAGTGTCTAGCGCCTCGTCAATCCCATCTAGCAGCTGGTTGGAGCCGATTTCGTAAGAAATGTCGCTGGCGGTGTCGATTTCTGCACCTTCGAGGGAAGCGGTCAAGTCAATGGTCGTGAAATCACCCATCTTGGCTGGGCGTTCAACAGTCTTTAGAGTGCCAAAGCGAGCTCTGAGGGCATCCAGCTCAGTCTCAATGTCCATCTTGGCTACCTTGACTGGGTCAACCTTGACTTTCATGCCCTTGTAGTCGGGCATCTTGAACTCGGGTTCAACCTCTACCTCTAGCTCAACAACTAGCTCCTTGGTTGGCTCTTGAGCGTTTGGGGCGGACTTGATGTCGACCTCAGGAGCTGCGAGTGGACGAAGTTTTTCGCTAATGAGAGCTTCGCGGTAGAAGTCGTCGATGCCGTCGTTGATTGCCTGACCAATGATTGCGTCCTTGCCAACCCGCTGATCAAGAACGGGTGCTGGAACCTTACCCTTGCGGAAGCCTGGGATGTTCACCTGACCCGCGATGGTCTTATAGGCCTTGTCGAGGGCCGGCTTGAAAGCCTTCTCGTCGACGGTAACCGTCAGCTTGACGCGTGTTGGGTTTAGCTTCTCGACTGTGGTTTTCAAGTCCTACTCCAAGGGGTTGGTTGATTTACTGGTCGGGATGACAGGATTTGAACCTGCAACCCCCTGTACCCAAAACAGGTGCGCTACCAAGTTGCGCTACATCCCGGGGATTTCATAACTAGCGTCATGAACCCTGACACTCTATCCCATAGAATGGGGTGTCGTCTAACGATGCGCGAGTGTAGCTCAATGGTAGAGCCTCAGTCTTCCAAACTGATTACGCGGGTTCGATTCCCGTCACTCGCTCCAAAGAGTGCTACTCCCCCAAATCCATCAGCTGAACCGCCTTGGCAAAGTCCGGAACCTGCTTCTTCAGCTCCGCAAAAGTCCCTTGAGCAACAACCTCGCCATTGTCCAAGTAGATGATCTTGTCAGCATTCATAACTGTGGAGAGCCTGTGTGCGATGAGCACAACCGTCATTTGTGAGCGTAGCGAATCTAGAACTTTCGATATTTTGGATTCGGTCTCTGCATCTAACGCGCTAGTGGCCTCATCTAAAAAGAGAATTTTTGGGTCCCTGTAGAGGGCTCTGGCAAGACCCAACCTTTGAATCTCTCCACCGGAGAGCTGACCACTATCTGGAGTTACTTCCAGCTCAAGCCCCTGGCCATCCAGACCTATGAACTGCTCAAGTCCTGCCTTCTGCAGGCACTCCGCAACTTTCGAGTTATCGGTTGACGCCGCAGACTCCAGCGAAACATTCTCGGCAAGCGTCCCGGTCACCAAATGAGGGCGTTGCGGGACAATGCCAATCACTCCGGCAGTTTTCTCAAGTAGGTGCCTGGGTGAATAGCCGGATAGGGAAATTGAACCTGATGCAGGCAACCTAAATCCGGTAGCCAACTCAAAAGTGGTCGTCTTACCAGCGCCGGAGGGTCCAACAATTGCAGTCTTTGAGTTTGCCTCCACATCAAAGACAAGGTTTTTTACAATTGGCTTGTCGACGCCGGGAAAGCTAAAGCTAACTGAATCAAACTTCAGGTTCATTGCTGCCGGCAGCTTTTCAATGCTGACGTCCTCGAAATCGTCTGCTTGTTTCTGTCTTGAAATTTCCACGAGTGTTGCAAAGGCAGTCTGAGCCTGGGCCGCTGAAGCAACCATGCCGTTATAAGCAGCCTGCAGAGGAAGAATGGACGCGACCAAGCGCAGTCCTCCTGCCATGAAGACACCGATTGTGACTGCTTGGCTAGAAAGGTCGCTAAACACGACTACGGCACCAAGGAAACCGAATATGCCAAGAATCAAAGATGTTTCGATGACATACCTGGGAAGACTGTTGATCGTGTAGTTCAATCCGTTGCCAACGGCAACTCTTCTTTTTCCGGAGACAATTTGAGAAAGCCAATCGGAGATATTTCCACCTGTGCGAACTTCGCGCCTAACGCCGAATAGGTCACGACTTGTTGAGAGTGAAGTCTCAGAGCCTTCGATCACGTTCTTGCTATTGCGCCTAAGGCGGACATTTATGACCTTATTGAGAGCGAGAATGACGAGAACTAGGTAGACGAGCGTTGCGAGCGTTGCAATCGGATTTACGAACATAAACACCACAACAAGAGCAAGCAGCAGTGAAGCTTCAGCAACCGCTGAGACTCTTGAGTTGAGAAAAGCCGCGATCTGACCCGTTGCAACCAAAATCGAATTCTGAAACCTTGAAACCGTCTCGCTGAGAGTTCCCTCGAATGCGGGTTCGTTGGAGAAGAAGTTGCTGGTCAACCTTTCGGCAAAATCACCCTCAATCTCGGCAACCTTCAGAGAAGTCCGCAGGTTTAGCCAGATTGAGAAGAATGACTTGAGCACGAAGGTAAGGGCGATGCCCATCGCAATTACTACAGCCTCAACCTCGGTGATGATTACCTCACCGATTAGAGGCAAGACCAAAGGAGATTGGCGGGCTGTGCCGGAGGCAATCGAGCCAAAGGCTGTCGCCAGCAGAGCAATTCCGGCCAGGCCTGCAAGATCTAGGCCATTTGCCATGATCCTCGCGAAAGAGAGAAGCCAGAGCTGATTGCGCTGGCGCTTGGGCAGAATCTTGGCTATCGAGCGGAAATTTAGTTTCTCCATGTCTCGAAAAGTCTAGTTAGCCGGGCTAGTTATCCCGCGATCTCTGAGATCTCTTTCAGAATCGAGGCCTGAGCTCTCAGACCCTCAGGCGAAGGTATGAGGGGATAAACATGAAGCGCACCGTGC
>JBMUBK010000047.1:0-9106 GCA_049457355.1 Aquiluna sp.
TTACAAGAGCGGTGCGCTACCAATTGCGCCAAGTCGGCTGGCGGCATAAAGCCTACCGAATAGGCAGACCTAAGTCATGAACCCTGGAACTACTGAGCGGTTGCTACCTGAACAAACTGGGCAAAGCGCTCTGCTGAAACCAGCTCCTCACCGGTAGCCCAGGTGTATTGCAGACCGTTCACCAGGATGGTTGGCGTGCCGGTGACGCTAACTCCATCCTGTGGGTTGTTCAAGACATCCTGAGTGTGTTGGGCGACATAGTCCCCGAAGCTCTTTGCCTGGATGCATCCCTTTACCTCTTCGGTTCCAGCTCCAGACTCCTCGGCGAAAGCGAAGAGAGCGTTGTCATCGTGACCGTCGCCACCCTCGCTTGACTGGTTGAACATCATCGTCTCGTGGAAGTCGTAGAAAGCGTCAGGCTCGAAGTTGGCAACGCAGAATGCTGCGTTGGCAACCCTTGAGGAGTACTGGTTTAGTGAGGCTCTGTCCAAGAAGGAAATTGGTCTGATCTCAACCGTCGCGGCCCCGGTGTCTACCCATGAGCGGATCTGGGCTGAATTTGGAACATCAAAGGCCTGGCAGATCGGGCACTGGTAGTCAACGTAAACGACAATCTCCGGCACATCCCCAGCAGCGTCAGCGGTTGGGGTCTTGGTGTCGGTAAAGGCCTGAAGCCCAACGCCGATCTTCAGTCCGCCCAGCTCGGTTAGGTTGTTAGGCACCTCGTTTACAACGGGAGCCTCCGCACGATTAGCGGCCTCAATGGCAATGACACCGGCCACACCGCCCACAATTCCAAGTGCGACCAGCACAACGGAGATCTGGATAACGAGCTTGCTGCGCTTTTCTTTCTTGGCGCTTTGCTCTCTCAGCTCTCTGGCCTTGTTTCTTGCTGCCTCGCGCTGCTCGGACCTAGTTGGCTTTGGACTTGACAAGGTGGGTTCCTTTTCATCTCAGTTAGATAAACCGACCCCCATTCTAGGTTGAAGATGCGATACTTATGAAGCCTCAGAAGAGGCACTCGTCACAACGGATCGTCCGGCACGTACCTGCCGGTGAAGGAGTAGAAATGGCAACAGTATCTTTTAGAGGTGCAACCCGTCTTTATCCAGGGGGCACCAAGCCAGCGGTAGACAAGCTGGACCTCGAGGTAGCCGACGGTGAGTTCCTCGTTCTTGTAGGACCCTCCGGTTGCGGTAAGTCAACCTCACTCAGAATGCTCGCCGGCCTCGAAGAGGTCAACGAGGGTGGCATTTACATCGGCGACAGAGAAGTCACCGACGTGCCGCCAAAGGACAGGGACATCGCGATGGTGTTCCAGAACTACGCTCTCTACCCACACATGACCGTGGCAGAGAACATGGGCTTTGCCCTCAAGATTGCAGGTGTAAGCAAGGAAGAGCGTGCTGAGCGCGTTCTTGAGGCGGCAAAGCTGCTGGACCTTGAGCCCTACCTAAACCGCAAGCCAAAGGCTCTATCCGGTGGTCAGCGTCAGCGTGTGGCCATGGGTCGCGCGATCGTTCGTAAGCCTCAGGTGTTCTTGATGGACGAGCCACTATCGAACCTTGACGCCAAGCTTCGTGTTCAGACTCGTACTCAGATCGCATCACTGCAGCGCAGGCTCGGTGTAACCACCGTCTACGTGACCCACGACCAGGTCGAGGCTATGACCATGGGTGACAGGGTTGCGGTCTTGAAGGACGGTCTGCTCCAGCAGGTCGACTCGCCTCGCAACCTCTACGACAAGCCACAGAACGTCTTCGTTGCCGGCTTCATCGGATCTCCAGCCATGAACCTGGTTCAGCTTGAGATTGTTGAGGGTGGCGTTCAGTTCGGTGACGAGGTGTTGCCAATCGACAAGTCAGTGCTGTCCAAGGCCTCGACGAACAAGGTCACAGTTGGCGTTCGCCCAGAGAAGCTCAGCCCAGCACCACACGGTCTGGTGTGCGACATCGATGTCGTGGAAGAGCTAGGTAGCGATGGCTACCTATACGGTCGCGTGCAGCTAGATGGCACCGAGCAGAACGTAGTTGTTCGAGTAGACCCCATCGACCACCCCAAGGCTGGCGACAAGATTCACCTGCACGCAGACAAGGATGCAGTCCACGTCTTCGATGCAGAGACTGGCGAGCGTCTGAACTAGTAGATGCCCTCCAGCCTCAGTATTACGGCTGCCACGGCAGAACCAGCACTCCTGGATCTGCCGTGGCATTTGCCTTTAGAGGCATGGCCACAAGAGACGATTGCAGCGCTGCCGAAGGGCCTCTCGCGTCACACGGTTCGCTTCGCTCACCTGGGCGATCACGTCATCGCCATCAAGGAAACCCTGCTAGATCTGGCTAAGCGTGAGTACGAGGTCCTGAAGAAGCTGGAAAAACTTGATGTCCCGTGCGTTGAGCCGTTCGCCATCATCTCAAACCGCAAAGATGAAGCAGGTGAAGATCTTCCGGCCGTACTAATTACCCGTCACCTCAAGTTTTCGCTCCCCTATCGTGCGATGTGGTCGCAAGGCCTAAGGGACCAAACTGCTAATCGACTCGTTGATGCTCTCGCGCTGCTGCTGGTGCGGCTTCACCTAGCCGGCTTCTTTTGGGGCGATGTCTCACTGTCAAATACTCTCTTTAGACGAGATGCTGGACGTTTTGCCGCTTACCTAGTTGATGCAGAGACTGGACAACTCTTTGAGGGCAGGCTCTCCAATGGCCAAAGAGAAAATGACCTTGAAATCGCCAGGGTGAACATCGCAGGCGAGCTCATGGACCTATTGGCCTCGGGCAAGGCGGCAGACATCGACCCGAATTCAGTGAGTCAGCGCATTGTGGACAAGTACCACGAGCTTTGGAAAGAACTGACCGCAACCGAGGTCTTCGATGAGGCCGAGCGCTGGAGAATCTCAAAGCGAGTCGCGAGACTCAATGAGCTCGGCTTTGACATTGAAGAGCTCTCCATCGTCAAAGACGATGAGGGCCACACCGTGAAGATTCAACCAAAGGTGGTTGACGCAGGTCACCACGCCAGAAGACTGCTGCTACTCACTGGTCTCGATGTTGAGGAAAACCAAGCAAGAAGACTCCTAAACGACATCGATCAATACAAGCTTGCAAACGCCAGGCCAGGCGCGGATGAGGAAGTCATGGCACACGAGTGGCTCTCTAACGTTTATGAGCCCGTGATTGGCTCAATTCCAAGCGAGTTCACTGGCCGCTTGGAGCCGGCCGAATTATTTCATGAGGTTCTAGAGCACCGTTGGTATGTGTCGGAGGACAAAGGCAGCGACGTGCCACTGGTTGAAGCGGTAAGAAGCTATGTCTCGAACGTGCTCTCCAAGCGCAGGGACGAGGCGACCTACCTTGGAACCACAACCTTGACCGAGGACCTGAACCTTATTGAGCCGGTTCCAACGGGCCTAATAGTTGTGGCAGATGATGACGAAGAGGGCGACTGGCGCGACAAGGTTTAGCGGTTAGCCGCTATCTGGTAGAGCGCGACAGAGGCTGCTATCCCCGCGTTCAGCGACTCGGTGTCGCTTGAGATCGGGATACTGACAACCTGGTCGCAGTTCTCCTGAACCAACCTTGAAAGCCCCTTACCCTCAGAGCCAACGATTACCAGCAGTGGCTTATCGTTCAAGTCGAAGTCCGGCAGCATGACATCTCCCCCAGCATCCAGCCCGACAACAAACAAGCCTCTGCGCTGGTACTCCTTGATGACCTGGTTCAGATTTGATGCCAATGCAACCGGGATTCTCGCTGCGGCCCCAGCGGAGGTCTTCCAAGCCGAAGCGGTCACTCCAACGCTTCTGCGTTGCGGCAGCACAATGCCGTGAGCACCAAAAGCCGCGACCGAGCGGATGATCGCTCCAAGGTTCCTTGGGTCCGTGATGCCGTCGAGGGCTACTAACAGCGGCAGCGGACTCTTGGATAGAGCCCTATCTAGCAGCTCATTAGGGTCAACGTATTTGTATGGCGGAACCTGGAGTGCGATGCCCTGGTGGACAAAGTCGCCACCAGTCATTCGGTCAATCTCGGCCCTTGTTACCTCGCTAACAGCTATACCTCTGTGGTTCGCGAGCGCGATTGACTCTCGGACGCGGTCGTCCATCTCAACTCTCTGGGCAACAAAGAGTGAGGTTGCGGGAATCCTTGCCCGAAGGGCCTCAACTACGGCATTGCGGCCCGATAAAACCTCGGCTCCTCCGGTTTTTGAGGTGCCCCGGGAGCTGGCAACGAATTTGCCCTTTTTGGGCTTCGTGGTTTTTTCCGCAGCCTTAGCTGCCCGATAAGCCTTGTGATAGGGGCGATCTTCCGCCTTTGGTGTTGGGCCTCTGCCCTCGAGAGCCTTGCGGCCATGCCCACCGGTCCCCTTCAGGGGCCCCTTCTTGCCTTTCGCGGCTCCGGGTCTTCCTTGTTTTGCCATTAGCTCAGGCTCCAATGCGTGCCGCTCGGGCCATCAGAGAGCTCGATACCAGCCTTATCTAGCTGATCTCTAATCTCGTCGGCGGTGTCATAGTCCTTGTTCTCCCTCGCCTGGTCGCGCCGGGCAATAAGCGATGAGATCAACTTGTCGAGGGCGGCGTGCTCATCCGAAACTCCCAGCGACCATTGGCTTGGCGCCAGTCCCAGGATTTCGAGCATCTTGGAGACCTGGTCGCGGTGGCTTGCAGCCTCGCGAAGCTGCTGCTCATCGAGCTCGGTGTTTCCGCTTGTCACAGCATCGTGAATCACCGCGAGCGCCGCCGGAATGTTGAGATCGTCGTTCATCTCGTCTATGAACTCGCTAGGGAGCTCAGGACTCATGTCAATCTCAGCAAATTGGGTCTCCCCTAGTTCTCGCTCACACCTTTCCAGGAAGCCGTGAAGTCTCTCCAATGCACTGGCCGCCTCTTCCAAGACTGATGGTTGATAATCCAACACAGAGCGGTAGTGAGCGGTGGTCAGGTAATAACGAATCACAGCTGGCTCCGCCAGTGCGAAGAGGTCTCTGGAAGAAACCGAGTTACCCAAAGACTTTGACATCTTTTGGCCACCGACATTTACCAGCCCGTTGTGGATCCAGTAATTAGCAAAATTGTCACCCGAGGCAAGGGACTGAGCCAGCTCATTCTCGTGGTGAGGGAACCTCAGGTCTAGACCGCCGCCGTGGATATCAAAAGCCTTTCCAAGAAAATGCGTTGACATTGCAGAGCACTCGATGTGCCAGCCGGGTCTTCCTCTGCCCCAAGGGGATTGCCAGCTTGCAGACTCTGGCTCACCAGCTTTAGTTGCCTTCCATAGCGCAAAGTCTTGAAGGTTTCTCTTCTCTCCCTTGTCGCCCTCGGACTCCATGTCATCAAGAGCCTGATTGGTTAGCTCGCCATAGGCTGGCCAACTGAGGGTGTCGAAATATACGTTGCTTGAACCCTCTGCCTTATAAGCGTGGCCCTTTTCAATAAGCCGCTCAATCAAGGCGATCATCTGAGGGATGTGGCCTGTGGCCCTTGGCTCACCCGAAGGCAAAAGCATTCCAAGTGCGCGGTAGTCAGAGGCGAAGTGGTTCTCGTTGGAGTGAGCAAGCGCCCACCAATCCAGCCCCTGCTCATTTGCCTTTTCCAAGACCTTGTCGTCAATGTCAGTGACATTCCTAATGAGAGTCACCTGATTGCCAAGGTGTGAAAGCCAGCGGGTTAGTAGGTCGTATACGAGCGCGGAACGCAGATGTCCAATGTGAGGCTCAGACTGCACGGTTGGTCCGCAAACGTAGATGCCAACCTTGCCCTCTTCGATTGGGACAAAGTCTCTAAGCTCAGCGGCTTTGGTGTCATAGAGCTTCATTGCCAAAAGCCTAGCTTCGGCTTTGGACCAGAGCCGTTGCCACGGCCGCAACACCTCTAGAATCCGAGAGGAAGCCGAGGCCATCGGTGGTTGTCGCCAGCACCGAAACCGGGGCACCAACCACCTCGCTTAGGTGATGCTCGAGCTCATGCCTGCGAGGGCCGATCTTGGGCTCCTCCGCAACAATCTGCACCGCCACATTTGCCGGCTCAAAACCGGCCTCCGCCAAGAGTTTGAGCGTCTCCGCGATGAATAGTTCGCCGGATGCGCCAGAGTATTCACTTCGACTGGTGCCAAAGTTTGAACCAATGTCCCCAAGACCCGCAGCTGAGAGTAGGGCGTCAACCACTGCGTGGGCAACAGAGTCTCCGTCAGAGTGACCAGCTAGGGCCGGATAGTCCTCCCACTCAAGGCAGCCGAGCATCAACTTGCCCTCCTCGCCGAATTGGTGAGCGTCGACACCGATGCCGCTTCTAACGTCCGTGAAGATCGCCCTGGCCCGCTCGAGATCACTTGGAGTGGTCACTTTGAAACCGTGCTCGTGACCCAAAACTATTGCGGTTCTAACACCCTGCGACTCGAGCAGACCGGCTTCGTCCGTGAAGTCGCCAGTTGCGTCTTCAAAGCCCTTGCGAAGGGTGGCAACCCTAAATCCTTGGGGTGTCTGGACCATTCGCAAAGTGCTGCGGTCAATAGTTCTCTCGACCCAGTCACTTGCAACCTGCTTGACGGTGTCAGCTGGGTTCATCGCCGGAACTACGCACTCCGCAAAATCAAGCGCCTGGTGAACTCTGTCGAAGACCTCTTTGGGGGTAAAGGCACGTGCAGCATCGTGAACCAAAACTAGATCTGTGGTCACCTCTGCCATGCCGTGAGAAACCGATTGCTGGCGGGTCTCGCCACCAACTACAACCTTGAAGTCCTCAAAGAACTTGGCAGTCAACCTGGTGAATTCCTCGAGCAATTCCTCGGGAGCCACAACTACCAATTGGTCTGGCTTGAATTCTGAAATATGCATCAGCGAAAGCTCGAGAAGTGACTTCCCGGCAACGCTAATGGCCGCCTTTGGCTGGCCGGCTCCGAGTCTTTTACCCTTACCGGCGGCGACCAGCACCACCGCAACAGACATCGCTAGCTAGCCAAGACCTTGTCTAGCTCTGCGGAGGCCTTCTCTTCGTCGACCTTCCGCGCAAGGGCTAGCTCAGAGATGAGAATCTGCCTCGCCTTTGCGAGCATGCGCTTTTCTCCTGCAGAGAGGCCGCGGTCCTGATCACGCCTCCAGAGATCACGAACTACCTCAGAGACCTTTACCACATCGCCAGAGGCTAGTTTTTCTAGGTTTGCCTTGTAGCGGCGTGACCAGTTGGTTGGCTCCTCGACAAACTCCGCACGCAAAACATCAAACACCTGCTTCACGCCCTTGCGATCGATAACGTCGCGAACCCCAACCATCTCAACATTGGCTGCTGGGACCTGAATAATCAGATCTCCCTGTGCGACTCTGAGCTTCAGGTATTTCTGCTTCTCACCACGAATCTTCTTCTCAGAAACCTCGATGATTTCTGCTGCTCCGTGGTGGGGATAGACGACAGTTTCGCCAACTTCAAACTTCATAAATAGCTTTCGGCTCTCAAAACTCCGATTTTACCACAGTTAGCCCAGTTTCCCTAGGGTAAACTGGGAGGGTCGAGGTGCCTGGAGGACCATTGAAAGCCAAGAAATTTACCGCTGTAATTGCGGCAATCGTGACCATCTTCGCCCTAACAGGTTGTTCGCTCTCCCGCGAGGTTGCGTCCCTAGACCCCTACGCACCAAGTGATGGCGTTCAGGTTGACACCGATGAGCTAAAGGCAAGAAACGTCATGTTTGTTGTTGATGATGCTGGCAATGCGGTTCTGATTGGCTCTTTTATAAACCCTGGTCAGGGTGCGGTATCGGCAACCCTTGAGACTCTGGACTCCAACGGCACGGTGGTAATGACCGAGATGACAGTTGAGGCCGGGGCAAAGTTTGATCTTGGCTACAACGGCACCGAGGGGAAGTTCCTGTATCTAACGGAGACCCCAGGCTCGATGCACCCGGTCTACATGCGTGTAACTGGTGATCCGACGAGAATGCTGGTGCCGATTCTGGACGGTGCTCTCGAGGAGTACCGCGGGTTTATCGACTAAACCTCGAACTTATAACCCAGACCGCGAACGGTCAAAAGGTGTCTAGGTCTGGACGGGTCGTCCTCAATCTTTGACCTCACACGCTTGACGTGGACATCCAGGGTCTTGGTGTCGCCGAAGTAGTTTGAGCCCCAAACCCTGTCTATGATCTGTCCGCGAGTTAGCACGCGATTCACGTTCTCCATCAATAGCTCCAGAAGTTCAAACTCCTTGAGCGGCATCTGAATCTTCTCCCCATTGACGCTAACGGTGTGGCGATCGAGATCCATTACCACCGGCCCTGCCCTTAGCACTCCGCTTTCGCTCGACATCGGCTCGGCTCCGCGCCTAAGCACTGCCTTCATGCGGGCAAGAAGCTCTCTGGTTGAGTAGGGCTTAGTCACATAGTCATCGGCACCAATCTCCAAACCAACGACCTTGTCGATCTCGGTGTCCTTGGCGGTAAGCATGATGATTGGAACCTGACTCTCGGCCCTGATGATTCTGCAAACCTCATTGCCTGAAAGCCCCGGGAGCATTAGGTCCAAAAGGATTAGGTCTGCACCCAAAGTGTTGAAATTCTCGACCGCACTGTTTCCATCCTCGGCCTCGATCACGTCGTAACCCTCTTTTTGCAAGAGGTATACAAGCGGTTCGCGAAGGTTCTTCTCATCTTCAACCACTAGGACTCTGGTCATTAGCTCTCCTGCTGTTCAATGGGTAGTCGCAAGGTGAAGGTAGATCCTGTGCCCACCTTGGAAAAAAGTCTGACCTCACCGCGGTGGTTGTAAGCAGCGTGCTTAACAATTGCAAGGCCTAATCCCGTGCCACCGGTCTCGCGCGAGCGGGAGGGGTCAACGCGATAAAAACGTTCAAAGATTCTTTCCTGCTCGCTCTCCGGAATGCCGATGCCTGAATCTGTTACCGCAATCTCGGCAACAGAGTCCACGACCCTCAGCCCAACCCCGACCTGGCCTCCAGGTTCTGAGTAGACAATTGCATTTTCGACCAGGTTCTTCACGGCAGTGGTGAGCATCTCGTAGTCGCCAAACATCTTGACCGGGCCAACAGCGCTGGATGCGAGTTTGATTGAGTGCTGCTCGGCTAGCACCATGTTTCTATCAACGGCATCGGCAATGACGGTTG
>JBMUBK010000048.1:0-8199 GCA_049457355.1 Aquiluna sp.
GGGACATTGGGTGCCAAAGGAAGACGAGCTAGATGCAGAGGTAAGGGCGACACTGGATGACCTCGAGCGCTCAGGCGTGAAATTCTTGGGAGTAGATGGGCCGAGGCAGTTTGCGGCTTCGGAGACCGAGGCTACGGCAGCCCTCGAGCACTTCATCGACCACCGGCTGGATCTCTTCGGGCCCTATGAGGACGCCATGGATCAAAGGGACTGGACAATGTCGCATTCGCTTCTGTCAGTGCCAATGAACCTAGGGCTTCTTGACCCGATTGAGGTGGCTCGTATGGCAGAGCTGGCCTACCGTGAAGGTAAGGCGAGACTCTCCAGCGTCGAGGGCTTCATTAGACAGATCGTTGGCTGGAGAGACTACGTCTTTCACCTCTACTGGCACTTTGGCGAGGAGTATGTAAGCCAAAACCACCTAAATGCCGACCAGGCGCTTCCCGAGTGGCTCTCAGAATTGCAACCAGAAAAGATCAGTGCCAAGTGCCTAAGCGACGCCGTAGCTAACGTTCGAGATTACGGCTGGGCACACCACATTCAGAGACTCATGGTGCTTGGCAATCATTCGCTGCAGCGTGGCTACGATCCAAAGCAGACCAACGATTGGTTCGTTGATGCCTTCGTTGACGGCACTCCCTGGGTAATGCCAGCAAATGTGATTGGCATGACCCTCTACGCGGATGGGGGAGCAATGTCCACAAAGCCTTATGCCGCTGGTGGCGCCTACATCAACAGGATGAGTAACTACTGTGGCGATTGCCCATTTGACCCCAAGAAAAGACTCGGCGAGGACGCCTGTCCCTTTACTGCCGGGTATTGGAGCTTCATGGACAGAAACCAAGAGAAATTTAGAGGCAACTTCAGAATGTCCAACCCACTTTCCAGCCTTAGGAGATTAAGCGATATTCGCGAGGTTGCTGAGCAGGAGCGGGCGCGAGATAGCTTTTGACAATCGGCTTTGAACTGAACTAGCCTCTTCTCACCGATTCAGAACGTAGGGGAAGACGACTCTGGATCGGAGGTAGTGATGTCTGCAACTGACATCTGGTTGCTTTGCGCACCTAAAAGCGCAACCTTTGACGTCCAGAACTTTCTCTCCAATCATGAGATAAGACTCAAGTGGACACCGCAGCCACATACCCCCGGCACCCTTCAAACCAGATTCCAGACCTCGCTTTCGGACGCAGGGGTAGCTGAGCTCGGATCCCTCCTGAGCAAACTCGGCGTTGTTTTCGAGATTTATCAGAGCTCTCAAGAGCCCTGCCTCCTAGTTGGCCACCCAGGTCTTGGCCTAAAGCGCCTCGCTATTGACCTAAGCGGTGAGATTGTCATACGAATAGGACAGCTTGAACGACTTATTCGTGAGGCTGAGGGCAACCACAAAGAGCTTGAGAGGCTCTTGAGGGTTGAAACGGGAACCGCCTGGCTTGACTTGCTTGAGCCCTATCGCATTGCTAGCTCTAGGGTGAGGCAGCTACCTAGAGCGGTCTAAATGTTTCTGAAGGCGAGGACAGCGTTATGTCCGCCAAAGCCGAAGCTGTTGCTGATCGCAATGGCGTCTCTTCTAGATAGCGTGTGCGGTTTCCTTGGGACATTGAGCGGAATAGCTGGATCTTGATCATCAAGATTCAATGTGCCTGGAGAGGTCTGCTCCCTCAGGGCCAGAATTGTGAAGACGGCCTCAACAGCGCCGGCACCTCCAAGAAGGTGGCCTGTCGAACTCTTCGTAGCTGTGACAATCAAGTTTTGGGTGTGAGACCCGAAAACTCTCTCAAGAGCTGTGTATTCGGCAATGTCTCCCACAGGCGTTGAGGTTGCGTGGGCATTGACGTGCTCAACATCTTCAGGCTTTGCATCTGCCTGTTCCAAAGCGGCAAGCATTGCTCTTGCAGCCCCTGATCCTTCTGGGTCAGGAGCGGTGATGTGATAGGAGTCGGATGTAACAGATCCGCCCACTATTTCGCAGTAGATCTTTGCACCACGCGCTTTAGCGCTTTCGTATTCTTCGAGAACTAGTGCGCCTGCACCTTCTCCCATTACAAAGCCGTCGCGTCCAACGTCATAGGGCCGCGAGGCCGCTTGCGGGTCGTCGTTGCGCTTGCTTAGAGCCTGCATGGCGGCAAAGGCGGAGATGGGTAGTGGGTGGATTGCAGCCTCTGCTCCACCTGCAACTACTACATCGGCTTCACCCAACTGGATTCTGTGGAAGGCATTGGAAATTGACTCGTTGCCAGAAGCGCAGGCCGAAACAGCTGTTCTGACACCAGCCCGGGCACCTAGTGCCATGCCTACGGCTGCGGCCGGTCCATTTGGCATAAGCATGGGCACGGTCATGGGGAGGACTCTTCTTGGCCCGCGCTCATTGAGGGCGTCATACGCATCGAGTAACGTCCATACCCCACCAATTCCGGTCGCAAAATCAACCGCGAGTCTCTCAGGCTCTACCTCTGGTTCACCAGCATCGGCCCACGCCTCCCTGGCTGAGATGAGCGCGAATTGCGATGAGGGGTCGAGGCGCTTGGCCTCTTGCGGGGTGAGAACCTCCGAGGCCAGAACTTTGGCTTGAGCCGCAAATGTCACGGGAAGCTCGTGTCTTGCGACCCACTCTTGCTCGAGTGTGGAGATGCCCGATTTGCCCTCGAGCAGGGATTTCCAACTTTCAGTCGCGTTGCCAGCTAGTGGAGTGGTTGCCCCAATCCCAGTAACGACAACTCTGCGCAAGGCTATCCCTGGTTTGAGGTAATGAAGTTGACCGCGTCAGCCACGGTGATGAGGTTTTTGACTTCCTCGTCTGGAATCTTTACGCCGAACTTGTCCTCGGCATTGACAACGATTGTCATCATTGAGATTGAGTCGATGTCTAGATCGTCGGTGAAAGACTTCTCCATCTGAACTGCATCGGCTGCAATGCCAGTCTCATCGTTCACCAGCTCTGCAAGTCCTGCAAGTACATCCTGTTCAGATAGAGCCATGATTTTCTCCTAATTGGGTCGTTGATTATCGCTTTATTTTATGGGAGTTCTACAACTTGCGCCGCATAGGCAAGCCCTGCGCCAAAACCAATTTGAAGGGCATAACCGCCGGATTTGACCTTGCCTTCTGCCAATAGTCGGTGCATGGCAAGCGGTATTGATGCAGCGGAGGTGTTACCCGTTTCGACTATGTCCTTTGCGACAACTACGGTCTCTGGCAGCCCCAGTTGCTTGGCAAATTCATCGATTATTCGAACATTTGCCTGGTGGGTCACCAGAGCTGTGAGGTCTTCCGGTTCCAGTCCGGAGGCTTCTAGAGCGTCCTTGGCGACTTTGACCATTTCCCAGACTGCCCAGCGAAAAACTGATTGTCCCTCCTGGACCAGGGTTGGCCACTGGGTCTTGCCATCGCGAAAGTCAAGGATGGAACCCGTCATTCCAACCTTGTCCCAGTTGGTGCCATCAGATCCCCAGACTGTCTTAGAGATACCGGGGTGGTCACTTGGTCCGACAATTGCAGCTCCTGCACCATCTCCAAGCAGGAAGCTAATTGAACGGTCTGTTGGCGAGATAAAGTCCGAAAGCTTTTCCCCTCCAACAACCAGAACGTATTTGGAGTTACCGGAGCGAATCAATGCATCCGCCTGGGCAATTCCGTAGCAGTAGCCCGCACATGCCGCACTGATGTCATAGGCCGCAGCGTCTTTGGCTCCCACCTCAGCCGCTAGCATGGTGGCCCCCGACGGGGTGGCATAGGGAAAGCTGATTGTGGCGAGAATTACTGCGTCAATCTCACTTGGTTCAATGCCAGATTTTGCGATCGCCTCGTTAGAGGCCTCAACAGCTAGGTCCATGAGGCTCTGGCCCTCAGGTGCTCGCATCCGGGTCACAATGCCAGTGCGCTGCCTGATCCACTCATCTGAAGAGTCGATTGGGCCAGCGATTTCATCGTTGGTGACCTCCGAGCTTCCTCTGGAGGCGCCAAGAGAGTAAATCCTTGAATACTGGACTGGTTCGTTTTGCTTCAGGCTCTTCAAGAGATTGGCACCTTCTCAACATCGGCAGGAGTTTTCAAGGCTATCGCAGTCGCATCCGAAACCCCTCTTTTCACAAGTCCCGCGAGGGCTCCAGCTGGTGGAAGTTCGATGACCGTGGCGCCAAAGCCACTTAGTGATGTCATGCATTTATCCCAGCGCACTGGGTTTGAGATCTGGCTCACAAGAGAAGAAAGAAATGCACTGCCGTCCTTCACCGCGCCTCCGTCAACATTCGACCAAAGTTTGATTTCTGGGTGCTTTGCAGAAAAACCCTCGGCCAACTGAGCTACCGGCTGCTTTGCCGACTCCATAAAGCTGGTGTGGAACGCTCCCGCGACCTTTAGCTCAATCACCCTGGATTTGTCCGGAGGGCTCTCTACTAGCCTCTGAATAGCCGATTTCGCTCCGGCTGCCACAATCTGACCAGAACCATTGAAATTCGCCGGCTCAAGTTCAAACTGCTCAATCGCTGAGAGCACCTCAGTCTCTTCGCCCCCTAAAACCGCGGCCATTGAAGTTGGCGTCTTGGCTGCTGCTTCTGCCATGGCATCGGCACGTTTAGCCACGAGCTGCATTGCCTCGTGGTCACCTATTACTCCAGCTATCGCTGCTGCCGCATACTCACCAACAGAGTGACCGAGTGCGCCGTCGACTTTAACCCCTGCAAAAACTGATCGGTAGACAGCAAGGGCACTTCCGACTATCAGCCTCTGAGCGTTTGCGGTGTCCTTGATCTCTTCTTCCTCTGCGGTGGTGCCTAGCCGAACCAGATCCGCACCACATGCCGCACCCAGGGACGCGAGATTGCCTTCCAGTTGCGGATAAGCCTCAAGCCAGGGGAGAAGGAAGCCTTGGGTCTGTGAGCCTTGACCTGGACACGCAATTATGAGCATCAATCTCTCCTTATTCCGTTTTCGGCATCGCTAATCAGGCCGAGAGAAAGTGCTACTTGAGCCACGAAACTGGTGCGGGGGTCGGTCATGTCTTCGCCGAGCAACTCTTGAATTCTCTTTAGTCGGTACCTAACGGTATTGGCATGGACGTAGAGGGCCTTTGAGGTTGCCTCAAGCGACCCACCATTCTCAAAGTAGTTTCTGAGGGTGTGCAGCAGCTCCCGGGAATTCTCGGCCAGAGGCAGGTAATAGTTTGCAATCAAAGTTTGTTTTGCCAGAAAATCGCCTGCCAGTGCTCTCTCTGGGAGAAGGTCGTCCGCCTGCATCGGTCTTGAATAGACCTCGCGGCTTGCTGCCACGGAGTTTGCCGAGAGCGCAGCCTTGGCAGACCTCGGTGCGTCGGAGACTGTGTTAACAACTGGGCCAAGGATGAGCGGTCCAGTCCCGAAGCTTTCGCTCAGGGCCTCTGCCAACTTGATAATGGCTGTGGCGGGTTTACTGACAATCTCGGGAAGGCCAATTACTGCCACTTGCCTGCGGCCTTGAATACCAAGTAAGACATCAGCCTGAGACTTGCGCGCAATCTTGCGCATGTTGTCTGGATCTGGTGTCTCGGGAGTGGTTCCAAGAAGCACCGCAACCTGCCCATCGGCTCGCCAACCAAGCGCGGCGACGCGAGAGTTGATTTCCTGTGACGTCTCACCGCTGATGATGCTGTCCACTACCAGTGCTTCAAGCCGTGCATCCCACAGTCCTCTGGCCTCTGCTGCTCGGGCATAGACATCAGCGGCACTAAAGGCAATGTCTCTTGAGTAGCGAAGCACAGCTTCCCTCAAGTCCGGATGCTCAGAGACAACTCTCTCCTCCACCATCTCTACAACGACGTGGATCAGCTGAAGCGTCTCTTGGAGGGAGATGGATCTAAGTAGCTCTCGAGGGGCACCTGCAAAAACATCCGCTGCTACCCACGGCTGTGAGCCTGGATCTTCATACCACTGGATAAAGCTCGTGATGCCACTTTGCGCAACTGAACCCACTGCTGCCCTGCGCGCCGGCGGCATCTGCGAATACCAGGGGAGTGTTTCCTCAAGACGAGTGAGTGTTGCCGTTGCCAGGTCACCAGCAATGGATCTAAGCCATGGAAGGTGCTTAGGCGTCACCACCGGCCGATCCGCTGGTGCCCGCTGAGACATCGTGAAGCTTGAACTTGTCGATTGCTTGTTGCGGGATGCCTGCATCCAACTTGCCTTGAGCCACCAACTGCTCGAGTGCCCTCACGGCGATGGAAGGTCCATCGATCTTGAAGAAGCGTCTTGCTGCAGGCCTGGTGTCTGAGAAACCGAAGCCATCGGCACCAAGGGTTGCAAAGTCCCCTGGAACCCAAGGACGAATCATGTCTGGCAGCGAGTGGGTGTAGTCGCTCACCCCAAGGAATGGACCCTCGGCGTCTGCGAGCTTTTGGGTTAGGTATGGCATCGGTGCATCCTGATCGGGATAGAGGAAGCGCTGCTCATCGGCTCTCAAGCCGTCCTTTCGCAGCTCTCCCCAGCTGGTGACCGACCAGATGTCCGCGGCAACACCGTACTCGGCCAGTAGCTGTTGGGACTCGATAGCCCAGGGGACAGCGACGCCGGAAGCCAACAGTTGAACCTTGTGCCCAGCCGCATTCGAGCTACTTAGCTTGTAAATACCCCTGAGCACACCATCGACGTCGAGGTTCTCTGGCTCTGCAGGCTGCAGCATCGGCTCGTTGTAAACGGTGAGGTAATACATGACGTTCGGATCCTCATGCTTGCCTCCATACATCCGCTCGAATCCAGCCTTGACGATGTGGGCAATCTCATAGCCGTACGCGGCGTCGTAACTAATTACCGCTGGGTTTGTGTAGGCAATTATTGGAGAGTGGCCATCAGCATGCTGCAAGCCCTCACCGGTAAGTGTTGTCCTTCCGGCAGTGGCGCCAATCAAGAATCCACGAACCATCTGGTCTCCCGCCAGCCACAGCGAGTCAGCAGTGCGCTGGAAACCAAACATCGAATAGAAAACGTAGATCGGAATAATGGGCTGGCCGTGAGTCGAATACGAGGAGCCTGATGCGGTGAATGCTGCAACCGAACCCGCTTCGTTGATGCCGGTGTGAAGAATCTGACCGGCCTCACTCTCTTTGTAGTTCAGGAGTAGCTCCCTGTCCACCGAGATGTATTTCATGCCATTTGGGTTGTAGATCTTCGAGGTCGGGAAGAAGGCGTCCATTCCAAAGGTCCTTGCCTCATCCGGAATGATCAGCTGAATGCGCTCACCTGTGCCCTCTGATCGGAGTAGGTCCTTGAGCATCCTCACAAAGGCCATGGTGGTGGCAACTTCCTGGTTGCCCGAACCCTTCCGCGGAACGTCATAGGCGCTGTCCTCTGGGAGCTTGAAGTCGACGTATTTGCTTCTGCGCTCTGGAAGGTAGCCACCAAGCTGCTTTCTACGCTCGTGCATGTATTGCAGCTCTGTCGAGGAGCTGTCCGGCACGTAGTAAGGAGGCATGTAGGGGTCTGCCTCAAGCTGGGCATCAGAGATTGGAACCCTCATCTCATCTCTGAACTGCTTCAGGTCATCAAGCTTTAGCTTCTTCATTTGGTGGGTAGCATTTCGACCCTCGAAGCTCTTGCCAAGGCCGTAGCCCTTGATTGTCTTGGCGATGATTACCGTCGGCTGCCCCTTGTGGCTGGTAGCCGCTTTGTAGGCCGCGTAGATCTTGTTGTAGTCATGGCCTCCGCGCTTTAGAGACCAGATCTGGTCGTCGCTCATGTCGGCAACCAGTTGCGCGGTCCTTGGGTCGCGTGCGAAGAAGTTCTCCCGCACAAAAGCCCCATTCTCGGTCTTGTAGGTCTGGTAGTCGCCATCGGGAGTCTTGTTCATCAGATCGACTAGGGCTCCATCGTGATCCTTGGAAAGCAGGGCGTCCCACTCTCTACCCCAGATGACCTTGATGACATTCCAGCCAGCCCCGCGGAAGAAGCTTTCCAGCTCCTGGATGATCTTGCCGTTTCCACGAACCGGGCCGTCTAGGCGCTGGAGGTTTGCGTTTACAACAAAGGTGAGATTGTCCAGCCCGTCATTAGCGGCAAGCTGAAGCGCTCCGCGACTCTCCACCTCATCTAGCTCTCCATCGCCGAGGAAGGCCCAGACGTGCTGCTTGGAGGTGTCTTTGAAGCCTCTTGCCATGAGGTAGCGATTGAACTGCGCTTGGTAGATGGCACTAATCGGTCCGAGGCCCATCGATACCGTTGGGAACTGCCAAAAGTC
>JBMUBK010000049.1:0-7928 GCA_049457355.1 Aquiluna sp.
CCCTCAGCCCCAAACTTCTCTTTTGCCTGGTCTTCTGTAAGGCCAACAGAGGCAATCTCCGGCTCGCAGTAGGTAACTCTCGGGATGCCCATCTCGTCAACCTTCATTGGCTTGAGGCCAGCAATCTCCTCGGCGACAAAGATGCCGTGCATAAAGCCGCGATGGGCAAGCTGGAGCCCTGGAACTATGTCCCCTACGGCATAGACGCCAGGAAGGTTAGTCTCCAGTCGATCATTGGTCAGCACCCAGCCGCGCTCCATCTGAACGCCCTGCTCCTCATAGCCAAAACCTGTGGCATTAGGCCCACGACCAACCGCAACTAGCAGAATGTCCGCAGTTACCTTGTCACCGTTTTCTAGCTCCACTGTGACCTCATCGGCCGTCTGAGTTACGGCCTTGAACTTGTTTCCAAGCTTGGACTCTATGCCGCGCTTGCGGTATGCCCGATCCAGAGCCTTGCTAATTGCTGGCTCTTCGTTAGGCACCAAGCGATCTAGCCCTTCAATGATGACAACCTCTGAGCCAAAAGAGCGCCAAACGGAGGCAAACTCCACGCCAATCACACCGCCGCCCAGAACGGCTACCTTCTTAGGCACCCAATCCATCTGAAGCGCCTGGTCGCTGGTAATTACCCTGCCAGTGATTTCAATCCCGAGGGTCTTTGAGATTGAGCCCGTTGCTAGGACAAGATTCTTTCCCTCGTAGACATCGGTGCCAACGGTTACCTGCTTCGGTCCTGTCATGCGCCCCTCACCTTGCACAAAGGTGATGTTTTTTGAGCTGACGAGACCAGTGAGACCCTTGTAGAGCTTGTCGACAATCGAATCGCGGTACTTATTTACTTGGGTCATGTCGATACCCTGAAAAGTTGCCTGGACCCCGTAGTTGCCTGCTTCCTTTGCGGTGTCAGCAACCTCGGCGGAATGAAGCAGGGCTTTTGTGGGGATGCAGCCGCGGTGAAGGCAAGTGCCACCTAGCTTGTCTCTCTCGATTAGGGCAACGCTCATACCGAGCTGAGCTGCTCTCAGGGCCGCTGCATAACCCCCTGATCCCGAGCCGAGAATTACAAGGTCAAAAGTGGTGTCCGCCATTAAAGCTCCGTCTGTTTACGCCAAACAGGTAGAAAGTCTACTACTGCCTTAGTTAGATGAGTCCCGCAAGATTCACCAACGTGCGGACCATGACTCCAGTTGCTCCCGAGGGGTAGACCGAATAAGGGGCACCGTCATTATTCGCGGCACTGGCGATGTCAAGATGCGCCCAAGACGCATCCTCATCGACGAACTTCTCCAAGAAGAGACCTCCAACAATCATGCCGCCGGCGCGATTGCCGATTTTGACGTTGGTCATATCCGCTAGGTCGCTGTCCAATGTGCTGCGTAGTTCCTCTGCAAGCGGCATGTGCCAGACAAGCTCCTCGCTCTGTTTAGCCGCTTCGAGCACTTTCTCGACTACCGGACCGTGGCCCATCAGTCCGCTGTAGCGCTTCCCAAGGGCTATGGTCGCCGCGCCAGTAAGAGTTGCAACGTCAACTATGTGGTCTGGCTTTAGCTCGGAGAGCACGCGAAGTCCATCGGCAAGAACAAGGCGTCCCTCTGCGTCGGTGTTGAGAACCTCCACGGTTTTGCCGCCGCGAATCTTGACGACGTCCCCTGGCCTAGTGGCCTGTCCCGAAGGCATGTTCTCGGCAATACACATAACCGTTGTGATGTCGACCTTTAGCTTCAGTCGGGCAATTGCCATAGTTGCCGCCATCACGGTAGCGGCACCAGCCATGTCGTACTTCATTCCGACCATGGAGTCCGCCGGCTTGAGCGAGAGACCGCCGGTGTCAAAAGTGATGCCCTTACCGGCTAGCCCTAAGTGCTTACCGCCTCCTCTATAAGTGAGTTTCACAAGCCTCGGGGGCCTAGTTGAACCCTTTCCCACGCCAAGAATGCCGCCGCAACCCTCCTTTTCAAGTCGCGTCTCATCCCAAATCTCAATCTCGACGCCTGCATTCTTTGCCCTATCAGCCGCTAGGGCTGCTAGAGCCTCGGGATAAAGGTCGTTGGCCGGCATGTTGATGATTTCTCTGGCTGCAAGGATCTCCTCGGCAACAATGGTTTGAACCTGCAGGGCCTCAGCGTCACTCCCGATTATCTTGACTTCGAGGGTCTTTTCATCCTTCGGGGTCTTGTATCGAGTCGGTGTAGCGGGTGCTAGCAGCACTCCCTCGATGATTTCGCTTACAGACTCGTGACCATCGAAAACGAGCGGAAGCGAGGTGGATGCAGCCCTGGTTGCTGCAGCGGCGAAGTCGCGAGCTGACTGCTTGCCCCCGACCAGCAGTAAAACCCCATTCTTATGGGCAAGACGAGAGACGTTGCCCTTCTTCGGTTCTGCCTTGAAGGCCGCCAAATCTTCCCTGGTTACACCGTGCTGTTCAAGCTCGGGTGAATCTTCGGTTTCATAGGGAATTGCTAGCTGGTAGGGAGCTGTTGGTAGTTGTGAAAGCAGTTCAATTTTGTGCATGTCGACAAGTGTAGGTGGGTTAGTATCAGGCCATGAGCGAGCTCTATCAACAATTTGAGAGTTCATCGGACATCTCTTCGCTTCCGATGGTTGCGATGCTTTCCGGGTTCAGCGATTCGGGCAGCGTAATTGGGCAGCTTTCAGATCATTTCTTCTCCTCGCTCAAGCATGAGCTCTTGGTTCGATTCGATAATGACGAGCTGCTCGACTATCGCTCGAGAAGGCCCACGTTGTTCTTCGAAAAGGATCACATCGAAAGCTACGAGCCTGCAACCCTCGCGATCTACCTGGTCTGGGACGAAGCTGGACAGCCATTCTTGCTCCTAGACGGCTATGAACCAGACATGCGCTGGGAGGCATTTGCTAGAGCGGTTACCCAGTTCTGCCGAGATAACGACGTTCAGTCCTTTACTTGGGTACATGCGATTCCATTCCCGATTCCTCACACCCGTCCAACCGGCATAACGGTCAGCGGAAACAGGCAGGACATGATTGCCAGATTCTCTGAGTGGAAGCCGCAGACCCAAGTTCCTGGCAATGTCATTCACCTTCTGGAGTTTCGACTGGGCGAGGCCGGTTTTGAGACTGCTGGATTTGTGCTGCTTGTGCCTCACTATTTGGCCGACAATGAGGTCCCAAGGGCGGCTCTAAGGGGACTGGAGCTAATCACTGCAGCCACCGGTCTCGTGTTCCCCTCAGACGAAATCCGTGAGCGCGCCACCAAGTTCGACGCCAAAGTGGATGCTCAGGTACAGGAGAATGCCGAGCTTGCGAAACTCATTAGCACGTTGGAGCAGGGCTATGCCAACGGGGATTCAGGTCCCGCTAGGTCTCCTATTGGTAAGCCAAAGCAAGAAACCCCTGATGCCGATCAGATTGCTGACGACCTGGAGAAATACCTAGCGACCATGCAGCAGAAGCGAAAAGACGAGGAATAAACTTCCCCGCTTTTGGCTTTTATTAGCTCTACAGGGCGCTTTTTGTGACATAATTGGCCCTCAAACCCTTTCAGGTCTCAGGACTTGACAAGGGTTTATAGTCTGCCTGAAAACAAAGAGGACATCATCGCTACAGTCTCCAAAGCCAAGGCCAAATCAACCAAGGCCGCTCCTAAGCGCGGGCGGGGAAAAGCCGATGCAAACGCCGAAGAGCTTGACGACGATGAGGATGACTCGGTAGAGGACATCGTCTTAGAGGCCAAAGAGGCGGTCGACCTAACAGAGGGCGATACCGTCGAAACTCCAGAGGATGCTAAAGAAGAGCTTCCAACCGGCACGATCGAGCTCCCCAAGGACCTCATGGTCCTCACCGATGACGAAGACGACATCCCAGTTCAGAACCTAACAATCAGCGGTGCTACGGCGGACCCTGTTAAGGATTACCTGAAGCAGATCGGCAAGGTGGCGCTGCTAAACGCTGAGCTCGAGGTCGAGCTCGCCAAACGCATTGAGGCTGGGCTATTTGCGGAGGAGAAGCTCGGCACGGTTAGCAAACTCACCCCCGCCGAAAGGCGTGACCTCAACTGGGTGGTCAAGGACGGCCAGCGAGCCAAGAGCCACCTTCTCGAGGCGAACCTTCGTCTCGTAGTGTCTCTTGCAAAGCGCTATACGGGTCGAGGCATGCAATTTTTGGACCTGATTCAAGAGGGCAACCTTGGGCTAATCCGTGCCGTTGAAAAGTTTGACTACACAAAGGGCTACAAGTTCTCCACCTATGCGACCTGGTGGATTCGCCAGGCCATAACTAGGGCAATGGCAGACCAGGCCCGCACCATACGTATTCCAGTTCACATGGTCGAGGTCATCAACAAGCTGGCTCGAGTCCAGCGCCAGCTGCTTCAGGACCTCGGAAGAGAGCCTTCACCCGAGGAGCTAGCGGCAGAGCTCGATATGACCCCTGAGAAGGTTGTGGAGGTTCAGAAATATGGCCGTGAGCCTATCTCACTCTCGACACCGCTTGGTGAAGACGGCGATAGCGAGTTTGGCGACCTGATCGAGGACACCGAAGCGGTTGTTCCGGCAGATGCGGTTGGGTTCACCATGTTGCAGCAGGAGCTTGAGCGAGTACTTGATTCCCTTCACCCGAGAGAAGCGGGCGTAATTCGTTCACGTTTCGGCCTCGGCGATGGAGTTCAGATGACCCTGGACCAAATTGGTGAGAAGTTTGGCGTGACAAGAGAGCGCATTAGGCAGATTGAGTCCAAGACCATGTCAAAGCTTCGCCACCCATCCAGATCCCAGCTGCTTAGAGATTACCTGGACGGGTAGATGCTCTCCTTCCTGGCCGTATCGCTGGGGAAATCGCTCCGGTTTCTACTGCGCCTTGTAAGGCGTGGGGGAGGCTCCGCACTTCCAGGGCTTATCGCAAGCTTCCTGGCCCCAAATCTGCTGCGAGATGCGTTAGGTCGACTTCCTGAAGGCGTAGTTCTTGTATCCGGCAGTGCCGGTAAGTCCTCGACGACCAACACTCTGGTTAAGCTCTTGGAGGCGCATGGACTGCGAGTTTTCACCAATCCCTCAACTGCAAACATCAAACAGGGTCTTTTCTCGGCGGTATTGAAGGAGGGGGATCTTCGAGGGCGTGTTGATTACGACATCGCGGTCCTAGAGGTCGACGAGGGGCATGGCTCCGCTCTATTGGGAGATCTGTCACCAAGATTGGTTGTTCTAACAAACGTCTTGAGCGATCAGTTGGACAGATTTGTTGACCCAGATTTTGTGATCGAAAAGCTTGGGGCAATGGCCCGCGGAGCCAATAAGTCCATCATCAACGCTCACGATCCAAACTTGCGTGCCCTACAGCTCGACAACATCGCCGGTGCTGTGTGCCTGGCCGAGGAGTTGGAGAACTCCGCGGATGCACCCACATATGCTCTCCGCTTTGACAATCCCGATCCTGTTCAAGACTGCGCAGAAATTTCGGGCGATAACCCAATGGTGCTGGATGTGCTTGGGTCAGCTATTCAACTTAGGGACTCTAACCTTCCCCACGCCATAAATACCTCTCTCGCGCTTCTAGCTTGCAAGCACTTGGTCAACTTTGACGCTGAGCTTGCGCAGAGGGTGGTCAATGCGCAGCCAAGTGTGTTTGCAAGGAATGAGCTGACGGAAATTGAGGGCAAGCGAGTCAACCTCAGGCTGGTTCAAAACCCGACCAGCTTCCAACTAAATGTTGACGAGCTGACTAAGAAGAACTCGCCACTGATGCTGATGGCCGGATCGGACATTCACGATCCGAGTTGGTTGTGGACTGTCGACTTCACTTCTCTTGAGAAGGTGGACATAGTGTCTGGAAGCAATGCCTATGACCTGGCGCTCCGTTTGAGCTATGCGGGGGTTGAAGTTGGGTCGGTAGTTACAGACCTGTCTGAGGCTAAGAAGGCCTTTCTGGGATTGGAGGGTGAGCTTCCGACGATCCTCTTCAGTGCTGACTCAATGCGGAGGCTGCGCAGACTTACGGGGTTGGCAAAGTGATAACTACATTCGCCCTTATGCCGGAGCACTTTAACAACAACGGTGATCAAGGCAACATGGAGGTTCTTTCAGCAGAGCTTGCTGCGGTCAAGGCTCCGCACAAAGCTATCGTCGAGATCGAAAGCGCTGACTTTGTTCTTCTTGGTGATGCCAGTCGCGCTGCCATGAGGCACTACGAGACAGAGCTTGAGGGTCTTCGTCCTCTGGTTCGCGAGCGATTTGCCCAGGGTCTTCCCACCTTGCTAGTTGGATCGTGCTACGAGTTCTTTGCTAGCGATCTGGGTCTTGAACTTAGACCGGTTGCAAGAAGAAGCGAATTCGTTGCGGGCGATTATTTCGGCTATCGCAATACCGAGTACGACCTTGATCCAGTAACAAGAAATGGACTGTTTGTCGCGACCAGTCTTTACGGACCCTTTTTGGCAAAGAACCCCGGTTACCTTTCAGACCTTCTAATCGGTTTGGGAATTCAGCCGAATCTTGATCCTGAGCGGCTTAGCTGGATAGAGAAGATTAGAGAAGTTAGCGGCGGTTAAGCTCTTCAGACTGGTCGTGCCAGTTGATGGTTAGCGGGGCCAGCTTTTCCTTGTTGGCATTGCCGTGGTGAGCGCAGAAGAGCAATTGTCCAGACTCCAGCTCGACGCGAATGTAAGCCTGCGCTTCGCAGACATCGCAGCGGTCAGTTGCTAGCAGGTTTGGTAGTTCTCTGGTCTCTTCCATTTGATGAACTATAACCGCAGCGGGTGACAAATAATCCCAGAAGTGGCTCGTTTCGCTAACTGCGAAGTGGCAATCGTGAGCGGTGCCGCGGTTACCTTATTCTTTCGACGTGGAAACCTACTCAGCCCATCATCTTTCTGTACTAGAAGGGCTTGAGGCCGTTCGCAAGCGACCTGGCATGTACATTGGCTCCACCGACGCTAGAGGACTAATGCACTGCCTCTGGGAGATCATCGATAACTCTGTTGACGAGGCCCTTGGTGGGCACGGCAAGTCAATTGAGGTTGAGCTCTTTGACGACGGCTCAGTCTCTGTAGCCGACCATGGCCGTGGGATTCCGGTTGACGTCGAACCCAAAACAGGTCTCAGCGGTGTGGAGGTAGTTTTCACCAAGCTTCACGCCGGAGGAAAATTTGGCGGCGGATCCTACGCAGCCTCTGGAGGCCTTCACGGTGTGGGCGCCTCGGTGGTGAATGCTCTCAGCTCCAGGCTGGACGTGGAGGTCGATCGCGGGGGCAAGACTTACAAGATGTCCTTTCGCAGGGGAGAGCCTGGAGTCTTCTCAGGAGATGGACCCGATGCCGCGTTCAAGGCCTTCACAAAGAAAAGTGAGCTTCTCGAGGTCGGGAAGGTCGCCAAGGGAGTAACCGGCACAAGAGTTAGGTATTGGCCTGATAAGCAGATCTTTGAGCCAGGCGCCACCTTTTCACTTACGGAGTTAGAGGGCCGACTTAGGCAAACCGCCTTTTTGGTTCCTGGTCTGACTCTTAGCGCCAAGGACCCCAGTGCTGCGGGCTTCAGTTTCCAATTCGATGGGGGTATCGCTGAATACGTAGAACACATCGCCCCTGATGGTGAGCTCATTCCTCTAAAGCAAATAACAGAGACTGCAACCTTCTCCGAGACTGTCCCGGTCCTAAATGAGAAAACGGGGACGATGGAGTCCAAGGAAGTCGTAAGAGAGTGCAAGGTGGACATCGCGCTGCGCTGGGGGGTCGGTTTCGACACCCAGATAAGGACTTTCGTAAACATCATCGCCACCCCAAAGGGCGGCAGTCATCTAACCGGCTTCGAGCAAGGGCTCACCAAGAGTTTCCGATCGGCAATCGAAGCTTCTGCCCGAAAATACAAGGCCACCGGCCTCAAGATTGAGAAGGATGACATCATGACCGGCCTGAGTGCCGTTGTGACGGTTAGTTTTCCAGAACCTCAGTTTGAGGG
>JBMUBK010000050.1:0-7798 GCA_049457355.1 Aquiluna sp.
ATCTCAAGGGCTTTGTCGCCCTTTTCAAAAAACTTCACCGGATGAGTAATTGGCTTCGGCTCGCCAACCATGTCGCCAGATTCCATAAATGCCTTCACCAAGATTTCTTTGGCACTGAAGACTGTCTTGCCGGCTAGTTCGGCGTAGAGCTGGGCGCCCTCACCCTCAAGAATCTCTTGCGGACCATCGCTGAGAATGCGTCCGTCAAAGCCAATGATCGGTCGCATTGGCAGCTTGAGTTCGCGCCACCAAATAACGTCGGTGACATCACCGAAGGTACAGATCATTGCGATACCGGAGCCCTTGTCAATCTGAGCAAGACGGTGGGCAACTATTGGAACCTCCACGCCAAAAATTGGAGTCTTTGCCTTCTGGCCAAAGAGGTGCTGGTAGCGCTCGTCGTCTGGGTGCGCAACGAGTGCTACACAAGCAGGGACCAGCTCAGGCCTTGTGGTCTCGATAAAGATCTTGCCCTCTGGACCGTCAAAGCCGAGGCGGTGGTACGCGCCCGGCATTTCCCGATCCTCAAGCTCTGCCTGGGCTACAGCGGTTCGGAAGGTTACGTCCCACAAAGTCGGGGCCATGGAGAGGTAAGCCTCACCGCGACTGAGGTTATTCAAAAATGCCTGCTGGGAGACCCGCTGGGACTCCTTGCTGATCGTGCGATAACTCTGTGACCAGTCGACGGAGAGCCCTAGGTTGCGCCAAAGGTTCTCGAATGCCTGCTCGTCCTCCTCGGTCAGCTTTTCGCAGAGCTCAATAAAGTTTTGCCTTGAAATCGGCATTTGATCTGCTGCCTTGGTGCTCTTATTGTCCCCACCGACCTGAGGTGGAGTGAAGTCTTTTTGGTAGGGAAGTGTTGGGTCGCAACGCACCCCGTAGTAGTTCTGAACCCTGCGCTCGGTCGGAAGACCGTTGTCATCCCACCCCATGGGGTAGAAGACATCCTTACCGCACATCCGCTGGAACCTCGCCACGACGTCGGTGTGGGTGTAGCTGAATACGTGACCGACGTGCAGTGAACCTGAAGCGGTAGGCGGGGGAGTGTCTATCGAGTAGATGTTGTCTCTTGGAGCCTCTGGGTTGAAGCCATAGACCGAGGTCTGCTCCCAACTGGGAACCCATTTAGCCTCTAGACCATCAACGCTCGCTTTCTCTGGAATCTGAGCGGGAGCGAGCGGATTGGGTTTTGCGTTATTCACTGAGACCTCGGGTTCTTTAGCTTCACTAGATTAACATTGTTAGTCTCAGGATTGAGTTCGAAAGCCGTGATGTACCCAAAGCATAAAGATTCCAAATCTGGCCCTGTTGCCTCGCCGTCGTTTCCCGACGTCGAAAAAGAGGTGCTGGAGCACTGGGACACCGACGGCACCTTTCAGGAGTCGATAGACCAGCGAGCGGCCTCTGAAGCCGAGGAATTTGTCTTTTATGACGGTCCTCCCTTTGCCAACGGGCTGCCGCACTACGGGCACCTACTTACCGGTTATACCAAGGACCTTGTTCCCAGGTATCAGACCATGCGCGGCAAGCGGGTGGAGCGCCGTTTCGGCTGGGACACTCACGGACTTCCAGCTGAGGTCGAGGCTGAGCGACTTCTGGGTATCAGCGGAAGGCCCGAGATTGAGAAGTATGGGGTCGACAAGTTCAACGCCTTCTGCAAAACCTCAGTTCTCAAATACACCGAGGACTGGCGGAGCTATGTAACGCGCCAGGCAAGGTGGGTTGACTTTGACAATGACTACAAGACTTTGGACCAGAACTACACCGAGAGCGTGCTCTGGGCCTTTAAGGAGCTTCACACTAAAGGCCTGATCTATGAGGGCTTCAAGGTGCTGGCCTACTGCTGGCGCTGTGAGACACCGCTTTCCAACCATGAGCTCAGGATGGACGATGAGGTCTATAAAAACCGTCAGGACCAGTCGGTAACCGTAACCTTCCCAATCACTGAGCCTGGACACGAACTTGATGGAGTAAATCTTTTGGCTTGGACCACAACTCCGTGGACCCTGCCTACTAACTTCGCTCTTGCGGTTGGACCAGAGATTACCTACGCACTGGTCGATGCTCCAAATAGCACTCTTGGTGCAGGCAAGTTCCTGATTGCACAGTCTCTGGTAGCCGGCTACGCCAAGGAACTCGGGTTCGAATCCGCGGAAGAGGCAACTGGGGCTATCGAGAAAACTGTTTTAGGTAGCCAGTTACAGGGCCTGCACTACGCCCGATTGTTTGACTTCTATGCAGACACCGAAAAGTATGACGTCGCCAATGCTTGGCAGATTCTTGTTGGGGAATACGTCACGGCGGACGAGGGCACCGGAATAGTTCATCAGGCTCCTGCTTACGGTGAGGATGACCAGCTACTGTGCAATGCCGCGGGTATCCCCACCTACGTCTCCATCAATGAGCGCGGGGAATTCAATTCCCTAATCGCCCCATACGAGGGCCAACACGTTTTTGAGGCCAACAAGCCAATTACCCAAGACCTCAAGTCAATGGGAAGACTTTTCCGTCAGGCCTCCTATGACCACAGCTATCCACACTGCTACCGCTGCAAGAATCCTCTTATCTACAAGGCGGTCTCTTCCTGGTTTGTTGAGACGACAAAGATCCGCGATCGCATGCTTGAGCTCAATCAGGAGATTAACTGGGTACCTGAGCACACCAAGAACGGCAGTTTTGGCAAGTGGTTGGAAAACGTTCGGGATTGGGCTATTTCTCGTAATCGTTTCTGGGGAGCTCCGATACCTGTTTGGAAGTCAGACGACCCTAACTACCCAAGAATCGATGTCTACGGCTCCCTAGACGATCTTGAGCGAGACTTCGGTGTCCGCCCGGATGACTTCCACAGGCCTGTAATCGATGAGCTAACCAGGCCAAACCCAGATGACCCCACAGGCAAGTCGACCATGCGAAGAGTCCCGGAGGTTCTCGACTGCTGGTTTGAATCCGGCTCCATGCCCTTTGCCCAGGTTCACTACCCGTTTGAAAACCAAGAGTGGTTCGACAGCCACTTCCCCGGGGACTTCATTGTCGAATATGTTGGTCAGACCAGGGGCTGGTTCTACACCCTTCATGTTCTCTCGACGGCTCTGTTCGATCGACCCGCATTCAAAAACGCCATTAGCCACGGAATTGTGCTCGGTAATGACGGACAGAAAATGTCCAAGTCACTGAGGAACTATCCGGATGTGAACGAGGTCTTCGATAGGGACGGCTCGGATGCCATGCGTTGGTTCCTGATGTCTTCGCCAATTTTGCGCGGAGGCAACATCGCGGTTACCGAGCAGGGCATTCGAGAGGGTGTGCGGCAGGCTCTGTTGCCACTTTGGAACAGCTACTACTTCTTTGCTCTATACGCCAATGCCGCAGGCTATGAGGCATCGCCCTCTCACGCCTCTACTCAGCTACTCGATCGCTACATCATGGCTAAAAGTGCTGAGGTCATTGAGCTGATGCAAGATGATCTTGACAACTTTGACAGCTTCCAGGCCTCTGCTCGACTGCGTGATTTTGCTGAGGTGCTGACTAATTGGTACATCAGGAGATCCAGAGATCGCTTCTGGGAGGGCGACAAGGACGCCTTCGACACCCTCTACACCGTTCTTGAGGCAGTTCTTAGGGCCGCAGCACCGCTGCTGCCAATTGTCTCGGAGGAGATGTGGCGCGGGCTAACCGGTGGCAGGTCAGTCCACCTCACATCCTGGCCAGATGCCGGAGAGTTCCCCAAGGACCCAGATCTTGTTAGGGACATGGACGCAATTAGGGAGGCAGCTTCGGTTGCGCTGTCGCTTCGCAAGGCTGCTGGGTTAAGAGTGAGACTTCCACTTAGCGAGCTCACAGTGGCCGTCACAGAGCCCGATAGCCTCAGGGCCTATTCCGATCTCCTAGCTGACGAGCTGAACGTCAAGCAGGTAACCGTGGTAGCGGCCACAGAGGACGTTGCCTCCTCATTTGGCCTAACTAAGTCGCTTGTTGTGAATGCCAGGGCACTCGGCCCAAGGCTCGGTGGCGCTGTTCAAGAGGTCATCAAGCTTGCCAAGGCCGGTGAGTGGAAGCTTGAGGGAGAGCAGCTAGTAGTCGGGGAACACACACTCGTTGCCGGTGAATACGAGATCTCTATGGTTGCAAGTGATGACTCAGAGGGCAGCAGTGTCGGTATAACCTCTCAAGGTTTTGTGCTGCTCAACACCGCTGTAACCAAAGAGCTTGCCGATGAGGGAATTGCCCGTGATGCAGTAAGGCACATCCAGCAGGCTCGAAAGGACGCTGGTCTTGACGTCTCAGATCGCATCAGCCTGAAGTTGGTTGCAGATAGCGAATCACAGCTTGCTTTGAATGAACATCGGGATTTCGTTGCCAAGGAAACACTTGCCCAGAGTCTGGAAATTCTCTCTGGAGAACCAAGCGCTGAGCTCTCGGTGGGAGAGAACGGGGCAATCGAGATAGAGCTAGCGAAGAAGTGAGCTCGGTAGCTGAGCGCATGGCCGAGGTCGTGCAGGAGCTCTATGCACGCAAACCTGAGAACCAGATGCGCCCAAGGCTCGAGCCCACCAGGTTGGCCGTTGAGCTAATGGGTAATCCCCAGCACGCCTACCCCGTCATCCACCTCACGGGGACAAACGGTAAGACCTCGACCGCAAGAATCATCGAGCGAATTTTGCGGGAGATGGGACTTAAGACCGGCCGCGTAACCTCGCCACACTTGATTAGCTTCAATGAGCGCATCTCGCTAGATGGCGACCCCGTGAGTGACGAGCTGTTTGTCGAGAACTACGAGCAGAACAAACCACTTCTTGACCTCATCGATGCTCAGCTTGCAGAGCAGTCAGAGGCACCGCTCACTTTCTTTGAAGCCTTTACCGCGCTTTCCTTCCAGCTCTTTGCCGATGCCCCTATCGACGTGCTGGTGCTGGAGGTCGGCATTGGTGGGGAGTGGGACTCAACGAATGTGGCGGATGGTGATGTCGCAGTGTTTACCCCGATTGATCTTGACCACACCAAGACCCTCGGTGACACGGTTGAAGAAATTGCACAGACCAAAGCCGGCATTATCAAGGAGAAGTCGGTGGTTGTCTCCAGCGCCCAATGGGAGAGTGTTGAGGAGATCATTCGTTCTCGGTCAAAGCAGGATTACCACTTCGCAGGCCAATCTTTCGAGCTGCTGGGCGCGCAACCCGAAGGCTACGGAACGAGATTCAGCGTTCGGGGCATCGTGGGTAGTTATCCAGATTTATGGATGCCAATAATCGGCGAGCACCAGGCCGAGAATGCAGCAACGGCGATTGCGGCGGTTGAGATGTTTCTTGGTGGAAGGGCTATCGCAGACGAGGTCCTACGGTCGGCTCTTGCAGACTCATTGAGCCCTGGAAGGCTTCAGGTTGTAGCGAAGGAGCCACTAATTGTTCTAGATGGTGCTCACAACCCCGCGGGGCTTCGGTCTCTTAGACGCTCCATCCAGTGGCATTTCAAACCCGAGCGCACCACCGCGCTGGTTGCAATGCTTGCAGACAAGGACATCGATTCAGCAGCTGCAGTTCTAGCCGAGACCTTTGACGATCTCATCGTCACTCAGGTTGAGGGGCCGAGGGCTCTGGCGGCAGATGAGCTGGCTAAGGTTTTGCGCGCAAAGGGGGCAAATGTGGTCGATGTCGATGTTGCCATTCCCTCCGCCTACAAGAAGGCATCTAGGCTTGCAGGGGAAGATGCCATGTTCGTAACTGGTTCTCTGTATTTGGTCGGAGCAGTTTTAGAGATGCTTCAGGAGGAGCTCGATGAAGAAGACTAAAAGCTCAAAACGGGCTCTTGCCTCGATTGTGCTGAGCTTTGAGTCCTTTGTAATCTTTTTCGCGACCCTCGCTGCATTTGGCCTCAAAGGCGCGGATCCCGCAAGCAATCTTCCCGACACCACTGCCATTTGGGCCATCGGCCTGAGCTTTGCAATCGCGGCCATCTTGACCCCAGCGCTCCTGCGCTCACCTGCCGGGTATGTCGTCGGTTGGATAATCCAGGCTGCGCTGCTCGTCAGCGGTTTCTGGCTCTGGGGCATGTTCCTGATTGGAGCGATTCTTGTGGGGCTGTGGGTCTGGGCGCTGATTGCAGGCGGCACGATTGATAAGGCGCGAGAGAATTACAACAAGATGATGGGAGAGTCCGGTGCAGACACTGGTGCTAATCAAGCCTGATGGTGTGAAGCGAAATCTAGTTGGCGAGATTATCGCAAGATGCGAGCGCAAGGGCTACACGATCGCCGACATGAAGTTTGTTGAGCCTTCGCGGGAGCTGCTCGCGAAGCACTATGCGGAGCACGAGGGAAAACCTTTCTATGAGCCGCTCATGGAATTCATGCTCTCCGGTCCAGTCGTGGCAATCAAACTCGAGGGCGAGAGAGTTGTAGAGGGTTTTAGGTCGTTAGCTGGGGCCACAGACCCCACCGTCGCAGCCCCTGGGACCATCAGGGGAGACTTGTCTCGGGACTGGGGCACAAAAGTAATCCAGAACCTGGTCCACGGCTCCGATTCTGAGGAAACTGCCAAGCGCGAACTTGAGATCTGGTTCTAAAAGAGCGTGGGCCAGTAGTCCCAGAAGTAGACCAAAATAACTCCTGAGAGGCCCGCGTAGGTAACAAGGGTTAGCACCCAGGCCCACTCGTATATGAACTCACCCGCGGGAGTAAACCGGGCACCCAGATGACCATCTCTTCCGGCCCTGCCGAATATGGCCCAGAAGAGTGGGATAGTCGCCGTCCACGCCACCATGCAGTAGATGCAAAGTGAACCGATCGAGAAAACGCTCTGGCTAAAGAGCCAGAAAACAAATGCCATCGCCAATACGTGGCCAGCCAAGAGTCCTTGCCAGAACCAGCTTGCGAACTTTGCCCCTGCCAACATTGCAAAACCAACCAGCACGGGCGCAAAAAAGGCTGCCAGTCCGATGAGTGGATTTGGAAACCCGAACAGCGCGGCTTGTTCTGAGAGCATTACGGACTTGCAGCTAATAAAAGGGGAGATGTCGCATGCAGTTGCTGCCCCAGGGTCACCGGCCACCTTGATTCGCTCGAGGGTTAGACCGAAGCTCGCGATCCAACCCATCGCGCCAAAGCCAATGAGGAAAAAGGGAAACAGCATGCTGGGATTATCGCATTTTTATAACGTTCATGGCATACTTCAAGGTAGATGCGAACACACTCGCATCGAAGGATTTTCACCACAAGTTGCTGGTGACACTGAGAATTAGATTCAGGCTGCGGCTCGAATCACGACAAATGACCTAGAGGGTGTGAACCTCAGGCCATGAGGCATAACTTGGCTAAGAAAAAAGAAGAGCCGAAGAAGCCGCTGGCAACCCAGCTAATCTTCCAGGCCCCAGATCTCCCAACCCCCGTGGTGAATCCACGCTCGGGTAAACCTGCCGAAGAGGCAAAACCCGAACCTAAGCGGCGCGAGCGAACCCGCAAGGAGGCTCCGAAGGAGCGCGCAAAGCCCGCTGCAAGGGAAAAGAAGGAAGAGGCGGATACCTCCACCCGTGTCGAGGCAAAGCGCCAGCGCAGGAGAGATTCGCGCGACACCGGGCGCCGCCGCTCCACTATTACCGAGAGCGAGTTCCTCGCAAGGCGCGAGTCAGTTGACCGCAAGATGATCGTGCGAGAGGTTGATGAGCGTGTTCAGATTGGCGTCCTCGAGGACGGTCAGCTGGTCGAGCACTACGTCACTGAGACCCAGGGTGCCTCGATCATTGGAAACGTCTATCTCGGAAAAGTTCAAAACGTCCTGCCCTCCATGGAGGCTGCCTTTGTCGACAT
>JBMUBK010000051.1:0-7763 GCA_049457355.1 Aquiluna sp.
AGCCGGGCCAAAGCAATCCAGATATGGTCCAACCTAAGACATTTTGAATGGGTCCCAAAGTTGCTGCCACGACAGCCCAGATTCCTATGAGCGGCACTACAGGGCCATCCTTGAGAGGAAAGCCTTGGTTCGCTCTTGCTGCGGGTTAGCGAAGAACTCCTTGGCTTCGTTGGCTTCGTAAATCTTGCCTTGCTCCAAGAAAATTACCCAGTCCGCGACCTCTCGAGCAAAAGCCAGCTCATGGGTGGCCATGAGGATAGTAGTGCCGGTCTTCTTGAGGTCGCGAATCAGATCCAAGACCTCCCCAACCAGTTCAGGATCGAGGGCGCTTGTGACCTCGTCTAGCAGCAATACCTTGGGGTCCATGGCAACTGCCCTGGCTATGGCACTTCGTTGCTGCTGCCCACCGGAAACCTTGTCTGGGTAGGAGTCTCCTCGATCGCCCAGCCCAATTCGGTCAAGCCACTTCTGGGCAATTTTTGTTGCTTCTTCTTTGCTCATGCCTTTGACGTGCTTGAGGGCGAGAGTGATGTTGTCCATGATGCTCAAGTGAGAAAAAAGGTTGAAGGACTGGAAAACTAGCCCGATCTTTGCCCTAATTTCATCCTCATCGACTCCAGGGGCCGAGATCTCCTCATCGTCTAGGAAGATTTGCCCATCCGAAATCTCCTCGATTAGGTTTACACACTTTAGAAGTGTGGACTTTCCTGAACCTGAGGCCCCGATCAGCGCAACGATTTGTCCGGGAAACACCTCAAGGTCGACCCCGTCAATTACGACTCGATCGCCGTAGTGCTTTTTGAGGCCGGTAACCCGAAGTCGCGGTTTGTCCCAGTTGATCACAGCGTGCTTCCCATCTGCTCACGCTCTGAGTACTTCCGGGAGATTCGATCGGCCAACCTGACTGTAGGGATTGCGAGCAGCACGAACAGCAGGCCAGCAACGACGTAGGGGGTGAAGTTAGCAAACTTTGCCGCCTCAATTTGCGCGCCTCTGACCGCATCAACCGCACCAAGCACGGAGATCAGTCCAACATCCTTTTGAAGAGCCACAAAGTCGTTCATGAGCGGCGGGATTACTTTTCTAACAGCCTGCGGCAAGACAACCAGGCGCATCGACTTGGAGTAGCTCAGCCCCAAGCTCCTTGCAGCAAGACGCTGCGAAGAGTGCACAGATTCAATGCCTGCTCTAAATACCTCTGAGACATATGCGCTGTAGGTAAGCGTGAGCGCGATAGTGCCCAGCACCTCCGCGGGAACGCGACCCAAAAACTCAAGACGCAGGCCAGGTATTCCGAATCCCACCAGATACAAAACGATGATCAGTGGCAACCCCCTGAAGAGGTCTACATAGCCCCTAGACAAAACCCTGAGCGGAAAAAACACTGGCGACTTGAGGGTTCTGAAAATCGCCAGCAGAAGCCCGGTAATCAAGACCAGAAATGCAGCAGCGATTAGCACACGCAGGTTAAGCAGTAGCCCGTCAAATACCCTTGGAAACGCCTCGACAGCGACTTCCCAATTGAAAAAACTGGTCTCGACTCTTTGCCAACCTGGTGTTGCCAAGAGACCAAACCAAACAAACGCCGCGAAGGCGAGCGTGGAGAGCATGGCTAAGCCAACCGACTTATTCTTTTTCCGGCGCTTAAAGTCTCTTCGGGCGCGCTCAGCCGAGGAGATGGTCGAGTCGTCAAGTGCCATAAAGAGCCCTAAAGAGAAACCTTAAATTGAAATAGGTGAGGCGATTTCTCGCCCCACCTATTTAACCCTGAAATAACTACTTCAGTACCGGTGCACCGACATAATCTGCCAGCCACTCCTGCTCGATCTCGGCAAGCTTGCCGCTCTCGCGCAGGGCATCGACTGCCGCAGTCACTGCCTCGGTTAGCGGTGAGTCCTTGTCTAGGACAAGACCAAAGCTGTCTCCAGCCTCAGCACCATCAAGCTGACCAAGGATGATTCCCCCGTCAAGCTCTACCGCGGTTAGGTAGAACGCAGTTGGTAGGTCAACAACGATTGCATCGACCTGACCGTTGGCAAGTGCCGCCTTGGCATCGTCATTGGAGTTGAAGACCTGAGCTCCACCATTTGGCTGGATGATCTCCTCGATCGCCTTGAGGCTCGTGGTTCCTGTCTGGGCTCCGATCAAAAGGTCCTTCAGATCGGCCAGATCGGTAACTCCCTCTGCTGCGGAACCGGCAACGGTTATCACCGTCTGGGCTGTGTAGTAGTAAGGACTAGAGAAATCAACCGATGCTTTGCGCTCCTCAGTGATTGAGTACTGCTGCAAGTTGAAGTCGAAGCTCTTCGGTCCAGGCTGAATTGCCTCTTCGAATGTGGTCCTGACCCAAACTACGTCCTCGGGAGCGAAGCCTAGCTCTGCTGCTACGGCGTAAGCGACTGCGGACTCAAAACCCTCGCCTGACTCAGGGGTGTCATCAAGAACCCATGGGTAGTAGGCGGGGAGTCCAGTGCCAATGGTGAGCTTTCCAGGCGTCAAAGTCTCCAGAACGTCCTCAGTTACCTCTTCAGACGTGGGCGTTGTCTCTACTTCCTCAACGGCGGCCTCCTCGGCAGGTGCACATGCACTAAGGCCCAGGGCGAGGGCGATTGCAGCTATGGACGCTACTGCCGACCGGCCAAACTTCTTACTTATGGTTGTCAAAATTTCTCCTATTTTTGCGGGGGTGCCAGAAGATATTGCACCAGTGGAGGCCGGAAGTCCAAATTTGCGACTAACTGTTACAAACGCCGATTAGCTTTTTGTCTCACGAACAATTGCGGTTATCCTGTTGTTTAGTCGCAAGCCTGCGCAATCCCCCACAAATTGTCTGGAGATTCCGCGTTGTTGCTTCACGAGTTCAAGCAGGTCGGGCTGACCGACAGGGCGAGCGCACTGCTTGACGCGCTGAATACCCGCGTTGTGATCGCCGATGGTGCAATGGGCACCATGTTGCAGGATCGAAAGCCAACTCTTGAGGACTTTGAGGGCCACGAGGGTTGCAACGAGGTCCTAAACGCAACCAGACCCGACATAGTCCTTGATGTCCATAACGCCTACTTCGAGACCGGCATCGACTGCGTCGAGACCAATACCTTCGGCGCAAACTGGTCAAATCTCTCCGACTACGGCATTGATGACCGCATCGAGGAGCTCGCTGAGGCAGGCGCGAGGCTCGCTAGACAGTCGGCCGATGAATTCACCGCCAAAGACTCCAAACCACGCTGGGTTTTGGGTTCGATGGGACCAGGAACAAAGCTTCCATCCCTCGGCCACACCACCTATGACTTTCTCAAGGAGACCTTTGCCCGTCAGGCCAAGGGTCTAATCGCTGGCGGGAGCGATGCCTTCATGGTTGAGACGAGCCAGGATCTCCTCCAGACCAAGGCCGCCATCAATGGCTGTAAGCAGGCCATTGTTGAGAGCGGCATTAGGTTGCCGATTTTTGTTGAGGTAACCGTCGAAACCACTGGCACCATGCTGATGGGAAGCGAGATCGGGGCCGCCCTGACTGCCCTTGAGCCTCTCGGTATTGACATGATTGGGCTGAATTGCGCAACGGGACCAGCGGAGATGAGTGAGCACCTCAGGCAGCTCAGCAAACACTCCCAGATTCCAGTGATGGTTATGCCAAATGCTGGGCTGCCGATTCTCCAGGGAGATGGCGCTGTCTACCCGCTAACCCCGAGTGAGCTGGCAACTGCTCACGAGCAGTTCATCAAGGAATTCGGTCTGTCGCTCGTGGGAGGCTGCTGTGGAACAACGCCTGAACACCTGAGAGCCGTGGTGGAGCGCGTTGGTGGTGTCAAGACACTTGAGCGCAAGGTAACTATCGAGCCAGGGGTTTCATCTCTCTACCAACACGTAGCACTCGACCAGGACAACACCTATTTGGCAATTGGTGAGCGCACCAACGCCAATGGCTCCAAGGCATTCCGAGAGGCAATGCTCGAGGAGCGTTGGGACGACTGCGTTGAGATTGCAAAGCGACAGGTTCGCGATGGGGCACACCTGCTCGACGTCAGCGTCGACTATGTCGGCCGCGATGGGGTAAGGGACATGCAGGAGATTGTTTCTCGCTTTGCCTCGGCTTCGACCCTGCCACTTGTCATCGACTCGACCGAACCCGAGGTGATGAAGGCTGGACTTGAGCTAATCGGCGGCAGGCCAGTAATTAACTCGGTCAACTTTGAAGACGGCGATGGGCCAAATTCACGCTTCCAGAGGTCAATGCCTTTGGTCAAGGAACATGGTGCGGCTGTGATAGCTCTGACGATTGATGAGCAGGGCCAGGCAAGAACCAAAGAGGACAAGGTCCGCATTGCATCAAGACTCATCGACACCCTGGTCGAGGACTGGGGAATGCGGGTCAGCGACATCATCATGGACTGCCTTACCTTCCCAATCGCAACGGGCCAAGAAGAAACTAGGCGTGACGCGATTGAAACCATCGAGGCTATTCGTGAGGTCAACAGGCTCTACCCCGGTGTTCACACCACCCTCGGAGTCTCAAACGTCTCCTTTGGACTAAATCCGGTCTCGCGCTCTGTGCTGAACTCGGTGTTCCTGCATGAGGCCTACGAGGCTGGACTCGACACCGCAATCATCGATGCGGCAAAGATTGTGCCACTGGCATCGATCCCCGAGGACCAAATGAAGGTTGCTCTGGATCTGGTCTATGACCGCAGAGAGTATGACGATGCGGGAAACATCACCTATGACCCTCTGCAGGCAATGCTTGAGCTTTTCGCCGGTGTAAACAGCTCTGCCCTTAAAGATGCTAGGGCTGCCGAGCTCGCTGCTCTAAGCGTCACTGAGCGCCTCGAGCGCAGAATCATTGACGGGGAGGCCAAGGGGCTTGAGCAAGATCTTGATCAGGCCAGGGAAGACGGCGTGAAGCCGCTAGACATCATCAATGACCACCTGCTCGAAGGCATGAAGATAGTTGGAGAACGCTTCGGCAAGGGCGAGATGCAGCTTCCCTTCGTGCTGCAGTCTGCCGAGGTTATGAAGAGCGCTGTAGCGCTCCTCGAACCCCACATGGAAAAAACCGACGAGGGCGGCAAGGGAACCATTGTCCTTGCAACAGTTCGGGGCGATGTCCACGACATCGGCAAGAACCTCGTCGACATCATCCTCACCAACAACGGCTACAACGTCATTAACGTGGGCATCAAACAGCCAATCAATGACATCATCGCTGCGGCAGAAGAGCACAATGCTGACGTCATCGGCATGAGCGGTCTGCTCGTGAAGTCAACGCTTGTGATGAAAGAAAACCTTGAGGAGTTGGCATCAAGAGGCTTTGGCACGAAGTGGCCGGTAATTCTCGGTGGTGCTGCGCTAACCAGAGCCTTTGTCGAAGATGACCTAGCCAGTCAGTTCGAAGGCGTCGTGAGATACGCCAAAGATGCCTTTGAGGGACTTGATTTGATGGAACCTCTTGTGAAGATTGCCCGGGGTGCAGACCCTGAGAGTGTGGGGCTGCCGCCACTCAAGAAGCGCATCCACGCCAAGACTCAGCTAACCCTTACCGAGGAAGCAGATCTCCCAGCTCGCTCCGATGTTGCAAGTGACAACAGCGTCCCAACGCCTCCCTTCTGGGGCACAAGACTCGTAAAGGGCATCAAGCTCGCCGACTATGCGGACTTTTTGGATGAGCGCGCGACCTTCATGGGCCAGTGGGGCCTCAAGCCCTCAAGAAACGATGGCCCAGGCTACGAAGAACTTGTCGAGACCGAGGGTCGACCAAGGCTGCGCTACTGGCTAGACCGCATTCTGGCCGAGGGTATGTTTGACGCCAAGGTTGCCTACGGCTACTTCCCCGTCTACTCAATTGGCAACGAGGTCGTTGTCCTAGGTCACGGTGACGATCCCGACGGACTCTTGGGTACCAAAGGACTGCTGGCTCCAGATGGTGGCACAGGTGTTCTTGGCCAGGAGCGACTGCGCTTTAGCTTCCCGCGCCAGAGAAGAGATCGGCACCTTTGCCTAGCTGACTTTGTGAAGAGCCAGGAATCGGGCGTGATAGATGTCATGCCGATTCAGCTTGTGACAGTGGGCTCAAACGTTGACAACTTCACCCAGAAGCTGTTCGCCGAAAATGCATATCGTGAATACATGGAGCTAAATGGTCTAGCGATGCAGCTGACCGAGGCGCTAGCCGAGTACTGGCACAGCCGCATCCGAGCGGAGCTGGGATTTGAGTCTGAGGACCCGAAAGAGCTTGCCGGATACTTTGACCTGAAGTATCGAGGGGCGAGGTTCTCGCTCGGCTATCCAGCCTGCCCGGAGATGGAAGACCGCAAGAAGGTTGTCGAACTTCTAAGACCTGAGCGACTGGGCATCGAACTCAGCGAAGAGCTTCAGCTCCACCCAGAGCAGTCCACAGACGCATTTGTCTTCCACCACCCAGAGGCTAAGTACTTCTCCGTCTAGAGCTTGGCTCGCTCCAAAGTCCTAATCAGCGGCCTACCAAAGACCACAAGCCCTGCCGCAACGCTTAACGCCCTCACGGTGTCCCAGGTCAGGGTTGAGCTGAGCAGGCTGTAGGTGAGGAAGCTGAGGAGGTTTTCTCCAAGGGTTGCCCCAGGAACATAGGAGATGGATGTTGTCGGACCAACGGCAAAGGGCCAAAACCAAAGGTTCATAATCAAACCAAAAAGGTAGCTTGCGAGAACTCCGTAGGTTGCTAGAGCTGGAATTCGCCAGCTAGCAAGCTTGCGGCTAACAAAGCCGGCTCCGGCACCAACCCAGGCCGTTGCAAAGATCTGAAATGCAGTCCAGGGACCAAAGCCCCCGAAGAAGATAGAAGACACCAAAATTGTTAGGGCACCAAGTAGAAATCCGAACCTAACGCCGAGTGCAGCGCCTCCAATAATCACAACTAGAAATACCAGCTCAAAGCCTCCGGTGCCTCCGGTTGCCACCCTAAGGGCCGCCCCCAGGGCGGAAAGCAAGCCGAGTAGGGCGAGCTGCTTAGGTCCAACCAACTCACCATCGAAGACCACAAAGGTTGCGGCGGCAATCACGATTGCTGCGATAACCGCAAGGGAACCAGCCAGCGACTCCTCGATGCCGGTGGCGTCAAACCAGAGCGGCCAGAAAAAGACTGCGAGCGCCGACAGGGAAAGCAGCGTCAACACGATTGCGCGAATCCGGTTCATGCCCTCACCCCGCTTAGCTCTCTAAGTTCGCAACCCGAGATCTCAAAGACTCGGTTAGTAAGTCTTTTGGCAAAATCAAGGTCGTGGGTTGCAATCAACACAGCACAGCCTGTCTCCTGAACACAGCGGATAGTCTCAGCCATAAGCTCCCTGGATGCTGGATCCAGCCCCTGCACCGGCTCGTCCAGAAGCAACAGCTGAGGCTTGTGGCTAAGCTGCATCGCAACACCTAGAGCCAGTTGCGTCCCGACTGAGAGGTCCAGTGGGTGGGTTTCAAGATTCGGTAGCTTACCGAGAATGCTCTCTAGGGTGATGGCGGTTAGGCCAGTTTTTGCACCTGCCACCTTGTCCGCCCTGGCTAGCTCATTTCCAAGGGAATCGGTAACGAAAAACTGCGAGGGGCGATCTGGAACCAGCGAAACCATGCGCGGCTCGGGACCAACCACCCCAGTGCCATGAATAAGAAGTTCGCCTGGTCTTGGCTCAGCTATCCGCCTTAGCAGGGTCGACTTACCCGAGCCATTAGGTCCGGTTATTGCCAAGCAGTCCGCCTGGTTTAGCGACAGCGATACATTCCGAATTAGCTCTGCCTCGGCT
>JBMUBK010000052.1:0-7705 GCA_049457355.1 Aquiluna sp.
GTGTCATCTGCACTTATGCGCTTTGCAAGGGCCAAAGCCAACAGCTTCTAATGACTAGGCTCACCATTGGCTACTCAGCTCTCTCCGATCGAGTTGCAGGCATAAAGCCACCAGAGGGCGATTTCGACCTGCTGCTGGTTGTGCAGAACGATGGGGCTCTGAGCTGGAAAGACAAGCTCCCAGACGCGCTCAAGGGCTCAAGAGCCGTAACCGATGAGCTGAAATCTTTAGGTGTTGCCAAAAGCCGAAATCGAGTGATTGAGCTTTCTGAGACCGACTACCTGGTCTTTGCAGATGACGACATTGAATTCAATGATTCTGGACTCAAAGAGGTTATCGATTACCTAGATGCCAACCAGGGTGTCGCCTTGGTGCTCGCGCAGGCAACTGATCACTCAGGAAAACTCAGAAAGCCCTACCCGAGCAAGGAAGAAAAGCTGACCAAGCTCAACAGCGCCAGGGCCGCCACCTACGAAATGGTCATCAGGGTTAGCGCCATCAAGGACCTTGGCATCAGGTTCGACGAAAGCTTTGGCGCTGGGGTCGAGAACTACCTAGGTGATGAATACATATTTGTTGCCGACCTGCTCTCTGCTGGCGGCAAAGCGGTCTTCCTGCCAATACCTATCGCTACCCACCCCGAGGTCTCCTCTGGGTCTGGCTGGGGCACCGATCGCGATCGCATCGCAAGGGCCAAGGTCTTTAACCGGGTATTTGGAGCATTGGCACCGGTTGTTCGTCTTGCCTTTGGTGTTAGAAGGCTCGCCCTAATTGGGGGAGTCGCAAACCTATTGCGCTTCGTATTTGGCCGCTAGCGGGTTAGAACGTTGTCCTCTGCCACCAGCACGCCGTCTATGTAGACCTCGACGTTGATGTTGTAGCCAGCTCCGGTGTTGCGCTTAGTAAGCGAATAGGTCTTGCCAGGTGCAAGGGTGATTGGGTCAACCTTGAGCCACTTGCCCGCTACCTTCGCAGTTAGCCTGCGTCCCTCGTAACCCTTGGTGTAGATGGCAATGTAGCCATTGAAGGTTCCGATTGTCACCTTTTGCTCTGAGTTTTCTGGCTCGCTGGGAGTTGTTGTTCCTGTTGAGCTTGCAAGCCTTTGATAGGCGCCAGAAATGTTTATCAGCGGTATCTGCTTGCGAATTACATCGTCGACCTTGCTCGAGCCCTGCTTCATGGCCAGCAGGATCTGCTCGCTCGTCTTGTTAGGGAAGGCCTGCTTCAAGACTGTAAAGGCAGCAGCGACCAACGGTGTCGCAGCTGAGGTTCCCGAGCTGGTGAGGTAGCCGAGGGTGTCGGCGCTTCTTGTGAAGTCAGGGGCCAAGAACTCAATCTTGTCGCTCATGGTGACATACCAGGAGACCTCGCGCTGGGCATTTACCGAACCAATTGCCACGACATCCTCCAGGCAACTGGGGAACACCGAGGTTGCGATGTCCAAGACAGGAGTGTTTCCAGCGGCTGCAAAGGTGATGATGCCGCGGTCGCGCATATCTCCGATGATGCTCGCGAGTTCCTCGAGGGCAGGGTTTGTATCACAAAGCAGCCAGCTTCTTGGCATCTCGCTAAACAGGCCACCGAAAGATAGCGAGAGCGCGACGGTGTTGTTGGCCTCCGCACGCTGGGAGATGTAGCGGGCGGCCTCGGTAATGCCCTCAAGGGTCAGATCTATGTTTGCCATTACTATCTTGGCCCCTGGTGCAATGCCACCAGCCGCAACAGAGTTGGGCTTCCCAGCTGCGATGCCGGCAACCATGTTGCCGTGGTTCTCCGCAAAGACCGGGAAGTTGTTGACTATGCGCTGCGAGGCTGCAACAACCCCGGTCTGGCTCTTAGAGCCATTGGGACAAAAGTTTGAGGTGTAGGAGGCGTAGAGGCAGAAGCCGTCGATTACCTGGTCTTGGAAATACTCATGGGTGAGGTTTACGCCCTGGTCAATGAATGCAATCGAGGCACCTTCTCCGATGTGGCCAGCCTCCCAGACTGGGGCGACACTGACCATGTTGAATGCTGGCTCAGAGACGTTGGCTTGAGCTGGAGCGGCGAAGCCGACTAGTAAAAGAGTTGTGGTTGCCAGGGAGGCAAAAAACTTTTTCAGCAACTTTTTCCTTTGACTCAAACACAGAAAAGGTTAGGCAAGAAGATTGAGAATCCCCTGCTAATAGCAGTCTAGGCTTTAGCCATGACCAGCAAAGGATTTAGGGTCAGCAAGGCGGTAATCCCCGCGGCTGGTCTCGGAACCAGATTCCTTCCCGCCACCAAGGCAATGCCTAAAGAGATGCTGCCAATAGTTGATAAGCCCGTCATTCAGTACGTGGTTGAGGAGGCGGTTGCTGCAGGTCTCTCAGATCTCTTGATGATCACAGGTCGCAACAAGAACACCCTTGAAAACCACTTTGACCGAGTTGCAGAGCTGGAGCAGGTGCTGTCTCAAAAGGGAGAAGAGAAGAAGCTGTTTTCAGTCCAGGCCTCAAACCAGCTTGCTGATATTCACTACACCCGCCAGGGAGACCCCCGGGGACTAGGCCACGCAATCCTCAGGGCTAAGAGCCATGTCGGGCACAACAGCTTTGCGGTCCTGCTTGGCGATGATGTGATCGACTCGAGGGATGCGTGCCTGGCTCAGATGCTCAAGCTTCACGAAGAGACTGGTGACAACGTGGTGGCACTGATAGAAGTCCCCATGGAGCAAATCCACCTCTATGGCGTCGCTAGCGTTAGCTCTTCTGAGGGAGAGGGCGTGGTGGTCACTGACCTGGTTGAGAAGCCAGAGACCGCAGCTGCTCCTTCGAACCTCGCGGTCATTGGGCGCTATGTCCTGAGGCCTGAAATCTTTGAGATTCTGGAGAAGACCGAGGCCGGAAGGGGCGGCGAGATACAGCTCACCGATGCGCTCCAGCAGGCGGCCAAGAACCCCAAAATTGCTGGTGGTGTAAGAGGAATCATCTTCCGCGGCAGACGCTATGACACCGGCGACAAGCTGGACTTCATCAGGGCCACCCTGAGAATTGCGATTGATCGCGAAGACATTGGTGAGGACCTAAGAAGCTGGCTGAAGGACTTTTCTAAAGAGCTTTAGTTCTTTTGCACTTCTCGGAGCAGTACTTGACCTGTTCCCAGTTTTTAGCCCATGACTTGCGCCAGACCATTTCTCTCCCGCAACGAGCACAATCCTTTTTTGGAAGGTCTGCCTTCTTTACTCCGCGCAACTAGGCCTCGGGTTCGTCAATGGTCAGCTTGCTCTTTGGCACGTCCATCATCTCGACCCAGGTATTGCCGATTGCGAGCTTAAGTGGCTCTCCATCGGCTGTGCTGAGGAGAATGGGGTCTCCACTTCCTGCCTTGGACCAGGCGGCCTGGAGGTAGTAGCCGTCGGAGAAAATGTGGGCAATGCCCTCGTTATTTTCAAGCATTGCCTTTGGAATTGCCCCGTACTTTGGGTCTACAAAACTGAGGTCGTGGGCGACCTCCATCACCACTACGTTTTTGGCGATAACGCGCTCGCCCCCCTCCTGGGTGTGCTCTGAACCGTCTTGGGTTCTAAGCCAGGCTGGTTCCTCGGCAACTGACCACTCAAAGGTCGCTGTGCCAAGCTCCCATTCGGATTGCATTTGCGGGTATTTGACTCCTAGGCCAATAACGGGGGTGCCCTCAGTTACTGCGGTTGGAATGGCGTCAAACTCAAAACCTGGTAGCGGTGCCGGCTGCTCAACCGAGTAGAGAAGCTGCAGCTCAGCAGCCTCAAAAAACAGGTTCCATGGAGCAACCCTCGACTTTTCCCTGAAATAAGTGTCGTTTCTCATCTCGGTGTCTTCATCGCTCATGATCAGACCCGTCGCCTTAGCAGCCGACTTGAAAGGTGCCTGGCCCCCCGAGTAAACAAAGATGCCGTTGAAAGGGTCAACGATCGCGGCATCTACCGGTCTAACGGATCTCACGGGTCCGATTACCTCGGGGGTTCTCGAATGCCACACAGGTAGCAACCTCGTCAGTCCAATCTCGACCCGTGTTACATAAACGATGTCTGCAGCATTCAAGGCTAGCTGCGGCCTACCGGGAGTGGTGTTATCGATCTTTGCCGAGACTGCAGGCAGCTCAAGGAAAGCGTTTGTGCCCTCCTCATAGAGGACACCCGTCAGGGGAGCCGCGACAAGAATTGGTTCTGGCTCAGGTTCCTCGGTTGGAGTCGGCGTCGAGGTTTGAGTGGCGGTTGGGGTCGGCGCGATTGTTTCCTCAGGCTCAGCGCTGCAACCGGTGAGAACCAGAACCGAGGCTGCCAAAAGGGCTAGTTTCCGCATCTGACTAAGTGTAGAAGTGATGCGAAAGAATTCGGCTATTTGATGGAAGCTCGTCGCCTCGCAACAACGCGATCTCGAACTACCTCCAAAGGAAGAATGAGGAGGGTGCCAATCATGATCACCAGCACTGCAATTTCCAGGTTCTCCCTCACCACAGCCATACCCCCGACCAAATACCCTGGAATTAGAAACACAAGGACCCAGACCGTTGCACCTGTCAGGTTCAGGCGGGTGAACTTGGTTGGATTCATCTTTGACATGCCGGCCAACATTGGAACAAAAGCCCTGAGCACTGGCACGAACCTGGCTAGGACCACGGCGCGAGCGCCATACCTAGCAAAAAATTCATGAGTGCGATCGAGGTTTGTTCGGTTAATCAGAAAGTTGCGGTCTTTTGCAAACAAGCGAGGACCAATGAGTCTGCCCAACCAATAGCCGGTCTGAGACCCAAAGAAGGCTCCGAACCAAATAATTATGAAACTGGACCAGTCCGGCAAAAAATTGTCACTGTTTGACAGCGCCAACCCAGCTAAGAAGAGAAGCGAGTCCCCCGGGAGTATCGAGAACGGTATAAACGCGGTCTCGAGAAAGAGAACCAGGGAGACTGCAATTGCAGCCCAGTCGCCAAACGAGTCGATTATCGCCTGTGCATCAAACCAATTCATAAGACCCTAAAGCTCTCGAACGTCAAGTGGCTACCAATTCGAAAGCTCAGAATCTTAGAATCCGAATACAGCGGCTCAACCCTAGTAGGACGTACAGAGGCAAAACTGAGAGTTAGCTGGCGGGGTAGAAATTCACCGCGCCGCGAACCCACACCGTAACCTTCATGCCCACCTCAGGTGCAAAGGGCCCATTCGACCTTGCCCTAATCCTGAGTTTCGGTGTCTGCACCTCAACCAGAGCATCGTGACCAAAGAAAACTCGCCCGACCACCTCAGAATCCCCTGATGGGTTTGGCTGCAAATAAAAGTTTTCGCTTCTGATTGCCACAACCCCGCTGGCGCCCTCAACCACATTGTTCAGAGCACTCAGACTCCCAAGGTCGGTCAAAATCTTCCCGCCGGCAACCTTGCCGTCAACCAGGACTGACTCCCCCAGAAATGTGGCAATGCCAACATCGGCGGGAGAGTTGTAGATCTCAGATGGAGAGCCGACCTGGATAATCCTTCCCTCGCGCAAGACAGCCACTCTGTCCGCGAGCGAGAGGGCTTCCTCCTGATCGTGGGTGACCATAACGGCCGTGGCTCCCTCAGCCCTCAGCACCTGCCGAACTTCGTCTCTCAGCTGCTGGCGCAACTCGGCATCCAGGGCACTAAAAGGCTCGTCTAGAAGAATTAGCTTTGGCTTGGGTGCTAATGCTCTCGCAAGAGCAACTCTTTGGACCTGACCTCCCGAGAGCTCCTCTGGCATCCGCCCTGCAAACTCCTCCATTCGAATAAGTTGCAAAAGCTCGTTCACGCGCTGCTCTTTGGCATCTTTGGCGAGCCCGGAGAGGCCAAACCCGATGTTTTGTCTGACGTTGAGGTGTGGGAAGAGTGCGGAATCCTGCGGCACGATGCCGATGCTCCGCTTTTCCGGAGCAACAGTTGTTGTGCTGTCGCTAAGAATCACCCCATCAAGGACTATCGACCCGGAGGCCACCGCATCAAAACCCGCAATGAGCCTCATCAGCGTGGACTTGCCAGCACCAGATGAGCCGAGGACGGCAAGCAGCTGCTTACTCTCAAGCTCGAGCGTGATCCCAGACAGCACCTGGGTAGCACCAAAGTTCATCGAGACGTCTTTGATTTCAAGAAGTGGCATCTAGCTAACCTCCGAAATCAGTTTTCGAGCCTGGGCATTTAGAACAAGCGCTGGCACTCCCGCAATGATAATCAGCGCCAGCGCATAGGGTGCAGCCTGAGAATATGCCAGCACCTCAGTTGCCTGCCAAAGTTCGGTTGCCAGGGTGTCTAGGTCGTTTGGCCTCAATAGCAGCGTTGCCGGAAGCTCCTTCAAAACAGTCAATGCCGCCAGCGCGACTCCCGCCAAGATTCCAGGTGCTGCAATTGGCAGCACCACCTTTCTCAGCGCCGCATTCTTGCTGAGCCCCTGACTCCGAGCAACTTCCTCGATGCTCCTTGGGACCTGCGCTATAGGAGTGCCAACCAGTCCTAGAGCATTTGGCAAAAACAGAATTAGATAAGCCAAAAGCAAGAGCCAGATGGTCTGGTAAATCGCAGGGACGAGATTGGCCCCAAAGAACACAAGCGCAAGCGCCACCACCACCGCAGGGAGAGCATGGGCAGCCCAAGCTGTGAGATCAACCGCGTTTGACACCCTGCTTGAAAACCGAAGGTTCCAAATCGAGATGGCAAGAGCGAAGACTCCAATGACAATTCCCGCTGCAAGAGCAACCAGCAGCGAGCTTGCCACCAGTTCTCCGAGTCTGAGCAAGTCAAAGCTAACTTGATTGAAGCTCCAGCCAATGAGCGAAGCTATTGGCACACCCGCTCCCGCCAGACCAAGAAGTGAAAGTCCAACGATAGAAATAAGCCTTGCCCCTCCGAGCTCTATCCTGCGTTTTCTTCCTCTAGAGGTTGGAGCCTGCCAACGGTCCCCGCGATAGCGCCTCTCGAAATAGATCACAATCAGCGTCAACACCACTAGAACAAGAGCGAGAGCTGCCGCACTGGTTCGGTCAAAAGAGCCGCGATAGGCGTTATAGATGGCCCTGGTAAAAGTATCGAAGCGCAAAAGGGCAATTGCTCCGAACTCGCTGAGCGTATAGAGCGCAACCAACAGCACCGAGGCAAAGGCTGCGGGGCGAACCTGTGGCCAGGTGACACCGATTGCGACCTGCCACCGGTTTTTGCCAAGCGACCTCGCGACCTCCTCGGCTGCGTAGTTTGAGCTAATGAGTGCAGCTGAGAGAGCCAGAAAAACATAGGGCGCTGTGGCAAGGGAAAGCGTGAACCAAGAGGCCCAGAAGCCACTGAACCATGGAAAGACACTCAGATAACCAAGGGCCAGCACGTAACTTGGAATAGCGAGCGGCAGGGTGGCAAGGACCGCAAAGAGCGGTGCGAATGGCAGGTTTGTTCGAACCGTTAGCCAGGCCTGGAAGGCTCCAATCACAAGCGCCGTCAGTGAAACGCTGACTGTCAGGCCAACGGTGTTTACCAAGAGCTCGAGGGTTCGAGCCCTAGCTAACTCAGCGAGCGCCGCCTCGTAGCCTGCCGTTAGCCTCAGCAGCAAATACCCAATTGGAATCAGCGAAGCCAGCGCCGCAACTAAGCCCAGCGCAACTGCCGCAATCGGAGGTCTCTGCATTTAGGCCTAGATCAGACCAGCCTGGCGAATGAGTTCCAGGGTTTCTGCGAGGGTGTCCAGGTCACTGAGGTCGATCGAAGGACTCGGGA
>JBMUBK010000053.1:0-7586 GCA_049457355.1 Aquiluna sp.
CTTTGGAACTGACTCATTTCAACCCTTTCGCTCCCCGCCATTATGTTCAACAACTCTGGGGATTCTATGAGTCCCAGCTGAATAGATTCTGTTATCTGGTAACCAAGAGTGTCCTTCGTGGAATTTCCACAACCGAGATCGCAAGCTCGTTGCTACTTAGCCAAATCTCGGCATCAGATTGTTGCCAGGTTCCGCCAGCAAACTGGTAGCTCGCCCGGACACGAACTTTGGCAACCGCGCTCAGGCTGCCAGGCGATTGAAATATCCGATCTACGCTGAAACCGCTAAGTACTTCACCGTCGGAAAATTGCCAGCGAGCTGTGACCGGCTCAAACCTTATAGTTGCGCTGCGGCCCAGTAGGTTGCCAGCAAACTCCCCTGCTGCCAGCTCCACAAAAAAGCTCGCAGGCAATCCCACCTCAACCTCGCCGCCAGGGCTCCAGTAGGCAAAGGGCGTTCGTGATGTTGCACCAAAAACATCCGACACCTCATCATCTATGCTCACCACCTGCTGAGTCGCTTCGGGAACCTCATCACCAATGCATAAGCGAGAACCAATCGGAACCCAAGCCGTTATTACGCTCAGGGTTGGTAGGTCGATGGTGCCATTTGCATACCAGCTGCAGAGTCTCAGGGGCTTTGGCTGAGGGTTGGCTGGAGCCTCTCGAATCACATCTTCTCGACCAGTTATCCGCTCCGTCGCACAGACCTCAAACGAACCCTCGGTCTTATCCTGGCTGCATTCGCAGACCCCAAGTGCCGCAGCCTCAATGCTGCAGCTGGCAGCCAGCAAGATTTCAATCAGCACTTGCTGTCACCGACCTGAAAGGTATCTATCAACCCATCCTCAAGCTTCACGCTCACCTGCAATCTCTCTCCCGTGGTTTCGACTCGCTCACCTTCCGAGTTGACAATTGCGATCCCTGACAGGTCCATGCACACTCGCGATGATTCGCTAGAGAGCTCTATTACCTCGAAGCTCGGTCGGCCTAACCGTCGATAGCCAACTGATTCGAGTAGCGCCTGAGTCTCAAGAGCCGAGACCAGCGCGCTTCCAGTGAGCACCTCTTGAAAGTCTGATTCGCCATTTTCCAAACTGGCGTAGCGCTCAAGAGCAAGGGTTAATTCATCTGGCGAAGCGGTGACTTCATCCACACTTTCTTGTGCAGCGCAGGATGCGAGCAAAAGGGAAAGTGGCAGCAGGGCAGGAAGAAATCTCATCTGAGGAAGATAGAGAAATTCTTCCTTGGTCGCCTTTGGTTTTCCACAAGTGAAAACCCCCGAAGCAAAAGCTTCGGGGGTTTCTTGGTTGCGGGGGCAGGATTTGAACCTACGACCTCCGGGTTATGAGCCCGGCGAGCTACCGAACTGCTCCACCCCGCGGCGAAGTAGTAACGATAGCAGATTGCCCGCTAGTTCTCTAGTGCGTCGAGAGCATCCTCAATTGCTCGCTGGAGCCTCTCGTCAGCTTCACCAAAGGCAGTCCAATCACCGGCTCGGAGCGCCGCCGCCTTGTCATCCAAGGCTCGCTTGGCAGCATTCAAGGCCCTGTCTAGGGCCGCATTGCCTGAGTCCGCACTTGAACCCGAACCTGCGTCTGAACCTGCGTCTGAACCAGTGTCCGTAGTCACGCCACCGTCTGCGACATCGGCACCCGAGTCGCCTCCGAAGAGGGCGTCAAGAGCAAGCTCAAGAGTGTCCTCAAAAGCAATCTGATCGCCGAATGCAACAAGAATCTTTTGCAGCAGTGGGTAGCTGGTTTCACCCGTTGACTCGATGTAAACAGGCTGCACGTAGAGCAGTCCGCCACCAACGGGAAGGGTCAATAGGTTTCCATTGAGAACCCTGGTCGAACCCTGTCTGAGGATGTTGAGTAGCGAGGAGACATCGCTATCGGCATTGAAGTTGTTCTGCACCTGGCCCGGTCCGGGGACAATTGTTTCCCTCGGAAGGTTTAGTAGCGTCAGCTTTCCGTACTCATCATTTACCCTTCCAGCCTCTCCGCCTGCCTCGGCATTGGCGATGAGGTAACCGGTGAGCACGTTTCTAGTGGTCTCTCCTGTGGACTGAGGGATAAAGGTTGAGTAGAGCGAGAATGCACTCTCGTCATCTCCAGGAGCCTGAAGGGTTAGGTAGTAAGGAGGCTGCAAGCTGCCAAGACCGGTTCCCTCAACTGGGTCATTAGGAGTCATCCAGGCATCCTGCTGGGAGTAGAAGGCTCCCGCCTCGGTCACGTGGTAGCGACCAAGAACAGATCTCTGCATCTTGAATAGGTCTGCTGGGTACCGCACATGGCTCAGCAAATCCTCGCTCATTGCACTGAGGGGCTGAACTGTATCTGGGTAGATACCCATCCAGGCGTTCAGAATTGGGTCGTTCTCGTCCCACTGGTAAAGATCAACCGAACCGTCATAGGCATCAACGGTGGCCTTGACCGAGTTGCGGATGTAGTTCACCTCAGACACATCGCGATTGAACGTCTCACTCGCGGTGTCAAGAATTGCCAAGTTGAATGGCTCGAGGTTTGAGTAGGGGAAGTCGGTAGAGGTGGTGTATCCGTCAACTATCCACTTGATTCTGCCGTCGACAATCGCCGGGTAAACCTCTGTGTCAACAGTCAAATAGGGAGCCACCTCCTTGATCCTGTCGGCTGGATCACGGTTGTAGAGAATCTGGGACTCTGCATTGATTGCGTCTGAGAGCAGAATCTGTTCGCTCTGGAATCGCAGTGCGTAAGCAAGACGAGTGAAAAGATCACCAATCATTGGTCCGCCATCGGCGTTGAATGTGGTGTAGGTCTCTCTTTCGCCATCTTCACCAGCCGGGAAGTCGAACTCAAGGGGATCGGCTCCATCTGGCGCTCCAACGATTGAGTACTCCGGTGAGTTCAGACCGAAGTAGATTCTCGGCTCGAAATCACCAAGCAGGCCGACGGTTGGAATACCGCTTTGCAAGAACAGCGGCTTTCCGTCGCTGTCACGCTTGTTGCCGTAGGCGGCGACAAATCCAAAGCCGTGGGTGAAGACAATGGTCGAGTTGTACCAGGATTGAGAGTCGCCAAGTCCTGCTTGGTTCAGCTCACGAACGGCTACCACGGTGTCCTGAGTCTCGCCGTCAATCTCGTAGCGCCCGACGTGCAGGCGGTTTGGGAAGGAGTAGTACTGACGATACTGTTCCAGCTGGCGGAACGCGTCGCTCACCAGTGCTGGGTCAATAATGCGGATTGAGGCTGTGGTCTTTGCATCGTTTCGCAGAGCACCCTCTTCGGCAACAACCTTGGCGTCGTACTCGATTACCTCAACATTGTCGATGCCAAAGGCTGTTCTGGTGGCCTCAATGTTCTTTTGGAGGTAGGGAGCCTCAAGGGTTCGCTCATTTGGCACCACGATGAACGTCTGAACAATCCACGGGTAGAGCCCGCCAACGACCAAAGAGCTAACGACCATCAGAGCGGTCGCGATGATTGAGATTCTCCACTGTGCCAAGAACGCCGTGACCAAGAATGTCACTGCTACAGCCAATGAGATAAAGGCAAGAATCTGAAGGCCTGGGATCACGGCGTTAGCGTCGGTGTAGTTGACACCGGTGAACAGAGCTCCGTCATTGACAACCGTTGAGTACTGGTCGAACCACAGGCTCACTCCCTGCATCACCAGGTAGATGGCGACCAAAATCGATAGCTGAACTCTTGCGGGCTTGGATACTGAGATTTCTCTGCCGCTGAAGCGGATGCCACCGTAGACAACGTGAACCGCAAGGTTGATTAGCGCCGCCAGGAAGACAGCACCCGACAAAAAGCCAACAACGAAGGTTAGGAACGGCAGGTCAAAGACAAAGAAACCAACGTCGAAGCCGAAGTGGCCGTCTTGCACCCCAAATTCCGAGCCGTTCAGAAAGAGCAGGGCACTCTGCCACTCTCTGGCTGCAACCAGCCCACCACCTAGGCCGATGAGGGCTGGAACACCGAACATTACGACCTTGCGAAGCGACTCAAGAAGCTGCTGGTAGACCTGAAAAGGAGACTCTTCAGGCATCTTCAAATAGATCGGACGAGTCCGCCATGCCAGCATCAGGCCAACGGCAATGATTGCGGTCATGATGACAAAGCCGATAAGGAACGCGATGACCTGCGCGATGATCTGCGTGAAGAACACGACCTCAAAGTCAAGCTGACGGAACCACAGCCAATCGGTGTAGATGCCGGCCGCGCTCACCAGTGCAAAAACAATCGCGGCCAGGATTCCAAACGCGATTGATACCGGTGATACCTTACGTCCCTGTTGAGGGGTGCTCTGTGCCAATGTATCTCTCCTAGTTAGTTACAGCTAACACTTGGTAGCTGGTTTCCTTTTGTCAGCGCATCGATTGCTTCCAGCGCCTCACTCAAGTCTCTCACTGTTACAACACTCAAGCCGTCGGGAATCTGCCCGATTGCCTCTTCGCAGTTACCCTGCGGAACCAGAAACAGGTCGGCACCGGAGTTTTTGGCGGCAATCATCTTCAGTCCAACTCCGCCAATTGGCCCCACCTCGCCGGCTGCATTGATTGTTCCAGTACCCGAGACGTGATAGCCGGCAGCCATAGAACCCTCGCTGAGAGCGTCGAGAATGCCGAGGGTGAACATCAGCCCGCCGGACGGGCCACCTACGTCACCTAGCTGCAGCTGAATATCCACCGGGAAGTCATATGTGTAGCCCACCATTGCGCCAATTACCCAGTCGGTCTCACGCTTCTCTGGGGTGATTTCCAAACTCAAAGGCTGGCTATCGCGAATCACTTCGATGATCATTGGCTGTCCCTCGGAGAGCTGAATCTGGCCCTTTAGTTCATCGAAGGACACGACATCACTGCCTCCGGCGCTAACGACAAAGTCCCCGGCAACCAAGATTCCAGAGGAGGGGGCATCCGCGATAACAGAAGCCACGTAGAGGGTTCGTGGAATCTCGTAACCCAGCTCAGAAAGTGCTGCCGCAATGGCATCCTGCTGTGAGACTTCCATCTGAGCGGAGCTCTCAGCTCTTATCTCGGCGGTTGTCAGGCTTGGTGGGTAGACCTCATCCAGTGGCAAGACAATCTGCTCTGGGTCCGCCCATGCCCACAAAACCTGCACCCAGCTGGGAGTCGACTCTCGATTGCCCAGTAGCGACACCGTGGTGATATCGAACCTGGAATCAGATTCATATACGGCAACGTCAGCAGAGCTGATTACCTTTTGGCCCGAGATCTCTCCCATGACATTGAAAACCTGTCCTGGCCGCTCTATGACGTAACCTGTCGGCAAAGCCGCCATCGAACCCAAGGTGATGACCGCCAAGCTCAGGACAATCCACTTAGCCGAACCCTTGGGGGGCCTAGGTCTCGAGGAGAAAAATGACATTGCGTCAATGCTAAGTAATCAACCTTGGAATAAGCTGCTGCCCCCTCACGCCCTTGGCGAACACTCCCCTTACAACTCAGGATTGTCAGCCGTTTAGAAGGTCTTCGCGATAGCGTGAAAAGCAGTTGGAGGTGCCACTTGAGCGAAGAAGACTCAGAGAAGGACCGTCCGGGCAGAGAAGAGCTCGAGGAGATGGTTCGAAAGATGCTCTCTAGCGGGCAGTTGGATCCTGAGGCACTCTCTAAGGTTGCCGGACTTGGTGCAAACCCGGCAATGATGGGTCAAATGTTTTCTCAGCTGAGAAACCTAATGTCCGACTCTGAAGGACCCATTAACTGGAAGATGGCTGAAAACCAGGCAATGGAACTTGCCAAAAAAGATGAGTCTAAGAACCTAGAAAATCTAGAAACTGAAGTCTTAAACGCCTTCGAGATTGCCAGGCTTTGGCTTTCCGAGGTGACGCAGTTTTCCACCTCCGAGCAGCCCAAGCTGCTCAAACGAAGTGTTTGGGTTCAAGACGCAATGCCGCTTTTTGCGGAGCTCAGTGAGCCGGTAGCAAGCAGCATGGCGAAAGCCCTGAGCGAGAACATTGTTGAGGCCATGCCCGAGGAACTGGCGAACCTTTTGGGCCCAGCAAGCAAATTCATTGGTAACGCGGGAGCAGCAATTTTTGCGATGCAACTTGGTCAGGCGATGGGCAAACTCTCAACGCAGACACTTTCTGCAACCGAAATTGGCATCCCCATAAGCTCTCGCCCAGGACTGATAACTCAAAATGTTGGCGAGTTCATCAAAGATATTGAGACGCCAAAGTCGGAGATTGTCATCTACTTAGCAATCCGAGAGTTAGCCATCTCCTCTCTCTACGCTTCGAACCGTTGGCTCCGCGACCAGATCACTACGCAGGTAAGAGAGTTCGCATCAGGTCTGAGGGTTGAGATCTCCGGCATTCAGGAGATGGTTGAGCAGATTGACCCGCAGGATCCGGAATCCATGAATCGCGTCATGGAGGCAACGGCCATGATGAGCCAGAGGACTGAGGACCAGGAAACTGCCCTGGTGAGGATTGAGACCATGCTGGCGCTAATCGATGGCTGGGCGGATGCAATTGCAGAGGAAGCAGGCAAGCGCCTCCCCACAATCTCGAGTGTTGTTGAACTCGCATCGAGAAAGCGAGCTACCGAGGGTGCAGCGGAGAAGACCTTCGCGATTCTCTTGGGCCTCGAACTGCAGCCCAGACTGCGCCGGGAGGCAAAGGCGATGTGGCAGGAAGTGTCAAAGCTGGGCGGGCAGAAGCGCGACCAGCTTTGGTCGCACCCAGACCAGTTGCCTTCGGTTGAGGAAATATCCGACCCGTCGCTCGTCGTTGCTCGGCTCGAGCGCTCGGACGACGATTTTGATGAGGGGCTTCGCAAATTACTGGATAACTAGGGCTGTGGAAAACCTTGGGAGCAATCTGCAATTCTTTGCCACACTCCCCAAGTGGCGACACAAATCAATCCCCGACTTGCAAGACTCTGGCTTGCCGACAACATCAGGCAATACGGCTATCGCAAACCACTGAGAATCGAGTCGCTCAGCGAACCAGAGCTCAGAATTCTTGACTACCTGGAGGCTGGAATTACCGCCAGTCAAGTCCAGTGTCTGCCACAGATTACTAGAGCTGACAGCGAGACAGTTAGGAGCGTTGTTGAACGTGTTTCTTCGGTGTTGAGTGTGAGCGGCCGACTACCACCGGAGTTGACAGCGGCAGAAATCGATACAGAGTTCGCAGAGCTAGCGAGGCTGTTTTCGGCCGAAGGCAACTTTGCAGACGCACTAGCTAGGAGACAAAGCGCACGCGTATTCATAGAGAGCCTCGGCCGCACCGGATTGGTTTTTGCTAAGGCGCTCTCCGCATCCGAGGTCGGCACACTTCTAACCCTCGATCAACTCAGGGTTAGCGATAAAGATTGCCTGCCACTTGGTCATCCAAGGTCCAGCATCGGCGTTCCGAGAGCTACGAGTGCAAAAGCTCAGCTCGAAAACACTCAGCTGCAGTTTCACTCGCGCAGATCTGGCTCACTCGACACCGTCACGGCTGCAGTGCTTATCGCTAATGACATCGTTGATCCGAACTCCTACCAAACCTGGTTAGCCCGGGACGTGCCTCATGTGGCCATTTGCTTTGACGAGGAAGGCGTCGAGATTAGCCCGCTGGTCTTGCCTG
>JBMUBK010000054.1:0-7527 GCA_049457355.1 Aquiluna sp.
GTTTTGGTATGGGGCTAACGAGAGTCGTGATGCTAATGCTGGAGCTTCCCAACATTCGCGAGGCAAGCTTCCTCTTCCGAGGACCAAACAGGCTTCAGCCCTAGTCGTTTTGTCCTAGCCAGGTATCAAATCCGCCAAACTCAACAAGCCAGAGAGTCAAGAACGCAAACACTATCGCCCAAAGCACCATCGCAGTAGAGACAAGCAGAGTTACCTTCGCCGGCTTCACTCCTGCCGCAACCGAGGCAGCGGCAGCAAACTGAGTGCCTATGATGAGTGGGCCAAGTAGGGCCATTCCATAGATGCCGTATTTGTCAAAGGCCTTTTGGGCCTTAGTCCACCGGTCAGACTTAGGCTGCTTTCCTTTTTCCTCTCGTCGTTTGATCACCCAGGCCCTGATCTTGGCTCCGCCATAGGCAAACACGGCAATGGTGATCAGGTTTCCGGCTGCCGCGGCTATTACGGTGAGGGTGGGATTGAGGCCAAAGATGATTCCCGCGGGAACCACCCCAATTGCTTCGAACCATGGAATTGCACCGGCAAGAAAAACTCCAAAAAGCCCTAGTTGCTCGAGGTTCACGCTTTTCTCACAAACAGCTTTGAGAAGTTCGTCAGGACCGTCTCCATGGGCCCTCTGGTGAAGAACCTGAGGTTTACCATCGCCAGCACGCTCAGCACCAACCAAGTGAGGAAGGCGGTTAGGGCGACGAGCCAGGCATCGAGCTGGGCAAACAAGCCAAGCCCCCAAGCGGAGAAGAGCACGGAGAAGATGACTGATTGGGATAGGTAGATGGTCAGCGAGTGCCTACCTGCCGCCGAGAGCAGCGCAATGCCACCCAACCTTTCGCTGATCAGCCACAGCACTCCCACATAACCCGCAGAGAGAATCGGTGCGGTGAGGAAGTTCAGCGCCAAGGAGATAAGCGATAGACCGAGACTGTATTGATCCGCAAGCAGGTTGAAGATATAGATTGCTGCCGCGGCCAGCTGCAAAGGAAGTCCGAGGGCAATGCCCCAGATAGCCATGCGCCTCATCAGGGCGGGATTAGCTCCAGAGGCTAGACCGTTCTTTCTCGCAACCAAGACTCCGACCAAAAATGCGACCATAACCAAAGGCCCCTGCAACAGGAAGCCTTGAGGTGCGAAGGTGAGCCAGAGTTCAAATCTGGCAGCAGCGGCCTCAAGGAATCCACCCGAGGCAAGCGCCTGGTTTAGGCCCCCTAGGCCGGAAGTGTCATCTGGGAGGGTCTTGCCTTTGCTTGCGAGAAATGCTTCCCCAACTGCCACCAACAGAGCAAGCAGAGTGAAAAAGACTGCAGAAAATATGTAGATCCCTCTTGCCCAGCGTCTGACCGTCTTATCTGGTCGGAAGTAGAAGGCCAGAAGGACAAGTCCAAATACTCCGTAGAGGAACAGGATGTCGCCGTGGAAGAGGAAGACGAAGTGGACAACACCAAAGAGAATTAGCCCGACAGACCTACCAACCCAACGCGAACGATTTGCCCGCTCACCCTTAATTACATAGTGAGCGGAGTAACCAAAGAGGAACGAAAACAGCAGGTAGAACTTTGACTGGAACAAGAGCATCACGATGAAGGCTGCAGCGGAGTTAGCACTGCCGGCGAGGTCAGCCGACTCAAAGCCGCTAACGGTATCGACTGCAAAGTATTGAACGTTGACCATAGCTATGCCCAGCAAGGCAAAGCCGCGCAGGATGTCGGGGAAGCTATCTCTTATCTGCATGTCTAGCTCTTCTTTCGTTCCCTCTTCAGTCCCAGAGAAATCAGGGCCATTGACGGCAACATCAAGATGTAGGCCAAGTAGAGCCAAAAAACCGCCTGGACCTGAGGCCAAGTTGGGTTCAGAGCGTAATTGAAGCCATCAGAGCCAGGCTGGAAGTCGGAGATTACTGCGAAGATCATAAGAGCCGTCACACCGAGTGCGACCAAGGTTGTCAGCCAACGAAATGCGACAACGTAGCTGCGATTTCTCAGTTCAAGCATCATCTCGTCTAGGGCTTCCTCTGGCGCATCGGCGACAAGCCTGACCGACTGGCGAAGCAAGAACCAAAAAACGAAAATGAGCAAAATGTGAATAAGCCCATATGAGGTCCACTGATTGTCGCCAACTAGAACCAGGAATCCCGTTCCGAAAAGAATCATGATGTTTGAGCCCACCAGCAGAAATGTCTTTGCACCCCGCGTCCGAAGGCCATCCCACCTTGTGTCATTGAGCTGTCTCTCTACGGACTCAACGGATGCCGAGGCCCATGCGGCATCGGGGGAGCCCTTCGGTGCAATCCTGAACATTGCCCAGTACTTTTCGCTAAGACCCCGGGCTCGGAGATAAAGAAGAAAGATCGGAAGCTCAATTGCAAACATTGCGATCAGGGTGAAGAAGAACCAGTTGAGGTCGAAAAAAAACAACCTGAGTGGTGGATTCGACTCCCAGAAAAGCAATGCGGAGATTGCTAGCGGGATGCCTGTAACAAGAATATCCATCCACGCCATGAGTTTGACATTTTCGCCGATGACCTTTGGATAAAACCAGAGGTAAGCGACCGCCAGCGTTGCAAGAATGTAAAAGATGACTAGAAGTTCGTTACTCATTGTTTTCCTCATCGAGCCAGAAGATCTCCTCGACACTGGCTCCTAAGACCGAAGCGATGCGCAACGCCAACACAAGCGATGGCGAGTACTCACCGCGTTCGATGTATCCGATGGTTTGGTAGTGAACACCAACCTGCTCGGCGAGTTCTTGCCGAGACAGGTTGTTTCTGGCTCGCAAGTCTTCGACGCGGTTGGCTACCCGCTCTTCTTCAGACTTTGGTTTGCGACCCATGGATGTAGCATAAATGCTATGTAGTAATAATGCAACAACTACCTAAACTTGTTTAGCTTGGCGTGAAAATCAGCCGCCCACCGATACCTCTTGCCAAGTTGTGCGAGAGCAAAAATAAGGATGGGAAACCAGAAGTTCTTCAGGGCCCAGAAAATAATCCTTCTCATGCGAGCTCGCTGAGTTTCTCAAAGGCCCGCTTTTCATCAATTCGCCAGAATGAGATCTGCTTCTCGTTGATAAGCAAAACTGGCACTTCCTCGCTAAAGCGTTGCAATTTGTCATAGTCGGCTATGTCGACAAGCTCAACTGTGTATTCGCGCTCGGGATATTCAGCGGCAAAACGGGCAATGACCCTTGCCAGGTCGGACTCGGCTGCAACGCAAAGGTGGCAGCCCTGCCGAATCACCAATTGAATCTCGATTGGCTCTTTCATGGTTCAAGACTAGGTGATTCTCTTCAGCTCTAGACTTAGCGGGTGATCCCCGAAGCCGCGAAACCGACAAAGAAGATTGCCGCCTTCTTCGATGTCGACAACACGTTGGTCTGTGGCTCAACTGCAATTCTCTTTGGCAAGGTTGCCTTTACCGGAGGCAGCATTAAGCGCCGCGATGTCTGGCGGTTCATGTGGGAACACGTGATGTTTATAAGGCGTGGAGAGAAGACCTCCAAAATGGCCGACATCAAAGATCGTGCCCTCATGCTCACCCGCGGGCACTCGGTAAAGGAGCTCCAAGAACTGGTCGACCAGGTTTACAAGGACGAAATCCAGCCAAGACTCTGGCCTAGGGCAGTTGAGAGGCTAAAGCATCACCTTCAACAGGGTCATGAGGTCTGGTTGGTGACAGCCTCGCCCGTGGAGCTAGCGGAAGTAATAGCCCAGGATCTGGGTGCAACTGGAGCTCTTGGAACAATTGTCGGCCATGATGGCAAAGTTCTGACAGGCGAATTAGTCGGAGCCCCACTCCACGGCAAAGCCAAGCGCAAGGCGGTAAAGAAACTTGCTAAGGAGCGGGGTATAAGCCTGAGAAAGTCATGGGCCTATTCGGACTCAGTGAACGATCTACCCATGCTCAGTGCCGTGGGGAACCAGGTGGCTGTGAATCCCGATGCCCAGCTAAGGCGCTATGCGGTAGCTGCGGGCTGGGAGATTCTGCGCCAGCGCAGGCGCGAGCTGAGGGGTCAAAAGTAAAAACCCGCCTCATTGGGCGGGTAGTTACTACTTCTTGTTGCGACGCTGGTGGCGCGTCTTGCGAAGAAGCTTGCGGTGCTTCTTCTTCGACATGCGCTTGCGGCGCTTTTTGATTACTGAACCCACAAAAACCTCGTCTATGTTCTTTTTGCCCTTGTGGGCAACCTGCCAAAGTCTAGCCCTTGCGCCTTAGGCGCTCAACCTCGGCATCGATTTGCTCATCGGTTATCGGCTTGCCGCCCAGGCGACCGTAGGCGTCTAGGCCCACAAAAATCGCTGCGATACCCATCCCCAGGATTACCCATACTGGCCAGTAGGGAGCACTCGGCGATGTTATGAACCAGACCCCGGAAGTCAATGCGACGACTGCCGCGTAGACCCACATGTAGGTCCGAAAGTCCTGCTTTTTCTTCAGCTGCTTCTCTGCGAAATTGCGGAGTTCATCATTACGTTCAGCCATTACTTCTTGCCGACCTTTGCCCTAACTTCCTCTGCGAAGTGAGTAGCTTCACTTCGAACATCGTCAACAACCTCTTCGACTTTTTGCCTGGCTAGCTTCTCGAAGTCCTTTGCGCCTTTTTCGGCATCGACCTTTGTCTCGGCAAGTTTCCGACCTAGCCTCTTGCCAAGTTCTTTGGGGTCGACATCGACATCGAGCTCGTCTGCGCGAGCGCGGAGCTGCTCACCGAGCCAGGATGCCTTCTCGGTTATCCAGTGGCCCAGCTTCTCTCCTGCCTCACTGAGGTTCTTTGCGAGGTCCTCTTCACCCTCAGCCTCAAAGCCGAGCGAGAGGAAGTTGATCATCCAGTCCTCAATCTCCTCGAGCGGCTCAGGGGTAACCGAGTAGAAACGCTTCTGGCCATCCTCGCGCGCTGCAACCAGGCCGACCTCACGAAGAGTCTTGAGGTGCTTTGAGACTGTGGGTTGGCCCAAGCCGGTCTTCTGAACAAGCTCACTTACTGTTAGCTCTGAGCCGGCTACCTGTGCCGAGAGCAGAGTCTCCATAATATTGCGCCGTGTTGGGTCGGCGATTGCCTCAAAAATGTCTGCCATGACTAAAGCCTAATCCTTTGCGGCGGCTATTTCATTTGCCCTATTGACTGCCGCATCTAGGGCACTGGAGAAAAGCTTCTCAAGATTCGCCTCATCCAATGTTGCGATGATGCGCTCTGTTGTGCCGCCCGGTGATGTCACATTTTTTCTAAGCACGCTTGGCTCTTCGCCACTGTCTGCCAACAGGGCCGCGGATCCGAAAAGCGTGGAGCGCACAAGCGTCTCTGCCTGCTCCTGGGTGAAGCCCTTCGAGATGGCGACCTTTTCCCACTGCTCGATGATGTAGTAAATCCAGGCCGGGCCCGAGCCAGAGATTGCGCTCAAAGCATTGATCTGCTGCTCTTCGACCTTGACAACCTCCCCAACCGAAGAGAAAAGCCACTGCGCCGCATCCAGGGCATCGGCGCTTGCGGTGGAGTGGGGAGCCAGCCCCGTTACCGCTTGACCAACCATTGCAGGAGTGTTTGGCATCGAGCGGATGAGGTTCTTGTGTTGAGGGAGAGCTGCTGCCATGGTCTTTAGCTCAATGCCCCCGGCCATCGAAATCACCACAGAGTTCTTGGGGAGCTCCTCGGCAATCTCAGTTAGCACATCGACAATTTGGTAGGGCTTCACACCCAGCACGACAACATCCGCATCCCCCGAAAGCAGGGCATTGGCGTCCGGCGACTGCTCAACCGAGAGCGCGCTAACGCCCATCGCTCTGAGGCTAACGGCACTCTTCTCGCTCTTAGTGGTTGCGGATATGAGTTCAACAGGGTGTCCGGAGTCGATCAGGCCTCTTAGCACTGCCGAGCCCATTGAGCCGGTGCCCAAAAAACATACCCTGAGGTTATCCATGGCTAAATCCTAGATTGGTAGGTATGGGGCAACCAACGGATACCCAATAAACACGGCGGTATTCATGGTGGTGTGGGCGATCACCAGCGGAGCAACCCTCCCACCACGAAGGAATAGGTAGGCAAAGACCAAGCCCATCAGGAAGTTGCCTATAAATGCCGAGAAGCCCTGGTAAAGGTGGTAGCTGGCTCTGAAGAGGCTCGAGATTAGAACCACTGCCGCAATAGTGAGCCCTGGTCTAATTAGCTCAAGCTTCTTGGCCAAAAACGCAACTGCAATGACCTCTTCCTGCAGTCCTGCTCGCAGTGCCGCCAAGAACAGAATCAGTGGCGTCCACCAGTAGTCACCGAGTGAGCTGGGTATTACCCGCGCGGTCAGGCCTAACTGAACCGCCAACACATAAAGGGCAATCCCCGGTATTCCAATTGCGATTGGCAGCCCAAGACCCCAAAGGAAATCCTTAGCTTTGGGCAAGAGCCCGATGCTGATGCGATCGAGCCTAAGAAAGTAGAGCGCCAACAAGACTGGGACCAGAGAGAGTGAAATCGAGGCAAGCTGAGAAATAAAATCCAGCCAGCCCTGCTGGGCGAGAGGGCGATTGATGGTGGTTGAAGAACCGGCAAGGCCCTGGGTTGAATTCAGTATTCGCAGCAGGCTCAGCACGGCATAGATCGTGCTTGCCCCCAAGGAGACCATCAGGGTTAGCCAAAGTTCGAAGGAGTGCCTGCGCATAAACCTCGCTCCAAACCAAAAAACTGTTGAGAGAAGAAGTTTAGGTGGGGGTGGGTAGCGGTAGTTTGGTTTGATGGCCAAGACTAAGAGTGAATATCGCTGCAGCGAGTGCGGCTGGTCAACGGCCAAATGGGTTGGCCAATGCAGTAGCTGTCAGGCCTGGGGAACTGTTTCAGAGACCACCTCCGTCACCAAGGCAAAGCCTGCACAGATCAGTTCGGCTCGAGCAGCAAGGCCCATTACAGACATTGAGGTAAGCGGCGAGGGTCACTACCCGACAGGGGTTCAGGAGTTTGATCGCGTTCTAGGCGGAGGGCTTGTTCCGGGAGCGGTGGTGCTTCTCTCAGGTGAACCGGGAGTGGGTAAGAGCACTCTGCTTCTAGAGGTTGCCGCAAGGCTCGCAAAGGGCGGCAAGAAAGTTCTCTACGTCTCCGCCGAGGAGTCGGCTTCTCAAGTAAAACTGCGTGCCACCAGGACCTCCGCACTATCCGAGAACCTATTTCTTGCAACCGAGACGGACCTTTCGAGCGTTCTGGGTCAGATTGACCAGGTCGATCCGGAGCTCATAATCGTGGACTCGGTTCAGACCGTCTCAAGCCTGGACCTCGATGGAGTTGCTGGCATGCCGGCACAGGTAAGAGAGGTGGCAAGCAACCTCATTCGAGTTGCTAAAGAGAGCTCAACACCGCTGGTATTGGTCGGTCATGTCACCAAAGATGGCTCGATAGCAGGCCCGAGGACTCTCGAGCATTTGGTCGACGTCGTGTGCCACTTCGAGGGCGACCGGCAGACCTCTCTTAGGTTCATTCGCACCCTAAAGAATCGCTTTGGCCCAACCGATGAGGTTGGCTGCTTCGAAATGAGTGGCGAGG
>JBMUBK010000055.1:0-7438 GCA_049457355.1 Aquiluna sp.
ATACCCGGACTAGGGGAGCGGAAGGTGAGGCTGCTTTTGAGAAAGTATGGCTCGCTAAAGCGAATCAGAGCAGCCAGCGCCGAAGAGATCGCCACGCTGGATGGCTTTGGCCTGAAACTGGCAAAACAAGTAAGTGAATATCTCGGTGATTTACAAGAAGGCGACACGCGCGACACGCCGAAGGACTAACCTGTAACCAATCATCAGGGGAGAGATGGAAGACGCTAAAAAACCGGAACTGCTAGTAGTCACTGGCATGTCTGGCGCTGGCCGCTCAACGGTAGGAAATGCGCTTGAGGATCAGGGCTGGTACGTGATCGACAACCTGCCCCCGCAAATGCTCGGACCGATCAGTGACCTTTTCGCACTCAGCAAGTCCAAACTCCCAAAGATTGCCGTTATTACCGATGTTCGCGGTGGGGAGTTTTTCAACGAGCTCCAGACCAAACTGGCGGAGCTGAAGTTGCGGGACATCGTGGTTCGGGTGCTGTTCCTTGAAGCTAGCGACAGCGCGCTTGTGAAGCGCTTTGAGTCAGTGCGCAGACCACATCCGCTGCAGGGGAACGCAACGGTGCTCGATGGCATAACAAAAGAGCGCAGTGAGCTCATGGGTTTGCGAGAGAGTGCCGACCTAATCTTCGACACCTCTGAGACCAATGTTCACCAGCTCACCAACAGAGTTGCCGAGGCTTTTGCGAACAACTCCAAGGCACTAAAGATAAATGTGCTCAGCTTTGGCTTCAAATACGGTCTTCCGGTAGATGCCGACCTGGTTGCCGATGCGAGGTTTATAGCTAACCCGCATTGGAAGGACGAGCTGAGGGCAAAGACCGGAAACGATGACGAGGTTCGGGCCTACGTTCTCGGACAGCCGGGCGTTGAGGACTTCCTGACAAACTACGTAGCATCCCTGCACAGCGTTCTTGCCGGCTACCGAAACGAAAACAAGAGATTCGCAACCATCGCGATTGGATGCACCGGCGGCAAGCACCGCTCGGTGGCCATGGCTAATGAGATTGCAAAGCGACTTGAGAAGGAGGCTGATGTGACGATCAGCGTGCAACACCGAGACTTGGGTAGGGAGTAATCGTGGCGCTCACCGCTGCAATCAAGGACGAGCTCGCAAGAGTACCAACCGGCAACAGCCTGGTTAGGGCTGCCGAGCTTGCCACAATCCTGCGTTTTTGTGGGGGGTTGCATCTAATTTCAGGCCGGATAGCCATTGAGGTTGAGCTTGACTCTGCCACCCTAGCTAGGCGTCTAACCCGGGCCATCGCCGAGCTCTATGGCATTCAAGCCGAACTTAGCGTGGTCTCTGCAAGCGGACTTCGCAAGAACAGTGGTTACCAGATTCGAGTTCTCAGAGATGGAGAGCTTCTTGCCCGCCAAACCGGCTTAATCGACAACCGGGGAAGGCCAGTTCGCGGACTACCTGCCACCCTGGTCTCCTCGACAATGGATGAAGCAAGGGCCATTTGGCGCGGTGCCTTCCTAGCTCACGGCACCCTAACTGACCCTGGACGCTCCACCTCGCTCGAGGTGACAGCTCCCGGTAACGAATCGGCGATGGCGCTGGTGGGAGTTGCCAGGCGTCTTGGAGTAAACGCTAAGGCGCGTGAGGTTAGAAACGTCTTTCGGGTAGTGGTCCGAGACGGCGAGGGGATTACCGAACTGCTCCGTCAAATGGGCTGCATTGACCAGGTGGACAAGTGGGAAGAGCTAAGGAACAGACGAGAGGTTAGGGGAGCGGCGAATCGACTTGCGAATTTCGACGATGCGAACCTGCGTCGAAGTGCCCAAGCCGCGGTTGCCGCAAGTGCACGTGTCCAGAGGGCGCTCGAGATTCTTGGCACAGATGCACCCGAGCACCTCAAATACGCCGGAGAGCTCAGGCTCAAGCACAAGGATGCGTCGCTGGACGAGCTCGGAAGGCTGGCGGAGCCGCCGATGACCAAGGACGCAGTCGCAGGGCGCATTAGGAGACTTCTCGCGACAGCCGACCGAAGAGCTGCCGATCTAGGCATTCCAGACACCGAATCGGTGATCGCAGACCTGCTCGAGGAATAATCCAGCGGGTTAGGACTTAGAACTAACTATCAGAAGGAGAAACCCATGACCTACCAACTTCCAGAACTTAGCTACGACTACTCGGCCCTTGAGCCTCACATTTCTGCCCGCATCATGGAGCTACACCACTCCAAGCATCACCAGGCTTATGTGACAGGCGCAAATGCCGCTCTTGAGGCGATGGAGAAGGCTCGGAGCGAGGACAGCTTTGCAACTTTGCCGAAGCTTCAGAAAGACCTCGCGTTCAACCTTGGTGGACACGTAAACCACAGCATCTTCTGGAAGAACCTGAGTCCGAGCTCCTCGGCTCCAGAGGGTGACCTTGCTGCAGCAATCGCGGAGTACTTCGGTTCGTTTGAGGCCTTCAAGAACCACTTCTCGGCTGCGGCAATTGGAATTCAGGGCTCAGGATGGGCATACCTGGCTTGGGACGCCCTTGGAAACAGAATGATTATTGGCCAGCTCTATGACCAGCAGGGAAACCTTGCGATGGGGAACATTCCACTTCTGATGCTGGACATGTGGGAGCACGCCTTCTACCTCGACTACCAGAACGTCAAAGCTGACTATGTGAAGGCCTTTTGGAACATAGTTAACTGGGAAGACGTCGCGAATCGCTTTGGCTCTGTTTCAGTGCACTCAAAGTCGCTACTGCTAGGCTAATGCGGTCCGCCCAAAGGTGCGCGGGGCTTTCTATTCAATAAAAATCTGGAGTATCTTTCGTGACTCGTGTTGGAATTAATGGCTTTGGCCGCATCGGACGTAACTACCTGAGGGCAGCACTCGCTCAAAACTCAGACCTAGAGATAGTTGCCGTAAATGACCTCTCTGACCCAGCAGGACTTGCACACCTTCTGAAATATGACTCGGTAACCGGTCGCCTGGGCGCTGCTGTTTCTGTGGATGGCGACAGCATTGTCGTCAATGGCAAGAGCATCAAGGTGCTCGCTGAGCGTGACCCAGCTGATCTGCCATGGAAAGAATTGGGTGTCGACATCGTCATCGAGTCCACCGGAATCTTCACCGACGGCGAGAAGGCTAAGAAGCACATCGAGGCAGGAGCCAAGAAGGTTCTCATCTCAGCACCAGCAACCAACGAGGATGCGACCTTTGTAATTGGTGTCAACGACCACCTTTATGACCCAGCGAAGCACCACATCATTTCTAATGCCTCCTGCACCACCAACTGCCTCGCACCTCTAGCGAAGGTCTTCAACGACCGCTTTGGCATTGTCAATGGTCTGATGACCACTATCCACGCCTACACCGCCGACCAGAACTTGCAGGATGGCCCTCACAAGGACCTCCGTCGCGCAAGGGCAGCGGCAATCAACATCGTCCCCTCATCGACTGGCGCTGCCAAGGCCATCGGTCTTGTGCTTCCAGAGCTAAAAGGCAAGCTAGATGGCTTTGCCCTCAGGGTTCCGGTTCCAACCGGGTCCATTACGGATCTGACTCTGGTTTCTGAGAAGAAGGTCACCGTGGACGAGATCAAGGCCGCCTACAAGGAGGCTGCAGAGGGTCCGCTGAAGGGAATTCTCCTCTACACCGAGGATGAGATCGTTTCGAGCGACATCGTCACCGACCCGCACTCCTCGATCTTCGATGCCGGTCTGGTGCGAGTAATCGACAACACCGTCAAGCTTTCAAGCTGGTATGACAACGAGTGGGGCTACTCAAACCGCCTTGTCGAACTCACCGCGATGGTAGCCGCCAAGCTCTAATGCTCAGATCCATCAAGTCGCTTCAGGATTTAGGCGGCAAAAGGGTAATCCTGCGCTGTGATTTCAACGTTCCGCTTTCTGATGGTCAAATCACTGATGACGGCAGAATTCGCGCAGCCTTGCCAACAATCAAGCACCTAATCGCTGCAGGAGCCAGGTTGGTGATTTGTTCACACCTTGGAAGACCTGAGGGTCAAGTGAATTCGAATTACTCCCTGGAGCCAGTGGCCGCTCGGCTTGAGGAGCTGCTGGGCCAACCAGTTGTCTTCGCCTCCGACACAATTGGCGCCCAAGCTAAGGCCGCTGCAAAGCTGCTTGAGGACGGCGGAGTTGCGCTTATCGAGAACCTTAGGTTTAGCCCTTTGGAAACCTCAAGCGACCAGGGGGAGCGCGAGGAATTCGCCAAAGCCCTAGCCGAACTCGGTGATGTTCTAGTGAGCGATGGCTTTGGTGTTGTTCACAGAAAGCAGGCAAGCGTTTATGAGCTAGCGAAGCTCATACCAAGCTATGCCGGACTTCTGATTGAGCGCGAGGTCGAAGTACTCAAGTCTCTGACTGAGAACCCTGAGCGTCCCTACTGCGTGGTGCTAGGTGGATCTAAGGTTTCGGACAAGCTTGCGGTTATCGAGAACTTGCTGCCCAAGGTCGACAAACTCCTAGTTGGTGGCGGCATGGTGTTCACACTTCTTGCGGCAAAGGGCCACGATGTTGCCTCTAGCCTCTTAGAGTCCGACCAGCTGGAGACAGTACGCGGATTCCTCGATCAAGCGGAGCAGCTTGGGGTTGAGATCTTGCTACCAAGCGACATCGTTGTTGCAAGCGGGTTCAGCAAGGACGCCGAATTTGAGACCGTTCCAGCAGATCAAATCGCGGAATCACGGTTTGGTAGCGGCGGCATTGGCCTCGACATTGGGCCAGAGTCGGCAAAGAGATTTGCAGAAGTCTTAGCAGGCTCAAAGACGGTGTTCTGGAATGGACCCATGGGCGTATTTGAATTCGAGAACTTCTCACACGGCACAAAGGCAGTAGCTAAGTCTCTGACTGAAATTGACGGGCTCTCCGTGGTCGGTGGTGGGGATTCTGCATCAGCAGTCAGGGCGCTGGGCTTTAGCGATGATGCCTTTGGTCACATCTCAACAGGCGGCGGAGCTAGCCTTGAGTATCTCGAGGGCAAGACTCTACCTGGACTGGAGGTTCTGGATGACTAAGCGCACGCCACTGATTGCTGGCAACTGGAAGATGAATCTAGATCACCTGCAGGGGATCGCACTGATTCAAAAGGTTTGCTGGACGCTAAACGACGCGGATCACGACTACGAAGATGTCGAGGTCGCGGTCTTTCCACCTTTCACTCACCTGCGGAGCGCTCAAACTCTTATTGATGCGGAAAAGTTTGAGGTCAAGCTGGGAGCGCAAGACATCTCTGAGCACGAGGCTGGTGCCTACACCGGAGAGATTTCGGGTGCGATGCTCAAGAAGCTTGATGTGGACTACGTCCTTATCGGGCACTCGGAGCGCAGGCAATACCACGATGAGGGTAACGAGACGGTCAATAGCAAAGTTGCTGCGGCCTTCAGCTCAGGGATTGTGCCGGTCATCTGCGTAGGGGAGACCCTCGAGGAGCTTGAGAGCAGGGGGCAAAGCGCGGTTCCCGTAGAGCAGACCATTGCGGCTCTCTCTGGACACGAAAGTATTGGCGAGTTCGTAATTGCCTACGAGCCGGTATGGGCAATTGGCACCGGCAAGGTTGCAACTGCGCAGGAGGCCGAGGACGTCTCCAAGGCAATTCGCGAGGCCCTGAAAGAAAACTTTGGCGAGCAGGCAGCCAATTCTCGCATTCTCTATGGAGGCTCGGTAAAGGCAAATAATGTCGCCGGCTTCTTGCAAAGTGGCGAGGTAGATGGTGTGCTTGTAGGCGGTGCATCGCTTGTTGCCGACGAGTTTTCGGGTATTGCCCGTTATAAAAAGCACATAGTTCTATAATTTGACGAGGTTTTCGGAGGAATAATGGCCGCACTACAAACAGCACTGCTGGTGCTACTAGCAATCACCAGCGTCTTGCTGATACTCATGATCCTGCTTCACAAAGGCCGTGGTGGTGGTGTTGCAGACATGTTCGGTGGTGGTGTGACCAGCTCTATGCAGTCATCTGGAGTCGCCGAGCGAAACCTCAACCGCATCACCGTGATTCTCGGTCTGGTTTGGGTAACGGTAATCATCATCCTCGGACTGTTCACTAGATTCGGCTGGGCCTAAATGTCATCTTCACCATCTATTAGAGGTGCCCGTGTTGGCGCCGGTCCTATGGGCGAAAAGGACCGTGGCCACCAGGTCGAAAAAGTCACAATCAGCTTCTACTGTGCTAACGGCCACGAGAACCACCCTTTCTTTGCTGCCAGCGTCGAGGCGGAGGACATCCCCCAGGAGATTGACTGCCCAAGCTGCGGTTTTCCGGCCGGTAGGGACAAGGAAAACCCGCCACTGGTTGCGAAGATTGAGCCCTATAAGACTCACCTCGCATACGTTAAGGAGCGTCGCACGGACGCCGAGGCGCAGCAGATCCTCGATGAGGCGCTGCAGCTAATACGTGAGCGCCGCGAAAAGGCAGCGGCTGCCGCTAAAGCGCGTCGCTAATCTCTCTATCCAGATACCATCTGGTCTCTGAGAGACCCTGGACTTTCGATGCAGGCAACTCACCTGCATAAACACTTCTAAGTGCATCGGCCTTACCCGCACCCGCTACCAAAAACCAAACCCGCTCTGAGTTGTTCAGTGCCTGGTAGCTGAAGCTGAGTCTCTTGCTTGGCGGCTTCGGTGAGTTATCTTCAGAGACAATCCACGCAGTCTCATGCTCTGCGCCGGGGAAAAGACTTGCGATGTGGCCATCAGGCCCCATACCCAAAATGGTTAGGTCAATTTGCCTCGACGGGCTATCTATTGGGCCCAAGAGATTTTCAAGTTCGAGCGAGAAGCCCTGCCTTGCATCTTCTAGATCTTCGCTAGCCTCCGGGTAGCGGATTAGATAGCTCTCCAAACCTGGAAATTCCGCTAGCGCTTGGTTCTCGTTTCTGTCTGCGTGATTCCTTGGCACATAGCGCTCATCGCCGAATATGAAGTGGATGTTAGTGAGATCCAATGAAGTTTGTCCGAGAGACGCAATGAATTCGATTCCGAGAGTGCCGCCTGTGAGCAAGACCGTCAGGTCTGACTTGGACTCTCGAAGCTCGCTAACTAGCTCCTCGAAGTCTCTTATCGCCTGGGCAATCAATGCTTCAGGGCTTTCTAGAATCTTCTTTTCCATTAGCTACCCAGCGTTCCACTAAGGACCTTGCCATAGACGCTGTCTTCGCCGAGGTATCGCATGTCTTCGACTAGGCAGTCCATGTCACTGCGCTGAGGCAACAGGACCGAGGAGTCTGGGGCATCAGGTTGCGAGATGAGCGCCACCTGACCCGATCGCAGCACGCGGAGCTCTCCGCTATCAAAACTGATAACGACACCCGCGATGCCCTGCACGGTCTTGCCGTCAAGGGCCTCAGTCACGTCCGTCTTTGCATTCAGGCTTTGACCGAGCCAAGCAGCCAGCAGGTGAGCACTTGGCGAGCTAAGGGCTCCATAAACAGTCACCTTCTCCACCTTGCGGTGGC
>JBMUBK010000056.1:0-7416 GCA_049457355.1 Aquiluna sp.
TCCGCCAGTGAGAATCCATACGGCAGCGAGAAGTACGGGTCAAGGTATCAGGGGCAAAGAGGGCCAACCGCCTCCCGCAGCCACCTGAGATTCCACATCACTGATGTGGGTAACGAGCCCCTAGAGAAATAAACGCCTGGCTTCATTTAGGTCTTTCGAATAGACCTTCTTGAGCGCGTAGTTGTCAGCTGCAAGCTCACAGAGCACATCAACCTCGCGCTTGAGTGCTCTTGATGCGACCACCCATGGCAAGAGTTGATAAATGAGGTAGGCAATCTTTTTGATGAGAGAGTGCCTGAGTTTGATGTGACCGTACTCGTGTCTGAGAATCGCATCGAGCTGTTTGCTTGGAAGCTCAAAGACAGCCCTCGAGAGGTAGATGGTCTTCTTCCTGGTGAGGGCAAAGTAGCCGGGAATCTCGAGTTCGATGATTCTTGCCCTGCGGTATTGCATGATGTAGCGGCCACCCAGGCTCTCAAGGTCACCCAGCTCCGGTGAGACCTCAAAGAGCGGCGCTAGCCTCTGGTTACCCACGGCTATCAAGATTCCTGCAAGACCTAACAGCACCCATGGCGCGAAGCTTGCAATGAGAACAAAGCCGAGGTCATCTCCGGTTTGAAGGTTTTGGTAGGTGGTGAAGACCGAGTAGCTGGCCAGTGCGAGTGCGGCGATTGTCGCCAAGATGCTGCTTAGCAGGGAGACAAGCCAGAGCAAAATGCCGAGGGTGGGGGACTTTCGAAATCTACCCGCAAAGAACATCGGGGCTGCGATCGTCACAAGCAGCACCCACTCCAGAAGGAGTATCAGTAGATAGAGGTTGTTCTCCACCTAAAGAGACTACTTGTCGAGCGCTTCCTTGAGTTCTTTGAGCTGTTTGGCTGAAAGCCCACTTGCGAAGTGGCTAAAGACCATTGCTGGATTGCCCGTCTGACCCACAAGTTCAACAAGCGCATTGGCGGTGTGCTGTTCGCGGCTGGTGGTGGCCAGAAAGATAAACCCTCTCCCAGGTCCGGCAGCTTTGCTGATCAGGCCTTTGTCTTCGAGTCGGGAAAGCACGGTCAAGACCGTGGTGATCTTGATGCTGTCATCGCCCAAGAGCGCGAGTATTTGTTGGCTCGTCAGTCCCGCTGGCCTGTCCCAGAGGCAACCCAGCACCTCTGACTCGAGCTCTCCCTGCTTGCGCTTTATGGCCATGCAGAGATTCTACAGGTTGTAGAAGTTACTCGCTTATGACCTGCGGATTCGGGCTTACTCTCCAAAGCAGCAGGATTCCGGCTACCAACACAACCATCAGTCCAAGAATGCCCCAGACGGTCGCCTCGGCGTTGGTGTAACCAAAGGTTAGTGCGAGCGAAATCGAAGCAGTCCATAGCATTGGGCTCAGGAAGCTAACGGCCCTTCCGGTTGTCATGTAAAGACCCATGACCTCGCCATCGCGACCCTCAGGCGTGAACTTGGCCACAAAAGCTCTTGATGCAGCCTGGGCTGGGCCAACAAACAAAGTCAGAATTAGGCCACCAATCCAGTAGGTAATGGGCCCGAGCGAGGCAAACAGGAAGACGCCAAAACCTGCCACCGTGAGGCCAATCAGCGAAATCATGATGGTGCGCTTGCCACCGATCTTGTCATCGAAGAACCCACCAACCATTGCACCAATGCCTGCGGTGACATTGGCAGCAATTCCAAAGAGGATGACCTCTGCAAGCTCAAAGCCAAAGGCCAAGGCGCCCAGAGCGCCTCCGAAGGCGAATACCCCTGAAAGCCCGTCTCGATAGATTGCGCTGGCAATAAGGAACTTCAGGGTCTCGGGTGCCTGGCGATAAAGCGACTTGAGCTGCGCCCAGAGCTTGAAGTAGCTCTCGACAATGTTCTCCTTCACCCGGTCTGGCTTTGCTGGCACCTCGGGGACCGTCAGGAATAGCGGTATGGAGAAGACCAGGAACCAGACCGCGCTAAATAGGAAGACAGCTCTGACGTTCAGTGCATCATCGAGCGGTATGCCAAACCAAGGATTCTCGGTCTGGACAAATCCCACTAGCGAGATCAGTAGCAAGAGAATTCCACCGATATAGCCAAGACCCCAGGCAAAGCCTGAGACTTTACCTATGTTGCTCGGTTTAGAAACCTGTTTGAGCATTGCGTAGTAGTTGATGAAGGCAATCTCCTGAACAAAACCACCGAAGGAGAAGATGATCAGACCAATCCAGAGCATCTGCGGGTTTGGCTCAATAAAGAACAGGCTTGCCATTACCCCAGAGAGCAGCAGGGTATTTATGAAGAGCCAAAACTTTCGTCTACCGGCCTCATCGCTTCGCCTACCAAAAACCGGAGCAACTATTGCGACTGCAATTCCGGCAATGGTGGCGGCAAGGCCGAGGGCCCTGGAGGTGTCTTCCTCCGGACCGAAGGCGGCACTTGTGATGTAGATAGGAAAGATGAAGGTAGAAAAAATCGTGGGGAAGGGTTGTTCTGCCCAGTCCCAGAGTGCCCAGGCAAAAGTGCCACGAGGCTTCTTAGTTTCAACAGCGTCATTGCTCATGAGGTTGAGATTAGTCCTTTTCTCTCTCTAAATGTCCCATCAAATAGTGACGAGCCGGTGAATATCTAAAACTTGAGTGAACTTCGCTCAAGTTTTGGAATAAATACTTGACAATTGTGTTGACATAACTGAAACTTGAGTGCAGTTGGCTCAAGTTGAGTCAAAAGGTTTGAAAAACAAGGAGAAACAACAATGGGTAGAGCAGTAGGTATCGACCTAGGAACCACCAACAGTGCGGTTACCGTCCTGGAAGCCGGAGAGCCAAAGGTCATTGCAAACGCTGAGGGGTTTAGAACCACCCCTTCTGTGGTCGCATTCACCAAGGATGGCAACATCCTGGTTGGCGAGACCGCAAAGCGTCAGGCGGTTACCAACGTTGACCGCACCGTTAGCTCGGTTAAGCGCCACATGGGCACCGACTGGAAGTTCAAGGTCGACGAGAAGGAGTACACCCCACAGGAGATCTCCGCTCGCATCTTGATGAAGCTCAAGCGCGATGCTGAGACCTACCTCGGTGAGAGTGTGACCGATGCGGTTATCACCGTTCCTGCCTACTTCAACGACGCTGAGCGTCAGGCAACCAAGGAGGCGGGCGAGATTGCGGGACTAAACGTGCTGCGCATCATCAACGAGCCAACCGCTGCCGCACTTGCTTACGGTCTAGACAAGGGCAAGGAAGACGAGCTGATTTTGGTTTTTGACCTTGGTGGTGGAACCTTTGACGTTTCGCTTCTAGAGGTTGGTAAGGACGACGAGTTCTCAACCATTCAGGTTCGTTCAACCTCCGGTGACAACCGCCTCGGTGGAGATGACTGGGACCAGCGGGTCGTTGACCACCTGGTGAAGCAGTTCAAGGAGACCTCCGGCGTTGACGTCTCGTCTGACAAGATCGCCCTGCAGCGCCTTAAGGAGGCTGCTGAGCAAGCCAAGAAGGAACTGAGCCAGTCAACCTCGACTCAGATTCAGCTGCCATACCTGTCTCTTACAGAGTCAGGACCTGCGAACCTGGACGAGACCATTACTCGTGCCCAGTTTGAGTCACTGACCTCGGACCTGCTAGAGCGCACCCGCAAGCCTTTTGAGGATGTAATCAAGGAGGCCGGTGTGAAGGTGGGCGACATCGCTCACGTGGTCATGGTGGGTGGTTCGACCCGTATGCCAGCTGTCAACGAGCTTGTTACCAAGCTGCTTGGCGGCAAGGAGCCAAACAAGGGCGTAAACCCTGACGAGGTTGTCTCCGTCGGTGCTGCACTTCAGGCAGGCGTTATCAAGGGTGAGCGCAAGGACGTTCTGCTTATTGACGTCACACCGCTGTCTCTGGGTATTGAGACCAAGGGTGGCATCATGACCAAGCTCATCGAGCGCAACACCGCAATCCCAACTAAGAGAAGTGAGACCTTCACCACGGCAGATGACAATCAGCCAAGCGTTTCCATTCAGGTCTTCCAGGGAGAGCGCGAGTTCACCAGGGACAACAAGTCGCTCGGTAACTTCGAGCTAACCGGCATCGCACCTGCCCCACGAGGCATCCCTCAGGTCGAGGTCACCTTTGACATTGACGCAAACGGTATTGTCCACGTCTCCGCAAAGGACAAGGGCACCGGCAAGGAGCAGTCGATGACCATCACCGGCGGTAGCTCACTGTCCGAAGAGGACATCGAGCGCATGGTGAAGGACGCCGAGGAGCACGCAGCTGAGGACAAGAAGCGCCGTGAAGAGGCAGAGACTCGTAACCAGGCGGAGCAGATGGCCTACTCAACCGAGAAGCTAATCAAGGACAACGACGACAAGCTATCCGAGGAGATCAAGACCGAGGTTCAGGCCGATGTCGATGCTCTAAAGACCGCTCTTGCCGGCGAAGACATCGAGGCCGTCAAGACCGCTCAGGAGAAACTGACCACTAGCTCCCAGAAGCTGGGAGAGGCAATCTACGCAGCTCAGCCTGCTGAGGGTGCCGAAGAGACAGCCTCCGATGAGGACGTTGTCGATGCTGAGGTAGTGGACGAGGAAGAGTCGAAGGATGACTCAGAGTCTGAGGACAAGAAGTAATGCCCGAAGAAAACTTGCCAGAGGAGCCCGCGGCCGAAGAGCCTCAGGAGAAAACTGAGCCTGAGCACCCCTCAGACTCAGCATCTGAGGCTAGTGCTGAGGTTACCGAGGAGACTGGCGACGAGGGCGATAAGGATGCCATCGATCGCGAGCTGGAGATCTTTCAGGACCTGCAGCGTCTCCAGGCGGACTTCGTTAACTACAAGGCCAGGGTCGAGAGAGATCGAGGCGTTGAGAGGCAGCTCGCAGTAGCTGAGGCAATTAGGGCCTTCCTTCCAGCCATGGACGATCTGACTCGGGCCGAAGCTCACGGGGATCTGCAGGATGGCACGCCAATGGCGGCCATCGCGCAGAAGCTCAGGGCCGCGGGAGAAAAGTTCGGGCTCAGCGCTTTTGGTGAAAAGGGCGAAGCCTTTGACCCAGAGAAGCACGAGGCTCTGGTTCAAAACCCAAGCGAAGAGGTCACTGAACCGGTGATTGCAGATGTAATCGAGCTTGGCTACATGGTCGGGGACAGATTGCTAAGACCTGCGAAGGTTGCGGTATCGGTTCCTGCGGATAAGTAATTAGGAGGTGTATTAGATGGCGTCACAAGACTGGATTGAAAAGGACTTCTACAAAATCCTTGGAGTCTCCAAGGACGTCTCTGATGCAGATCTGAAGAAGGCCTACCGCAAACTTGCCAAGGAAAACCACCCCGATCTGCATCCTGGAGATGCAGCTGCCGAGGCTAGGTTTAAGGACATTTCCGAAGCGTTTGACGTGCTCTCCGATGCTGAGCAGCGAAGAGAGTATGACGCAATTAGGGCCATGGGCGGCGGCGCTCGCTTCCAGGCCGGAGGCCAGGGAGCAGGCTTTGAAGATGTCTTTAGCAACCTCTTTGGAGGTGGCGGCGGAGGATTCCCAGGCTTTGGTGGGTTCGGAGGCTTTGGACCGCAGCGTGGTCAGGATCTAAGCACCACCGCTTCGATCAACTTCATCGACTCCGTCAACGGCACCACCGTCAAGCTAAACCTCAGAAGCGAGTCGGTGAGCGTGAAAGTGCCGGCAGGAATTCAGGACAACCAGAAGCTCAAGGTCAAGGGCAAGGGCCAACCTTCGCCCAATGGTGGACCGGCTGGAGATCTTGTTGTGACCATCAAGGTGAAGCCGCACGCGGTCTTTACTCGCGATGGCGACAACATCAGGGTTTCGGTTCCGGTTACCTACGCCGAGGCAACACTTGGCGCAACCATCGAGGTCCCCGTTCTCGGCGGAGAGCCAGTGAAGCTGAAGGTAGCCCCTGGAACACCCAACGGCAGGACTCTCAGAGTCAAGGGCAAGGGAGTCCAGTTTGGCTCTCGGCAGGGTGACCTGCTGGCAACGGTTGAGGTAATGGTCCCAGGCCACCTACCCGCAAAGGCCAAGAAGCTGCTTGAGCAGTTTGATGCTGAGCTACCCGACGAGAATCCTCGTCAGGATCTGATTTCTAGGGCGGGAACACTTTAGGAGGAGCCATGGAGCTAGATGAGAACACACCGCTGTTTGTGATCTCGGTAGCGGCCGAGCTCTCCGGCATGCACCCGCAGACCCTCAGGCAGTATGACCGCATGGGTTTGGTCTCACCGACCAGAACACAGGGGCGTTCCCGTCGCTACACCATGCAGGATGTTGCGAAGCTGAGAGAGGTAGCAAAGCTCAGTGCTGAGGGAGTTTCCCTCGAGGGCATACGCAGAGTCCTCGAACTAGTAAACGAGAACGTGAGCCTCAAGTCTCGCGTTCGTGATCTCGAGCGAGAGCTTGCGGATCAACTCATGAGCCAACCCGGTAATCGGGTATTTGCAGCCGGTGATCAGGGTGTTATTCGCCTGAACCCGGGACAGCGGCCCGAGAAGTCGGGCTCAGTAGTTTTATGGAGGAGACGCTAATGCAAGAGCAGCAGCAAGAACAGGTAAAAGCCCTAGAGGCCTTTGGTATTGACCTAACTGCCCAGGCAAGGGCAGGAAAGCTTGACCCGGTCATTGGTCGAGACAGTGAGATTAGACGTGTTAGCCAGGTGCTCTCTAGGAGAACTAAGAACAACCCAGTGCTCATTGGTGAGCCCGGTGTTGGCAAGACGGCAGTTGTCGAGGGTCTCGCCCAGCGCATTGTTGCAGGCGATGTTCCAGAGAGCTTGAAGGGCAAGACCCTGATCAGTCTTGACCTCAGTGCCATGGTCGCAGGCTCAAAGTTCCGTGGCGAGTTTGAGGAGCGACTCAAGGCTGTCTTGAAAGAGATTCAAGAGGCTGAGGGTGGCGTGATTACTTTTATCGACGAGCTTCACACTCTCGTTGGAGCTGGTGCTGCCGATGGCTCAATGGATGCCTCAAACATGCTCAAGCCAATGCTTGCTCGCGGTGAGCTAAGACTCATTGGCGCCACGACTCTGGACGAATACCGCGAGCGCATTGAGAAGGACAGCGCTCTAGAGCGCAGGTTCCAACAGGTCTATGTCGGAGAGCCATCAGTTGAGGACACCGTCGCTATCTTGCGCGGGCTTAAGGAGCGCTATGAGGCCCACCACAAGGTGACAATTGCCGACAGCGCGCTGGTGGCAGCCGCCGCACTATCTAGCCGCTACATCACAGGCCGCCAGCTGCCAGACAAGGCAATCGACTTAGTTGATGAGGCAGCATCGAGACTCCGCATGGAGATTGACTCGGCACCTGTCGAGATAGATGAGCTTAGGCGTCAGGTCGACAGGCTCAAGCTCGAGCAGCTTGCACTAAAGAAGGAAAAAGACGAGGCCTCAAAGCAGCGCCTTGAAAAACTTCAGGAGGACCTAGCTGAAAAGCAAGAGCGACTCGATG
>JBMUBK010000057.1:0-7300 GCA_049457355.1 Aquiluna sp.
ACCCCTGACCCCCTGCATGCCATGCAGGTGCGCTACCAGCTGCGCCACAGGCCCGAAAGCTTTGTCAGTCTACACAAGAATCAATCTGTGGGCACAACCGGGCAATCTCGCCATAGGCGCTCCAGCGAATAGTACTCTCGCTCCTGCTCGTGCATTACGTGGACCACAAGGTCACCAAAATCCAACAGCACCCAGCGACCAGTCTGTTTACCCTCTCTGAACCTTGGTCTGAGCTTGTGCTTTGCGAGTTCATCCTCGACGGCTTCGGCGATCGCTATCGCCTGGCGCTCGTTCTTGGCCGAGACGATCAGGAACACCTCCGCTAGAGCAAAGGGGTCAGTCACATCAAGCGCAACTAGCTCCTCACCGAGTTTCTCCTTTGCCGCTGCTGCGGCAATCTTGAGGTGGGAGATTGTCTCCTTGCTAGCGGCCAAGCCCTAGCCTCCAACAGCGCTGAGAATTGTCATTACCGAAAGTATTGCAGCTACAACAAGCCCAATTGCACCCACACCCACCGCATACGGCTTCCACCAGCCTCTTCTGAGGACCTTTGTAGGCACAGCCACAAAACTTGAGCGCTCATCGATGAGCTGAAGAGCGCTGATCGGCTCAACCGTGGAAATGACGCCCGTGACACTTTCACCCTCGTCGCTGTCTAACCCGTCCATACCCTCAAGTGCTGCTGTGCCTGGTCCCGTCATTGGACCAGAAATGACCTCTATAGAACCGGTTATGGCAATCTCGCCAGTCTCGATTGGCATCGAAATTGCTTCGGGCATTGTCTCTAGAACTATCGACTCGGTAGATGGCTCCGAAAATAGGTTTTGTCCTGTAAAAGTTGGCTCGGGAAAATCGACCTCAGGCGCGTCGATGGTCATGGGTTCGACATACGCCGCTCGGCGCGCTCGCCTCGAATCAGAGTCTGCCGAAGGCGCGCTGGGCGACTTAGCTGGACCATCAACCCTTGGTAATGCTCCAAAGAGGCCCTGCTCGCGCATTTGGCGCCTAGTGAGCTGCGGCTGGCCAGGAGGCGGCGTTTGGTTCTTTATGGGAGGCAGATTCTCAGGGGGTCTCGATTGGGGCGCAGTGAGCATCTGAGATTGGTTCTGCTGCAGAGAAATTGGTTCTCCCCTGCGCTCTGCCTCTCTAAGCTCTCGCCTAGTTAGATGTTGAGTCACCTAGTCCCCTGTATAGCCGGTGTTTGGCAATGTACTGGACAACTCCGTCGGGCACCAAATACCAAATTGGTTTACCAGCGGTCGCTCTATCTCTTATGTCCGTGGAAGAAATTGCCAATGCGGGAACCTCGAGCTGCGTTATTTTCGCACCTTCGACATTCGGAAGCTCCAGATTGTGACCCGGACGGGTCACCGCAACGAAGTGGGCCAGGTCCCAGACCTCATCGATCTGCTTCCATGCCAAAATCTGCGCAATTGCGTCGGCTCCCGAGATGAAGAAGAGTTCTGCCTCTGGCTTGAGCCGCTTGATCTCTTTGAGAGTGTCAACGGTGTATGTAGTTCCGGGTCGATCTATGTCCACCCTGCTCACCTCAAACCGCGGATTCGCAGCGGTCGCAATCACCGTCATTAGATAGCGGTGTTCTGAAGAGCTAACTACTTTCTTGTGCCAAGGTTCGCCTGTTGGAACGAATATGACCTCATCAAGTTCGAAAGCGTCAGCCGCCTCCGAAGCGGCAACAAGGTGGCCATGGTGGATTGGGTCGAAAGTTCCACCCATCACGCCAATGCGCGGCCCCTTGGCGTTCATGGGTTTCTAGTGGCCAGCCTGCTGGTTCGACCGGCGCATGTTGCGATTTGAAACATCTCTATAGGACCAAGTAACCGCGCCCAATGCTAGGAAGCCAACCATTGCAATTGCCCCGTACAAAATTGCAGGCATTGGTAGCTCGTTGTGATGGACGATGGCCTCTTCAAGAAGTATTGAAATCACTGTCTCTCCTAAGTCGACTCTAAGTTTAGCTTCGGACCTGGCCGTTACCCCTAATCAGCCATTTTGTGCTGGTTAGTTCGCTCAAGCCCATGGGTCCACGAGCGTGCAGCTTCTGCGTTGAGATTCCAACCTCAGCGCCAAAACCAAACTCCCCACCGTCGGTAAATCTCGTTGAGGTGTTGACCATCACCGCAGCGGAGTCGACCGAAGCGAGAAAGCGCTCTGCGTTTGCAAGGTCACCGGTAACAATTGACTCGGTGTGGTGGGTTGAGTACTTCGCGATGTGCTCAAGTGCCGCATCAAGGTCTTTCACCACCCTTACCGACAGTTCAAGCGAAAGATATTCGGTCTTCCACGTTTCATCGGTTGCCGGCTCAGCTTCGATGTATTTGCGGCTGATCTCGCAACCGTGCAGCTTCACGCCAGCTTCAACAAGAGCTTTACCAATGGCTGGTAACAGTCTCTCGGCAGCAGAGGCGTGAACCAGGAGGGTCTCCAAGGCATTGCAGACCGATGGGCGGTGAGTCTTCGAATTGATAACCAGTGGCAGAGCCATCTCTAAATCAGCCGTTTCATCGAGAAACATGTGGACGATTCCATCGCCGGTTTCAATGACAGGAACCTTAGAGTTCTGCACCACGCTTTGAATAAGTGCGGCGGAACCTCTTGGAATTAGGACGTCAATTAGGCCTCGAGCCTGCATCATCTCTGTCGCGCCGTCGCGACCGAACTCATCAACAGTTTCGACGCCGGACTCTGGCAGCGAGCTTTCCTTCAGACCGCGCTGAATTAGAGAAACCAAAACCTCATTGGTTTTCTCGGCAGCTGAGCCTCCTCGGAGCACTGCCGCGTTACCACTTTTGAGAGCAAGGGCAGCGATGTCCACAGTGACATTTGGCCGCGCCTCATAGATGCAGCCAATTACCCCGAAAGGTACCTTGACCTGCTGAAGGCTGATGCCATTTGGCAAGGTCTTGCCCTGAACGCTGACGCCAACTGGATCAGGAAGAGCAATGATTTCTTCAATAGATCTCGCAAGACCCTGAATCCTGACCTCATCGAGCTTTAGCCTGTCCAAAAGGCCCTGTGAAAGTCCATTTTCTTTTCCGCGCTCAAGATCAGAGGCGTTTGCGCTAACAATTGCACTTGAGTTATCAAGCAGCAGCTGAGCAATCCGCGCCAGCGCAGCATTCTTTGTATCCGTGGAGGCTGCGGCGAGCGAAGGCGAGGCTTCCTTCGCCCTTGTGAGGATTGACTGGACACTCATCCCAAAATCCTAACTTGCTGCCTCATTGACCGGCTCAAACCAGGTGTGGTGAGGATCTCCCTCGCCGAGCGATAAGACCAGCTCGGTTGCAGTGAGAATTACTCCAACACCGCCCTCTGCGGCATACCTGGCGGCGGCAAGCTTCGTTAGAGCCCCACCTGTGCCATAACCGGTAGAGGTTCCCGAGACCTGGATGTGGGAAAGATCGTCGGCCTGGTTTACTACCGCGATGCGCTCCGCACCGTCTTCCCCAGGGGGCTTTGAATAAAGAGAATCGACATCGCTAAGCAGAATAAGGAGGTCGGCCTGGGCAAGAAGTGAAACTCTCGAAGCTAGGCGGTCGTTGTCACCAAAGCGGATCTCCTGGGTCGCTACCGAGTCATTTTCATTAATAATCGGCACGACGCCAATTTCCAAAAGTCGTTCAAGCGCCCTTGAGGCGTTCATCCGAGGTTGCTCCTCGTCGAGGTTGTCAACCGTAAGAAGAATTTGACCCGGAATGAGACCGTGGCGGTCAAGCGAACGTTCGTAGCGCCCCATGAGTCTCGCCTGGCCGATGCTGGCCAGAGCCTGGCTGGTCGCCAGGTCCTCAGACTTTACCGTGAGGCCAATAAGTGGAGCAGCAGTAGCAATAGCACCGGAGCTAACCACAATTACTTCCTTGCCGGACTTCGACTGCTCGGCTACGAAGTCAACAATCAAATCTAGGTTTGCCTCGTTGGCACCTGTTATTGAGGAGGAGCCCACCTTGATGACTATCCTCTTTGCCCCAGCCAATCTTTCTGCGGTTCTCACTCGTCCTCCGTGAAAATGCTTGATTCGCGCACAGCCTCTCGCTCTGCACGACCCCTGGCACGCTCGTCCATCATTTCGTAATACTCAGCTCTTCGCTGTTTGTTGGTGCGACGATCGTTGGGGTCGATTCTTTCAGCGACCTCACGAGCATCAGCCATTTCGGCAAGAGATGAGATCATCGGGTCCCAATCGAAGACAACACCGTCTCCGGAACCTACAATCACTGTCGAGCCGGAGCGAGCACCCAGCTTCGTCAGCTGGTCTTCGACGCCAAGCTTATGAAGTCGCTCGGCGAGATAACCAACGGCCTCAGCGTTACCAAACTCTGTTTGAGCGACCCAGCGCTCTGGTTTTTGGCCAACCACCCTGAATATCTCTTCGTCACCAATCTGTTCCCGGGTGACACTAAAGGTTGAGGTTTCAGGCTGAGTTTGTAGCAGTGAGAAGCGCCTGGAGGTCTCCTCAGTCACTTGTGAGCGACCCTCCTGGGCCAGCATGCCTAGCGCAAAGCCAAGTTCCTTTAGTCCTGCGTGGGTAGCGGTCGAAACCTGATAGACCGGATAGCCAAGCTCCTCAAAGTCCTTTTGCACAAAGTCAGCAAGCTCCTTCGCATCTGGAATGTCGATCTTGTTGAGAACTACCACCTGCGGTCTTTCAATTAGCGGAGTCTGCCCCTCAGGGACCTCATACCTCTCAAGCTCCTCAAGGATCACCTTGAGATCGCTAACTGGGTCGCGGCCGTTTTCTAACGTGGCGCAGTCAATTACGTGGCAAAGGGCGCTGCAGCGCTCAACGTGCCGAAGGAACTCAAGTCCTAGTCCTTTGCCCTCACTTGCGCCCTCGATTAGGCCTGGGACGTCTGCAATGGTGTAGCGCTTATCGCCGGCCTGGACTACCCCAAGGTTTGGATGCAGGGTCGTGAAGGGATAATCGGCGATCTTTGGTCTTGCCGCACTCATTGCGGCTATTAGCGAGGACTTTCCTGCCGAGGGGAAACCGACCAGGGCAATGTCGGCAACCGTCTTGAGTTCGAGAACTACATCTCCCTGCCAACCCGGGACTCCCAGAAGATGGAAACCTGGTGCAATCCGTTTGCGGCTTGCCAGTGCGGCATTACCGAGGCCGCCCTGCCCCCCTTTGGCGACCAGAAGCTCCATGCCTGGATGGGCGAGGTCGGCAAGAATTTCTCCAGCTGGCGACTTGACGACGGTGCCAACCGGGACGGGCAGCACGAGGTTCTCTCCTCGGTAACCGTTGTTGAAGTCGCCCTGGCCGTTGCCACCGGAGTCGGACGAACGGTGAGGCCTGTGGTGGTATTCCAAGAGGGTGGTGACGTTGTGGTCAGAGACTAGAGAGATTGAGCCACCGTCTCCGCCATTTCCACCATCTGGACCCGCGAGCGGTTTGTACTTCTCACGCTTAATGCTGGTGCAGCCGTTGCCTCCGGAACCGGCGCGCAAATGGAGCGTCACTTGATCAATGAAGCTGACCATGATGCTCCTCTAACTAAAAGAGGCGGACCCGAAGGCCCGCCTCAATCAAATCTTTGTGTTACTGGGAAACCACGTTTACTACGCGGCGTCCTGCCTTGGCACCGAACTCAACTGCACCGGCGGAGAGTGCAAACAGAGTGTCATCCTTGCCGCGGCCGACGTTTACACCCGGGTGAAAGTGGGTCCCGCGCTGGCGAACGAGAATCTCGCCGGCATTGACCTGCTGGCCATCGTGACGCTTTACGCCCAGACGCTGCGCGTTTGAATCGCGACCGTTCCTGGTGGAGCTAACTCCCTTTTTGGATGCCATTTCTACCTGCCTACTTGATCTCGGTGACCTGAACGCGGGTCAGATCCTGACGGTGACCCTGACGCTTTTTGTAACCGGTCTTGTTCTTGTACTTCTGGATAACAATCTTTGGTCCACGAGTCTGGTCCAAAACCTCTGCGACGACCTTTACCTTCGCAAGTGCCTTAGCATCGCTGGTCACCTTCTCGCCATCTACCAAAAGCAGGGCTGGAAGCTCAATCGTTCCTGAGGTCGCGGCAATGCGGTTCATGGTGACGATCGTGCCGACCTCAACCTTTTCCTGGCGGCCGCCTGCGCGTACTACTGCGTAAACCACTTTGAAACCTATCTTTACGGGATATCTCTCATCCACAGCTGGACGAGCAACAGCGGCTAAGTTTAGTGAAGTTTGGAGCTTCGGTCAACAAGTTGAAGACCCTATTCAGTTTCTTTTTCCACCTTTTTTGCCCTTGGCTTTTTCACTGAGCTGGTGGCACGTCGAGACCTTGGTTTGGCCTTCGGCGTGGGCTCAGGGAGAGCCTCTAGGACCGCATTGAGAATCTCAGTCTTACCCTCAGGCTCTTTAGCCTCGGCTGGGGTGACTCCAGCCATCTTGTTGAAAACGTCCTTTGCCGCGTCCGCCTGCTCCGCGGTCACTACTTTCTTCACAACTTCGGGCTTCTCGGTCTTCTTCTTACTACCGCGCTTCGGAGTCTCCTGGGAGCGGAACCTTGGCTCGTCGTGAACCACCACTCCCCTGCCAGCGCAGCACTCACACGGCTCGCTGAAGGTTTCCAGAAGCCCGAGGCCTATCTTCTTGCGGGTCATCTGAACTAGGCCGAGTGAGGTTATTTCGCCGACCTGGTTCTTGGTCCTATCGCGACTGAGGCACTCGAGCAGCCTCCTGCGAACTGACTCCTGGTTTGCGTCCTGAATCATGTCGATGAAATCAATGACGATGATTCCGCCGATGTCCCGAAGTCTTAGCTGACGAACTAACTCTTCCGCTGCTTCGAGGTTGTTCTTAGTAACTGTCTCCTCGAGGTTTCCCCCTGAACCAATGAACTTTCCAGTGTTGACGTCTACAACGGTCATGGCCTCAGTGCGATCAATCACTAGTGAGCCCCCCGATGGCAGGTAGACCTTGCGATCAAGGGCCTTGGCAATCTGATCCCCAATGAAGTATGTGTCGAAAATGTCAGGCTTCTTCTTGTACTCGACAACGCGCTCCATTAGGTCCGGAGCTACGGCCTGCAGGTACTCGCGAATGGTCTCGTTGGCCCTTTTGCCGCTGATAACCAGCTCCTGGAAGTCTTCGTTGAAAACGTCTCGGATGATTTTGACCAGAAGGTCTGGCTCGCTGTGAAGGGTGGCCGGCGCCTTCCCTGTCTCAGACTGCCTGGTGATCTCTTCCCACTGAGTCTGAAGGCGCTGAACGTCAAGAATCAACTGTTCCTCAGAGGCACCCTCAGCGGCCGTGCGGACAATGACGCCGGCATCTTCGGG
>JBMUBK010000058.1:0-7248 GCA_049457355.1 Aquiluna sp.
AAGGTGCCCCTTGTAATTCACGAGGCAAATGCGATTGCAGGCTTTGCAAATCGCCTTGGCGCTAGATTTACTAAACACCGTGCCATCGCATTTCCAAACTCCAATCTCGCAGGCGGCACCCTAACCGGGATGCCGATTCGCAAGGAGCTTGTCGAGGGCGCGCTCAGCTATGACAGCGGTCAGGCACGAGTAGAACTAGGTCTTGACCCGCTGCTCCCGACCCTTTTGGTTACAGGCGGATCCCAAGGGGCAAAAAGTATCAACGAGGCCGTGATTGCGGCATTGCCAGACTTCAACAACGCCGGGATCCAGGTGCTGCACATTGTCGGCGAAAAGGCGGGCCTCGAGGAGCTGAATACCTCTGGTTACCTGCGCCTTGCCTACTGCGACCGGATGGATGCTGCAATCGCAGCAAGCGATTTGGCAATCTCTCGGGCAGGGGCCTCGACCGTTAGCGAATTTGCGGCAGCCGGACTGCCCGCAGTGTTCGTGCCATACCCGGTTGGAAACGGTGAGCAGCGCCACAATGCCACCTCCGTGATTGATGCCGGTGGGGCGGAGTTGTGTGAAGACAGGGCATTCAACGCCGAATACATCGCCGAGCGGGTCATTCCAATCCTGAGCCACAAGGCGACTCTCAAGAAGATGTCGGATGCCGCTAGATCAACTGGAATCCACGATGCGGCAGAGCGGCTGCGCGACATGCTTTATTCGGCAGTGGATACTGGTAGCCATGATTAAGCCTGACTACAGCCAAGAAGTTCCAAGCGACCTCGGGAAGGTCCATTTCGTGGGCATTGGCGGTTCTGGAATGTCGGGAATCGCAAGGCTGCTAATTGGCATGGGTCACACAGTTACCGGTTCAGATGTCAGGGAGAGTGCCAACATCGCCGCTCTTAGAGAACTGGGTGCAAAGATCACAATTGGTCACGACGCAGCTAACTTAGAAAACCCCGACACTGTTGTCGTCACCAGTGCGCTTTGGCCCACGAACCCCGAATACCTGCTTGCCCAAGAGCTTGGCATTCCTGTGCTGCATCGGTCAGCTCTGCTGGCGCACCTTGCGTCAAGGGGCTCGTTGATTGCGGTCGCAGGTGCTCACGGTAAGACCACCTCCACCGGGATGGTCGTCACAGGCCTAAATCGACTCGGTGCCGACCCCAGCTTCGTAAATGGCGGGGTAATTCAGGAGTACGGCTCCTCTGCCGGTTTCGGCTCGGGAGAGCACTTTGTGATCGAGGCTGACGAGTCCGACAGTTCTTTTTTGCACTACGACACCGATGTTGCGGTAATCACAAACGTTGACCCTGACCACCTAGATCATTACGGCTCGCTCGAGGCCTTTCAGGCCGAGTTTGCCAAGTTCGCTGACGCAGCTTCAAAGCTGGTTGTGATTTCTAGTGATGACGCAGGAGCGGTGGCAGTCAGAAAACTCCTGAAGCACTCGCGAATTCTTAGCTTCGGTGAGGCTGAAGATGCGGATTTCCGGGTCTCAGGTGTTGACGCCTCTGGCCCACAGGTCAGCTTTGACCTGCATCATGGGGGCCAGCAAGTATCGCTGCGACTTAGGATCCCCGGCCACCACAACGCTCTAAATGCAGCTGGAGCCGTGGCGACGCTTACAGGTTTGGGCTTCGACTTCGAAGATGCGGCTAATGCGGTGGCACACTTTGGCGGCACGGTGCGCAGGTTTGAGCTTCACGGAGAGCGTCGTGGGGTGAAGGTCTATGACGACTTTGCCCACCACCCAACTGAGGTGGCTGCGGCTCTGAAGGCAGCGAGGGCTGTGGTTGGTGAGGGGAGACTCATAACCGTGTTTCAACCGCACCTATTTAGCCGAACCAGGCTTTTTTCGAAGGAGTTTGCCGAGGTGCTCATGCTCTCCGATGAGGCCGTTGTAACGGAGATTTATGCCGCCCGCGAAGACCCGGAACCTGGTGTGACCGCGGAGCTAATTACGAGTAAGTGCGAGCGCCAAAAGAACACGCACCTGGTGCCCAACTGGGACGATGTGCCAGCTGCCGCCGCGGCACTTGCCCAGCCGGGAGACTTCATAATCACCATGGGCTGCGGCGACATCAACCGCATGGTTCCAGATCTCCTAAACGCCCTGGAGCGCTAGTTGGGGCGCAGTGACAGGGAGCTTCTCAAGACTGAGAAGAAAAGACTCAAGAAGCAAAGGCCCAAGCGCACAGGCGCTGGCCCCTTCACTATCTGGGCCCGAATTCTCCTGATTGTTACTCCGTTGACCCTCGGTTCGCTGGTAGCGGCGAGTTTTCTAACACCACTATTTGCAATTGAGCGCATCAGCGTGAGTGGAAATGAGCGCATTGAAACCTCCGAAGTCTCCTCAGCTCTGAGCGAGCTAAAGGGCAGGCCGCTAACCACCGTTTCCGCGGCTGAGCTTGCAACGCTGTTAGGAGATATTTCACTCATCGAGACCTTCACGTTCACTGCCGAGCCTCCAAATACCCTGCGGGTGAAGATTCGGGAGCGGCAGCCGCTATTGGTGCTCTTCCGCGAGGGTCAAAACTGGCTCTATGACGCAGCAGGGGTAAAGATCGAACCTACCGAGGTGCTCGGAGAGCACCCATTCTTGGTTTTCCAGGGTGATCCTGCCGAGGATTCCCGTTACAAGTACGCAGTCGAGCTGCTGCTTTCGCTTCCGCTGGAGACCTACAGGGACGTTTTTTCGGTGGAGGTGAGTGAACAGCTCACCAGCAAGCTCACCCTGAAGGAACGAGACATCACGGTGATCTGGGGCGCCAACGATGAGGCGCTCTTGAAGGCTGAGGTCCTTGACGCCTTGATAGCAAACGGAGTAGAGGATTCGGTGACGATAGATGTCTCATCGCCTAACTCTCCGGTCGTCAGATACAGCGACTACTAGGGGTTTTCCAAGTTAATCTGTTGTTTACGACACGCCCGAGTGCCTAGCGAATACTTGGCCTATCGCCCTCTAACTTCGTGGCGCTAATTGAATACTCTCGGAAAAGTTAAGCCTCAGCCTTAACTTGAGAGTTCATAGCAGGAGGCAAATTGTGACCCAGTCACCTAACTATCAGGCTGTCATCAAGGTCGTCGGAGTCGGCGGCGGCGGTGTCAATGCACTGAACCGAATGATTAATTCCGGCCTACGTGGCGTCGAGTTTGTTGCGGTTAATACCGACGCTCAGGCGCTGTTGATGAGCGATGCCGACGTCAAGCTTGACATCGGTCGCGACATCACCAGGGGACTGGGAGCCGGAGCCGACCCTGAGGTCGGCAGGCGTGCTGCTGAGGAGCACGAGGGTGAGATTGAGGCTGCCATCAAGGGCGCGGACATGGTCTTCGTCACAGCTGGCGAGGGCGGCGGCACCGGCACCGGCGGTGCGCCGGTAGTTGCGCGCATCGCGAAGCGCCTCGGAGCCCTAACGGTCGGTGTTGTAACCCGGCCGTTCAACTTTGAGGGTAAGCGCAGGGCGGTCCAGGCCGATGAGGGTATCAAGGCCCTTCGTGAAGAGGTCGACACCCTGATTGTGGTTCCAAACCAGCGTCTTCTGGAGATGTCGAATAAGAAGATTTCTGCTCTGGAAGCCTTCATGACAGCAGATGATGTGCTGCGTGCAGGTGTGCAGGGAATTAGCGACCTCATTGTTGTTCCCGGTCTCATCAACCTGGACTTCAACGATGTCAAGAGCGTCATGCAGGGTGCCGGAAGTGCCCTAATGGGCATTGGAACTGCCAAGGGCGAGGACCGCGCGATTCGCGCAGCCGAGATTGCGGTGTCATCGCCACTTTTGGAGGCAACCATCGAGGGCGCTCACGGCGTTCTGCTCCTAGTTCAGGGAGCTTCGGATCTCGGACTGCACGAGATCGACGACGCGGCAAGGTTGGTCCAGGAGGCAGTGCACCCAGAGGCGAACATCATCTTTGGTGCCACAATCGAGGACACCCTCGGCGACGAGGTAAGAATCACCGTTATCGCTGCTGGCTTCGATGGCGGGCAGCCTAAGTACAAGCGCTATGAGAGCGCCATGATTGGTCAGACCGAAGCTGAAGAGGTTGCAGAGCCTGCCTATCTAGGTGGTGAAGAGCCGTTTGAGGCTGCTTCCGCAGAGGCTGAAATGGTAGAGATTGATGCGCCAAGCATGGAAGAGGAAGTCTCAGGTTCGCAGGAAGAGCGCCGCGAGAAGGTTTCTACACCAGGTGCCTTTGGCGACGACCTAGACCTGCCCGAGTTCTTCCGCTAATGCAGCTAACTGAGCGCTATCGCTCAGTAAACGATCGAATAGCCGCCAGCTGCAGTGCCGCTGGCAGGGCTGTCTCAGACGTAGAGCTGGTTGTTGTTACCAAGAATCACTCCGCTGAGGTTGTTGCTGAGCTTTATGACCTGGGACATAGGCAGTTCGGCGAGAACCGAGACCAGGAGGCAGGCCCAAAGGCCGAGGCACTCGCAGCTGGAGGCAGGCTTGATGCTAAGTGGCACTTTGTTGGCCAACTGCAGAGCAACAAGGTCCGCACCGTACTCAACTACGCAACCTGCATACACTCCATCGACCGCTCGAGCCTGGTAAAGGAGCTAGCGAAGCAGCTAGGAAATAGAGAGCTTGAAATAGAGGGCTTTATTGAGCTCAATCTCACCGAAGACCCCGCCAGAGGGGGAGTTGAGCCAAGCAACCTGCAACAGCTTGCACACTCGGTAATGGAAATTGGGCGCATCAAGCTTTTGGGCGTGATGGCAGTGGCCGGATTGGGTGTTGATCCAAGAATTGACTTTGAAAAGACCCTGCTGGCAAGCCAAGAGCTGCAAAAGATTGCCCCCGAGGCTAATCAGCTCTCCATGGGCATGAGTGAGGACTTTGAATTGGCAATCGAGATGGGCGCGACACACATTCGAGTTGGGAGTGCCATTACAGGCCCCAGGCCAAATAACACATAGTCTTTAGGGGAAATAAGGAGTAGCAATGGGCGTAGTAAATTCCGTGATGTCGTTCTTCGGCTTCGGATCATCAGATGGCAAGTCCGAGTCGGCTCCCAGGCCAAAGCAGACTGCCCCAAGACCTCGTCGGGCAGCCGATATGTCCGAAATTGTGACCCTTGACCCCGAGAGCTATGCAGATGCCAAGGAAGTTGCTGCGCACTTCCGCTCCGGCGTCCCCGTAATCGTAAACATTGGCTCGATGAGCGAGGCTGACGCCAAGCGGATGCTCGATTTCATGATTGGCCTAAAAGAGGGCCTTGAGGGGCACCTCAGGCGCGTCACACCAAAGGTTTTCCTACTTTCCCCGCAAAACGTTGCGGTTACGGACGCTGATGCCGATGAGGACGATCCAGAAGACTTGATGCAGTAGCAATGAGCATTGTCGGACTGGTCCTCTACTGGGCACTGCAGATTTTCTTCTACGCGATGCTCGGAAGATTCATTGCTGACCTTGTGATGGGCGTCAACCGCAGCTGGAAGCCGAAAGGGATTCTGCTTCCAATTCTGGACTTCGCCTATACGCTTACAGACCCGCCGCTGCGCTTTGTTAGGCGCTTTGTGCCGCCACTGAGGCTGGGAAGCATCTCACTGGACCTAGCGTGGACCCTGGTACTTTTTGGAGTGATTATTCTTCAGGGCTTTGCCCGAGCCCTATAGGTGGCAATAACATAGCCGTTAGGTTTCAAGAGCCTGCTAGGAAGGTTGCACAATGGCGTTATCCCCAGAGGACATCCTCGCGAAGCGTTTTCAGGTTACGAAGTTTCGTGAAGGCTACGACCAGGACGAGGTAGACGACTACCTAGATGACATCGTTGTCGAACTGCGTAAGGTGCTTAGTGATAACGAGGCCCTCCGCACTCAGAGCTCCCTGCCTGCTGGTGACGATGTCGAAGTTCAACCATTTCCAGTTGCCAGTGACCCAGCAGTGCCGACTGCTGACGAGGACACCGACCAGTCCCGCAGCATCATCGAGCTTGCCCACAAACTTCACGCTGACCATGTTCAGGAGGGTCGCGTAAAACGTGACCAGATCATCAAGGACGCTCAGGTTCAGGCGGCACGCATTGTCCGCGATGCGGAGGCGCAGGCGAGAGAGGTATTGAACCAGCTCGAACTCGATAGGCGCTCGGTGGAGGAATCCATTTCAGACCTAAAGCGCTTTGAGACCGAGTACCGCGCGAACCTCCGCGACTACATCCAGGGTCAGCTTGAGAACATCCTCAGCGAGGAAGCCTACGGCGACCTAATGGAGGACGTGGTGCCGGCAGCAGGTGCGGATATTTCCTACGAGTACTACTCCCAAGAGCCCGAGGCTCTAGGGGGCGAGGCTGCTGAGGATGACGATGAGGACGAAGAGACCCCTGAGGCTCAAAGCTCTAATTCCGAAGTTGAGGATCTCGATTCTGACGACCTAGAGGCCGATGAGCCCAAGAGTGACAAGAAAAAGGACTAAGTCCGCAAGGTATCTCCTCTTTGGGGTGTCAGCCTCGCTCATAGTTGCTATAGACCAGCTCACTAAATTCTGGGCTGAGGCAAACCTTGTCGGTCAAGGATCCATACCGATAATTGGCGAACTGCTTCAGTTTCGACTTGCCTACAACAACGCGGCAGCTTTCTCGTTGGGTGTTGGAGCGACTTGGGTGCTGACGACAATATCGCTTGTTGCGAGTATCGCCCTGATTGCCCTATCTCCGCGCATCAAGACCATGACCTGGGCGCTCATTGGCGGCATGGCCCTTGGTGGTGCAGTGGGGAATCTGATTGATCGAGCGTTTAAACAGCCAGAGTTCTTCAACGGTCACGTTGTTGACTTCATCCAGATACCCTTCAACTTTCCGATTTTTAATCTCGCCGACACTTTCTTGGTGATTGCAGTTAGTTTGGCGATACTCCGCACCCTGCTGGGCGATGAGATCGGTGGCGGGCGTGCAAAGTAAGTTCTTGCCTGTCCCCGATGCCAGAGAGGGTGACCGGCTGGATGCAGGCCTTGCAAAGATGTTGGGCATCTCCCGCACCGCGACCGCAGAGATCATCGAGTCAGGTGGGGTAACCCTGGAGGGTAGGCCACTGGGCAAGAGCCACCGACTCAGTCCAGGTGAGGTGCTCGAGGTTGTACTGCTAGAGAAACCCGCAGGGGTAAGCCTTGAGGCTGAGGATGTGCCCGAGTTGAAGGTGGTTTTCCAGGACGAGCACATAGTTGTTGTTGACAAGCCTGCAGGAGTGGTTTCGCATCCATCCCAAGGCTTTGTTGGGCCGAGCGTTGGGGGAGTGCTGCTTGCAAGAGG
>JBMUBK010000059.1:0-7241 GCA_049457355.1 Aquiluna sp.
TTTCGAGCCTGCGATCTTCTTTCACCGGTATCTGAGCAAGCTGGCCATGCTTGTTCAAGAAACGCTCTATGCCCTTATTCACTGATCAGCCGCTCTAGCTCTAACTGAACCCTGTCTGAGATCACATCATGGGAAACATCGCCGTCGTATGTGCCGTGAAGGTCCCTGGACACTGAAACTCTAAATCCCGCCTCAATTGCCCCGATAGCGCTCGCTCTGAGACATAACTCTGACTGAAAACCAACTAACTCAATTTCTTTGACGTTCATAGCTGAGAGCTCTTCAACGAGTTTTGGGTTCGACTCAAAGACATTTTGATGGCTTTTTCGGACGACCATTTCACCGCTTGCAGGCTGAATTGCAAGTTGCCAATACGGCATGCCAGGGGCGTCTAGTTCCCCGTCGGGACCATCGTTCTGAATGAATATCACCTGCTCGGCGGCCTCCCTGGCAGACAGCAACCTAGACCCAATGTTCGAGAGAAGTTCCTTGGCGGCAGGGACTGGCCACTCACCAAAAACCATGCAAAACTGCACGTCTACCAGCATGAGCGCCTTAGTCACAGCTAGATTCTGACAGAGAACCGGGGTTATTACGCAGTGGAGTTCGAAGTAATTGGAGAAGTGTTTGAGTGGCGCGGTCCTGCTCCTTTCTATTTCGTTGCTCTGCCAAAGGAGTATGCCCGAGAGATAGACGAGGTGAAGCAAGAGCTCACCTACGGTTGGGGAATGATCACTTGCAAGATTGCCATCGATGGCAGGGAGTACAAAACCGCAATCACTCCGAAGGACGGCACCTATTACATCCCTATCAAAGACGAGATCCGCAAACTGCACGGACTCAATACCGGTGATCGCGTCGAGCTAAGGCTCATACTGGGCTTTTAGCGGGCTAGCCTGAGATTCATGAGCAACTTCAGCGTTACAGAAATAGGCCCCCTTGATTCTTGGCGTGATCACTTCGGTGGATTCGTACCGGCCACCAACAAGCAGGGTCGAAGAGTAATAGATCACGAACTTGACACCGAGGTGATTGGCTTCACGGCCACCGCCTATGAGCCCGGCGAGGAAGCAGGCTATTGGCACAGCCACTCAGAACTGGAGGAGGTCTATGTCTTTCTCGAGGGCGAGGGGCAAATGGGCCTCGATGATCAGGTAGTCGATGTTCACCCCGGCACGGTGGTCCACGTCGGCACCGGAGTCATGAGGACATGGAGGTGCAAGCCAGACAGCCCATCTCAGCTACGTTGGCTATGCATAAGGGCGGGAGGGGGTCCGCTCAAGGCAATACCTGATGATGCCCATCCAATCCGCGACATACCGATGCCTTGGTGACTCGCAAATACAAAATAACCCTGATAGGAATTCGTCTTCGCTGTTGTCTGTTGGCCAAGTAGCAAGTTCGACCAACCGGAGATAAAAAAATGAAACCAGAAACCGCCCTTGGCAAGCAGCTCCAGACATTCAACAGGATTGCGGGTGTCTTTCACCTAGCTCAAGCCGTCGTGCTTTATCTCATTCTTAATGATGAGACCAAGATTCCAGTTATCACCCGATTCTTCGACGAGACGCCTCAGGGGATTCAGCCTGTAAGCGAGACTCTGTTTGATTTCCCGATTGCCCTGATTGCGCCTATCTTCCTGCTGCTGTCCGCCATTGCGCACCTTCTTATCTCTGCACCTTTCTACATTCAGCGCTACGAGCAAAACATTGCCAAGGGCATTAACCCACCGCGCTGGTGGGAGTACTCAATTAGCTCCTCGCTGATGCTGGTGGTCCTGTTGATGCTCGGTGGCCTAATCGAAGTTTCAACCGTCGTGTTTATCTTCACTCTGAACTTCATCATGAACCTGATGGGTCTGGTCATGGAGCGCTACAACCAGCTGACCGAAAAGGTGAGCTGGCTGCCGTTCAATATTGGAGTTGTAGCGGGCATCGTGCCTTGGATCATGGGTGCGATTTACTTCGTTGTTTCGACGGGGAACATCTCAGACGCGGTTCCGGCCTACGCCCAAATTGGCTTTTTGGCGACCTTTATTTTCTTCAACACCTTCGCAATCAACATGTTCTTGCAGTACAAGAAGGTTGGACCGTGGAAGAACTACCCGTTTGGGGAGAAGGCCTACATCGTTCTTAGCCTTGTAGCTAAGTCAATTCTCGGCTGGGTAATTGTGCTGGGAACGATGAGCGTTTAGCTTCACCTGAAGTTCTAGTTGGTACGCCCCCCGGGACTTGAACCCGGAACCCACTGATTAAGAGTCAGTTGCTCTGCCAATTGAGCTAGAGGCGCATCAGCGCAAAAGCTTACCACCCAAGTTGGCAGACCTGCCAAGTGGTTGGCGGGACGCTTTGGGCGAAATCTTGGAAACTTGGGCTCGCTTCAAATTAGTCTGGAGGCATGTTTGAAGATCAGAGCGCAGGGGTTTCGGTCACACAGCTGCGGCCGGGAGACATCGTCCCTGAGCTGAGTCTTCTTGACCAAAACGGGGACCTGCAAACTGGCAGCCAGTTGTTTGCAAAGGGGACGATTCTCTACTTCTTCCCCTCAGCCGGGACTCCAGGTTGCACTAAGGAGGCTGCGGATTTCCAGGATCATGTTGCGGAGTTTGAGAACCACGGCTACCAAGTGGTTGGGGTTTCTCCAGACTCTGTTGAGCGCCTAAAGAGTTTTGAAGACTCCCACGAGCTGACCTTTACGCTGCTCTCAGATCCTGACCTAGTTGCCCACAAAGCCTTTGGAGCCTTTGGCGATAAGACCATCTTCGGCAGGCTCTATAGGGGTGTGCTGCGCTCAACGATTGTGATTGGGGCCGGCGGGAGAGTGCAAGAGGCGATGTATAACGTGAGGGCCACCGGCCACATCCCCAAGCTCTTGAAGCTAATCAATCAGTAGCGCTGTGAAAAAGGCTGCGGATGCCGCCTCCAAATAGCAGCACAAATCCCAACGCCGATGAGGCAAGCAGTGAAATACCAATGAGGGGCTCGGCAAACTCACCTGAGAAGGATGCTGTCCCAATAGCTGCACCCAATAGCTGCAGCATGAGGGCGGGCGTGTGAGCCCAACGCCGAAGTTTCCAAAGACCCAGAGCTACGTTTGTTGACCAAATGGCAGCGCCCAGAATCAAACCAATCAAGAACAGTGAGCTGGTGATGGAAGTCACTGAACCTGCCAAGAAGGCCAGGATTGCCTGAACCCCCAAGGCCCATAGCACCAGGGCTTGCATTGACACAATAGCTATCGCTATAAGCAAACGCAGGGGCCTCCCAGCAGATTGGGTATTGATTTCTCGGCCTCCCTGTGAAACGATTTTGGGGTTGTCAGTAGGACTTTACCTGCAAATCAAGACGCCATTGACCTTAGGAATAACAGAAAACTATGGATATGACCTGGCTAAATCAGGCCCGATGCCTCAACGAAGACCCCGAGCTCTTTTTCCCAGTTGGGAACACAGGACCGGCCTTGGAGCAAATCGAGCAAGCCAAGTCAATCTGCCGTCAATGTGATGTCTCCGCTCAGTGCCTTGAGTACGCGATCAAAGAAAATCAGGACACCGGTGTGTGGGGTGGCCTGAGCGAGGATGAGCGTCGTTCGCTCAAGCGTCGCTACGCACGTGCCCGTCGCGCAGGCTAAATAGGTATCTCCACAGAAACTTTGGTGCCGCCACGAATTGGCGAGGTCCAGGCAATCTTCCCCCTGAGCTCGGACTCAACCAGAGTTCTGACGATCTGAGTTCCAAGACCCGTGCCAATCTTTCCCTCCGCAAGCCCGGCACCGTTATCGGTCACCTCAACCCTGAGCAAATGATTGTCTCTTTCGGCCTCAACGCTGATCTCTCCTGACGCGTCGGCAAGCCCGTGCTGCACGGCATTTGCGACTAGCTCGGTGAGCACGAGGGCCAATGTGGTCGCGCGCTCAGTAGTTAGTTCACCAAAACTCCCGGCAAAATTAGTCTTCACCTTGCTGTGGAAGCCGCTCGCAATCTCGGGAATCAGCTGCAAGATTCGGTCAAAGATTTGATCGAAGGAGATCTCTTGATCAATTCCTTCCGAGAGAACATCGTGCACAACCGCAATAGATGTAACTCTTCTCATTGCTTGAGCGAGAGAGTCCTTGACCTCTTCGGACTTTGACTGACGCGATTGAATTCGTAGCAGGCTGGCAACGGTCTGCAGGTTGTTTTTGACACGGTGGTGGATCTCCCGAATCGTCAGGTCCTTGGTTAGTAGCTCGCGTTCCCTTACTCGGAGTTCGGTGACATCGCGACACAGAATTGCCGCTCCACTTCGCTCACCCGATGCGGTAATTGGGATAGACCTGACTGACAGCACCATGGAGTCAAACTCGATGTCGGTCTTCCACGCACCCTTGCCCGTTAGCACCAGCGGCAGACCCTCGTCCACAATGCCAGAGTGGGGGCTGAGCCCCTTTACCGAGTCCGAGAACAGTCTCCCCTCAAGCTCACCCTCTAGCCCCGAGCGGTTAAACATGGAGAGCGCATTTGGTGAGGCGAAGAGCACCCTTCCACTCTTATCGAGCCTTATCAGGCCATCGGTGACACGAGGGGCTCCCCTGCGCGAATCAGTCCCCGCATCGGGAATCGGAAACTCTCCAGCGCTCACCATCTCAAGTAGCTGCTCGGCACAGGCCACGAAGTTCAACTGGAGCTTGTTTGGGTAGCGGGACTCACCAAGATTGGTATGGCGAGTGATGACAGCTACTGGCTTTGATTTGGAAGTCTTCTTTGGCTCAAATACTGGATAGGCCGACAGTCTGCTGGCGGTGCCGCTGTACTCGGAGACCTCACTGGCAAGCACAGGCTTGCCAGTCTCCCAGGCCTCGTCAATGGCTTTCCGCCAGTCAGTTCTGGCTGCGGTTCCGGTGATGTCGCGATAGAACAACGTGGCCGCTGTAGAGGGTCGTGCATGAGCGTAGACGTGGAGCTTGGTTCGTTTTGGAACCCAGAGCACAAGATCCGAGAAAGCCGCGTCGGCAATCAACTGCCAGTCCGCCATGAGCGTTCTAATCCAGGGAAGTCCTTGGAGCTCGTTTTCCACCACGCCGCGAGTTTACTCTTCGAGGTATTCGCTTGCTTTCTTGGCAAGCCTGGCGAGGGCGTCCTGAGCCTTTGAACCTCTGCCTTGAAACCTGAGCGGCTTGGCGGTTGCCAGCATGGTGTCGAAGCCAGGGTCCTCCCTTATTGATTCCACCAGGCTGATTCCGGCGACCTCGAGCAGGACCTTGGAGACCTCGCTCTCGGGTTTTCTACCTAAAACCGAATTTCGCACCCTGTTTGCCACCGGCCAAAACTCTCTGGCTGCTGCCTTGCAGTCAAAAAGAAGCCGATTTACGCCAACTGGATCTGCCAAGAACAGACCTATAGTCAGATCGGCGAGTTCCAAAAGGGTGTTCGTCGCCTCGTTTCGCCCAGTGGAACTGTCTGAACCATAAAGGGATAGCTCCAAATAACTAGCCACATCCCAGACCACGATGTCGCAGTGCTCAGACAAAAACATGGCGAAGTTGGTGAGAACTTCTGCATCTAGTTCTGGCCAGCGCGACAGTGACGGGATTCCGGTGATCACACCTATGCTGCGATCGTCAAATTCAATTTGTTGACTGAGCCGCTCCAGGTCCTCTTCCCTCATGCGACCCTTGCGGCAAAGCCTGAGGCATGCCGCTATGCCCGCGCCGGAATCAACCAAGCCTAAAAGGGCAGCAACTGAGGGGTGGTAACTATCTGCATCCACCAGAAAAACCTTTTTGCCACCAAGGGCTAACTCGAAAGCGAGGTTTGTCGCAATTGAAGTCTTGCCACTGCCGCTACTACCCCAGCAGACAACGTGCTTTCCAAGTTGAGAGACTTCGCTGACCGAGCCTTGCGGGACCCTGAAGTCAATAAGCGTCATGGCGTCGGCAAAACAAAGAGCGGGTACTTCGCAGCCAGTGCTGCGATAACAAGTGTGGCCTGCTCGGCAAAGAGTTGCAGTTCGACCTCGGGCGATGCATCGGCAAAGAGCCCCTCTGGCTCATCGACTGCCGTGACCAAAGCCCTCGGGACCAACAGCTGAGCACTGGACACCTCATCAACCTCTACCACCTGCCAGATCGCCACGTGCGTTCCCGCTTCGGTTGCGGTGGCGGGGCGGCTCTCAGGGGTAAACCGGATCGAGGTAAGACCTGAGGGTGCATATTGCCCAAGGCGAGAAATAGGCAGGAGCTCTCCAGCTCTGATCAACGTTGTTACCGTCTGTCCGGCAGAGATGAAGCCCGCGTAGTCTGAGGCGAGTGGTCCGAGGTCCAACTCGACCACTTCGAAGTCTTCAGGGCCTAAAACGGCACCGGGCTGCAAATTACTCGCTGCAACCAAATAACTGGGCAGTGGCCGCGAGAGTCCCAGCATCAGAACGGCTACCATCGCAACCGACATCACTCCGGCAATTACCACCCACGTCCTTGGTCTGCGTCGAAGTCGAATAGCCATGAGCGTCAGGGTAAATCAACTGAAGGCTCTCAGTTCTTAGTTATCCACAGGCCTGACTCTGGCCATCACTAGCGCAGTGGTGGTGACCCACTCAAGCCCCTGGCGGGAAGATATTCTCAACCAGTTGCCTACAACGTTTAGCAGCCATGATCTGCGAATGGAACCATCGATTTGAACCTCCAGCTCGACAGGCTTCCTCTGAAGTGCAAGCAACTGCAGCAGGCTAATGTCCCTGAAGTCCGGGAGCGAAGCTGTCTGCATTAGAGCTACCCGATGAAATGGAATCGCCACCAAACAGCCTTGAGAAAGTCCGAATACAAAGTCGTGACCCTGGTAGGCGCGTTGCAGATCAATTTCACGCCCACTTAAGTTCAGAGTGACGACTTCCAGCAAGAGATTGTCGACTATGTCGCTTGGGAGGTCTTCTGTTTTGGCTGTTAGTTCCATGGCCATAAATATCACCAGCTATTTGGCTGTGTCTTGAGTTATCCACAGCCCACCCGAGCCGAAATCTAAAATTTCACTTTGCTCGGCATACTTTTGCCCTCCACAAACGAAAAGGGGGATCAAATGTCTACCGCGCAACAAATAGCAATCAGCCCGCCAGACCCGGCTGAGTTCTTCGCAGAAATATGTGCAGCCTATGTTGAGGTCCTTGCGGGACTGAGGAGGCCAGAGCAGCTGGCCAGGTGGCTCAGCGACACTGCCTACTACGACATCTGTCAGCGCTATCGCCGCGAGGCAAGAGCAAGACAAGTGA
>JBMUBK010000060.1:0-6923 GCA_049457355.1 Aquiluna sp.
TGCACTCAATCGTCGGGCAAGGCCAGCTCGACAGTGTCCTAAAGGCAAACCCTCTTGACCGCAGGGCCTTTATCGAAGAGGCGGCAGGAGTCCTCAAATATCGCAGAAGGCGAGAAAAGACTGAGCGCAAACTTGAGGCAATGCATGCCAACCTCATCAGGCTCCAGGATCTGATTGCTGAGGTAAAGCGAAATCTTAGGCCTCTTGGCAGGCAAGCGGAGACAGCCCAGCAGGCTAAGGAGATTGCAGCAGGCATTCGCGAGGCTAAAACCCAGCTATTGTCTCTACAGCTAACCTCCCTCAGAGAGAAGCTAGAACTTACCTCTGAGGAAGAATCAAGGCGTAAGTCGGAAGCATCCATGATTCAGAGCCAGCTGGACACTTCAAGGCAGGCAGTGGCTGCACTTGAGTCTGAGCTAAACCAGGCTTTACCAGATGCTGCTAGATCAAGACTGTTCACCCTCGAGTCTCTAGAAACCTCCATTAGAAGTTCGAGGAGTGTTGCGACTCAGAAGATCAACTTGGCAATGGACAGCTCAGTGAATTTCCAGATGGAGCAGCTGGATTCCCTCCAGCGTGGCTTGAAAGACATACAAAACGGCAAAGAAAAGCTCATTGGCCTTGTTCAGGCAGCGAATGAGTCGCTGGCTGAAGCTTCAAAAACGAAAGCCGCAGCAGTTTCGCAACTCGACGAATTTGACTCCGAGGTTGAAGCTCTTCGCTTGCAAGCAGAGGCCTACAAATCAGTTTTGGCAAAAAGAGAAAGCCACAAGGAAGCTCTTGAGCAGGCTATCAAGGTTTCCAAAGACACACTCTCGTCGCAAAGAGGCCAATTGGAGAATATCTCTGTCGAACTCAAGAAACTTCAGGCCATGCGCACGGCAAGCGATACCAATTCTTCAAGTGCTAGCGCTGAGCTAAGGACAAGGTATGAAGAGTCTCGCAAGAAGGAGATTGAGGCCAGAGCATCAATTGACAAAGCGCGCGAGGAGCTTCACAAGCTTGAAAAGAAGCGCGACTACTTGGCAGCCAGGCATGCGGCTTTGGGGCAGGTGCTAGAGAATCCAGATGGGTCTGGAAACATACTCCGAGCAAAACTTCCCGGAATTGAGAGACTGCTTGCTGATGCAATCAAGGTTAAACCCGGTTACGAAAAAGCCGTCGCTGCAGCCTTGGGTTCTCTTGCAAACTCTGTTCTGGTAGTAAACCAACAAGCCGCCATCGCCGCACTAAATCACCTAAGGCAAAACGATTTAGGTCGCGCGGAGTTTATTGTTTCGGGGACGTCGTCGAAGTCCACAGTCACCATTTCCGAAGCGACGACGTTGCTGTCAGTGGTTGATCTCCCAGGGGAGCTTCAAGGGCTTCTTGCGCACTTCGTCGTCGCTAAGGACCTATCTGAAGCAGAACAATTCCTCAAAAAAGACAAAACGGCCACAGTTGTGACTCTGGACGGCGATTATCTGTCAGCACATCTGGTCAAGGGTGGGGGAGCATCCGAGCCTTCAAAGGTTGAGCTGATCTCAGAGAGAGCACGAATCTCTGAGGAGTTGGTCACAATTGGGAAGCAAATTGAGACAGCAGGCGTCTCTCTGGATTCTCTAAAAAGCGCTCACGAGGCACTGAGCGAAGAAGTAACTGCAAACCTAAATGAACTTCAAAAGCAGGACGCTGAATCGGCTACCAAGGCAGAGGCTTACGGCAGGCTCATCGCTCAAATAGAGGGTGCTCAAGCTGAAAAGGCCCGACTGGAAGTATCTATCGCTCAGCTCACGCAAAAACTAAGAATTGATAGCGAGGAGCTTTCCGCTCTCGCTAATGAACTCGAGGACAAAGAACAGCCAGCTCTTCCGATAGACCCAGAAGCAAGAACCGAACTAGCCGAAAAAGTGGAGGTCGCTAGAGAGTCCGAAACTCAGGCGCAGATCGAACTGGGAGCAATGCGTGAGCGACTTGCAGCCGCAGAGCGCGATGAGGCTGCTCTTGATCAAAGGCTCCAATTGGCCAAGCGGGAAAAGGCCGACTGGGAGCAAAAACAGCAGTTGCAGGGAGCTGAGACCGAAAAAGCTAGAAGAGTATTGGCAACCTGCGAGCCACTCATGCCTCTCATGGAAAGGCTTATCTCGGCAGCTAGGAACGAGCTTAGGGAGCTTGAGTCCTCACGCCAGCAGAAGGCAACGCGGGTGACCGAACTCAGGGCTCAAATTACGGCCATGGAGTCTCGCTCACTAGAGCTCAGTCGAAGTGTCCAAGAGGCCGAGATGAAGACCTATGAGCTGAAGCTCCAACAGCAGAGCATCAACGAAAAGATTTTTGACGAGCTTTCTCTCACCCCCGAAGAGCTGCTTGAAGACGCAAGAGATGCTAAGGACAGCGAGGCGAGGTCTGAAGAGGAGCTGAGAAAGGCAATTAGGACCGCTGAGTCAAGACTTTCACAATTGGGAGCTTTTAACCCACTTGCTCTCGAAGAATTCGCGGCGTTGGAGGAGCGCCACAGGTACCTCACAGAGCAGCTAGCGGATCTCAACAGCGCAAGAGCCGATCTCAAAGGCATCATCAAAGACCTTGACGAGAAAATGAACACCACTTTCCTTGCAGCCTTTGAGGACACCAAAAAGGCTTTTGAGGAGATTTTCCCTGTCCTGTTCCCTGGTGGCACCGGCTCGATTTCCCTCACCGAACCCGAAGAGGGTCAAGAGGCAGGAGTTGAAGTCTCGGTCAGACCTGCTGGCAAGCGCATCGAGCGCATGAGTCTTCTGTCAGGTGGGGAGAGGTCTCTTGCTGCAATCGCACTTCTTATTGCAATTTTCAAAGCCAGACCAAGCCCGTTCTATGTCCTAGACGAGGTTGAGGCTGCCTTGGATGATGCGAACCTGGGAAGGCTTCTTGAGGTTCTGGAGACCCTTAGAGAGACCTCTCAGCTGATTATTGTGACCCACCAAAAGCGCACGATGGAAATCGCAGATGCTCTCTATGGTGTGAGTATGGGCAAAGACGGCATCACTCGCGTGGTCGGACAAAAACTCGACAAGGCCGGCTAAGTGTTTAAGTTTCTAAAGCGCTTAAGAGGGAAAAAGGAAGAAGCCCAACCGCAGCCAGATGCAGTAGCAACCAAAGCAATCCCCGAGCCCGAAGTGGAGGCACCGGTTGCGCCTCCCGAGCCTGCCGCTGAGGTTTCGGCCAGCGTTACGGCCATAGACCCTGAGCGAGAAAAAGATATCGAGCCACAGCCGGTCTTCGAAACTCCAATCGGGGATGTTGTAGAGCCTGCGGAGGAACCTGAGCCAACAAAAGAGCCGAAACCTGACGCAGAGGTTGTAGAGGTAGAACTCCCAAAGAGGTCGCTCAGTGATGGCATTAGGTCGCTATTTTCTTCAAACGTCGACATTGAAGATTTGGAAGACATTCTTTTGCTTGCAGACTTTGGAGTTGAGGCTTCTGTTGAGATAACTGAGAGCCTTCGCAAAGCGGCCAGTAAGTCTGGTGCCACCTCCGATGCGGAACTTAGGTTGCTCCTAAAAGAGCTGTTGGTTGAAAAGCTTCATCGAGATGATCTGCAGCTCAACCTCTCGGACGGAAAGCTGCCCTATGTCTTCTTGGTGGTTGGAGTCAATGGCGCTGGTAAGACAACGACAATAGGAAAGCTCGCTAAATGGCTAAGGGATGGTGAGTGGGAGGTAGTTCTTGGAGCTGCTGACACTTTTAGGGCTGCAGCGGTAGATCAATTGGCAACCTGGGCCGAACGCTCAGGGGCCGGAATAGTCAGACCGGAGCGCGATGGGCAGGACCCGGCCTCTGTTGCCTACCAAACCGTTGAGCTTGCGATCAAGAATGACGCTGACATTGCCATTGTTGACACCGCCGGCAGGCTTCAGAACAAGAAAGACCTGATGGACGAGCTGGGCAAGATTCGCAGAGCAGTCGAAAAGCAGGCGCAAATCAACGAAGTTCTCTTAGTGATTGATGCCACCACAGGTCAGAACGCGATAAGCCAGGCAAAGGCTTTCACAGAGGTTGCGGAAGTGACTGGAATCGTAATGACCAAACTCGATGGCACCGCCAAGGGCGGCATTGTTTACACAATCCAGCAGCAACTGGACTTGCCGGTGAAGCTGGTTGGGGTGGGCGAGGGGGTCAATGACTTTGCCTTCTTCTCCGCCGAGGAGTTTGCAAACGGTCTTGTGGCAAGAAAACCGGGAAACTAGCCGGCATTGGAAGTAATTCGAGTTTGAGCTGATTTAGACTTACAGAGTTTTCAAGGAGTAACCAGTTGACCTACGTAATCGCGCTACCGTGTGTGGACCTCAAGGACAAAGCCTGCATTGACGAATGTCCTGTGGACTGCATCTACGAGGGCGATCGCATGCTCTACATCCACCCAGACGAGTGTGTTGACTGCGGTGCCTGCGAGCCGGTTTGCCCTGTAGAGGCCATCTATTACGAGGATGACCTACCCGGCGAGTGGAGCGACTACTACTCGGTAAACGTTGATTTTTTCAACGAAATTGGCTCTCCCGGAGGTGCTGCCAAGACAGGCCCCATTCCAGGTGACCACCCACTTGTTGCAGCACTACCTCCAAACCAGCAGGACCAGTAACCTCAAGGTTTTGCTTGGAAAGCAGAAACTTTTCAAGTAAGCTTTCGTGGGTTTGGAAGAAGGTTTAGAACCTTCAAACAACAAAGACTTTTCTCGCTTTCCACATAGAGCGGGCCAATTGAGGAGCTACAGATGCCAGTACCAAAGAGGCGCAAGTCACGTGCTAACACTCACGCACGCCGTTCGCAGTGGAAGGCCGAGCCAGTGACCCTGGTCAAGACCGTTGAGAATGGACAGACCGTCTACAGCCTCCCTCACCGGGCCAAGGTAGTTACCGACTCAGTCGGCACCGAGCTCTACATGGAATACAAGGGTCGCAAAGTAGCCGACAGCTAACAAATGTCTGACGAGCTGCTGGGGCGGCTCGGGGCTGAGATTTCACCCGAGCTTCTCAAGCTCGCCCTCACACACTCTTCTTTCGCTTACGAAAACGGTGGCTCTGACAATGAGCGCCTGGAGTTTCTCGGAGACTCGGTGCTCGGTTATCTGGTCGCCTCCCACATCTTCACGGCTAACCCGGAGCTCTCCGAGGGCGAGCTAACAAAGCTCAAAAACGGCGTCGTCTCTGCTCAGGCTCTCGCGGTTGCCGCCAACCGCATTGACCTTGGCAAGTACCTGTTCCTGGGTAAAGGTGAGGAGCAGACCGAAGGCAGGCGAAAAGAAAACATTCTTGCCGATGCATTTGAGGCCCTCATTGGTGCCGCCTACATCCACTCTGGACTTGAAAACGCAGGCAAAATAATTACCGCCCACATCCTGCCGCTACTTGATGACTCCGATGCCCTTAGAGAGTTTGCTGACCCAAAGACATCGCTAGCCGTGAAGCTCAAAAAGCTAAGTCGCGAAGAGCCCACCTATGAAATGTCAGAATCTGGACCCGAGCACGAGCGTGTCTATTTTGCGACTTGTTATTCGGGCAAGGTCAGCCTTGGGTCAGGTTCGGGACGCACCAAGCGCAAAGCTGAGACAGACGCGGCACTTAGCGCGCTGAGAACCCTCTCGGAGCTCTAGTGCCGGAACTGCCCGAAGTCGAGACTGTTCGTGCCGGCCTCGCAAGTCACGTGATTGGCGCGCTGGTAAAAGACATCGATGTCCATGACACTCGCAGCCTAAAGCGCAACTTCTCTGGCCCAGATGGCTTCGTCAACGAGCTCACTGGCGCGCGTCTCCAAGGAGTAATTAGGCGGGGCAAGTTTCTTTGGCTGCCAATAACTGCAACCCGCGCTGTTGTCTGCCACCTCGGCATGAGCGGACAGGTTTTGGTTCGGTCCAAGGACTTTGGCGACGACAAGCTCACCAGGGTCACTGTTTCGTTGGAAAAACCCTCTGGTGAAGAAATAGAAATGCGCTTTGTAGACCAAAGGCTTTTCGGTGGAATGCAAATTGACGACCTCGTAGAAACCGGAGATAGCTATCCCGCGGGCTACTTTCCGGAAGGAGAGGGCAGCTTCTTAATACCTACCTCCGTTTCCCACATCGCAAGAGACCTTTTGGACCCACATTTTGATGCAGGGTCGGTGGTCTCGAAAATGCGCCGACGTAACTCTGGGATCAAGAGGGTGCTCCTCGACCAGAACCTACTTAGCGGCATAGGCAACATTTATGCCGACGAGAGCCTCTGGCGATCGCGGCTTCACTACGACAAGCCTGCCAGCAGAATTTCGGCCAAAAAGCTGAGTGAGCTCATCGAAGTTTCCAAGGAGGTCCTTCGGGAAGCGGTTGAGCGCGGTGGAACAAGCTTTGACGAGCAATACAAGAACGTAAATGGTGAATCGGGCTATTTTTCGCAGGACCTCAATGCCTACAGCCGCGCAGGGCTGCCTTGTCAGAGGTGCGGTAACGCGATTAAGCGCGAGGCCTGGGCAAACAGGTCATCTTATTTCTGCCCCAAGTGCCAGCGGCGCTAGAGGCTTATGAACGAAACCTTGGAAACATAGCGACAAGCAGCACGATCGCTATCGATCCGTATGACCAAATGTAGCCAATTGTTGTTGCTGGGATGAGCTTGTCTTGACCAAAGTCTTGGGCAAAGAAAAAGACCAATGCCGAAACGGTGAGACCAAAGGCCCAAGACTCTGTTTTGTAAGGTCTGACAGAGACCGCATAGACGAGCATAGAAAACATCGCCATCCCCAGACCAAAAGGCAGACCCGAAAGAATGCTTTGGTGAAAGATGGTGCCAAGAACCGCAAATACGGTCCCAGCGAAAATGCCTCTAAGTATTAGCCCCAGTCTTCCCACTTTGCTCACCAGTCAAGACTATTGGTAAGGCCCTAGATTAGGCTTTTGGCCGTAAGCGAAGGAGAAATGGATTGTTCGACAATCT
>JBMUBK010000061.1:0-6365 GCA_049457355.1 Aquiluna sp.
GCCTTGGCAGTAGGTAACTACGTCTACACCTCAGCAACGGCTGTTCCGTGTGCAATAAATGATGATGATCTAGCCAACAAGCCCGAAGAGTTTTATGTCCCAGGCAGCGGCAATGGCCCTTTCCCTGGTCCTGGTTGGGAGAAGTGGGTCGGACACGACATCTCTGAGTGGTGGATGGTTGGTGTCCCTTACGAACCCGTGATGATTCCTGTCGCCGAAGGTGTTGAGCTCTCCGCCTGGTGGATAACGCCGATCGAAGATAACGGCAAGACCGTAATTGTCACCCACGGCATTGGCACATCAAGACGTGACTACAACACTTTGCTGCCTGCAGGAATGCTCGTGAAGAACGGCTTCAATGTCCTGTTGGTTGATTCCCGCGACACTGGAGAGTCAACCTGCGTCGATGGTCGCCACTCGGCCGGGCAAGAGGAGTCTTCCGACTTCGCAGCGGTTGCAGAGTGGTTAGTTAGTCAGCAGGATGTGGTCCCGGCTTCACTTGGCATGTTGGGTATTTCGGGTGGTGCAGTTGCCACGAGCCTACTTCCAGCAAAAACTGACCTGATCTCGGCCTTTGCGATGGAGGGAACGATTTTTGACTTCAATGCGGCAGCAACCCAAGAAGTGGAATACCAGGGCTTTCCAGGCTTTCTGTGGCAGCTGGTTTTGGTAGCGGCGCAATTGTTTCATGGAGTAAACCTCACCGAGACCTCCGCGATGGAGGGTATCGAAGCTGCCGGCTATAGGCCCATGCTTATTCTCCACGGAGACAGTGACCAAAGGTTGGTTTATCAATCCTCGGTTGACTTCTATGAGTACGGACAGTCAGTGGGTGCAGATATAACTCTCGAAACCTTCGTTGGAGCTGATCACACCGAGGGCATGCTCACAGAGCCAGAGCGTTACGCGAATCTGCTGACTGAATTCTTTGAATCAGCCCTCGACTAGTTAGTCTGACTGCTATTTCTTGGGCCCAAAGATATTGCCCAGTGCACTGGCTGCTGCTGAGAACTCACTAGGAATGAACCAAACCTTGTTGGCATCTCCCTGGCTCATTTCCTTGAGCTGCTCGATGTATTTGTAGGCGAGGGCCTGGTCGGTAACCGATGCTTCCGCAAGGGCATCGAAGACCTTTTGAATTGCCTTGGCCTCACCATCAGCAACCAGCGCCTCTGCCTTCGCATCGGCCTCGGCCTTGAGGATGATGGCCTTGGCTTGTCCCTCTGCTCTAAGAATCTCTGCTTGCTTGTTTCCCTCGGCTGTGAGGATGTCGGACTGCTTCTGGCCCTCAGCAATCAAGATTGCGGCTCTCTTGTCTCGCTCGGCCTTCATCTGCTTTTCCATGGACTCGCGCACTGACTCTGGAGGCACGATGTCGCGAATCTCAACTCGGTTTACGCGCACGCCCCACTTACCGGTGGCTTCATCCAACACAGCACGAAGTGCTCCATTGATCTCTTCTCTTGAGGTCAGGGCATCTTCTAGGTCTAGGCTTCCAACCTTGTTACGCAAGGTGGTGACGGTTAGCTGCTCAATACCCAGGACGAAGTTGGCAATCTCATAGGTGGCGGACTTGGGGTCGGTGACCTGGTAGTAAATAACAGTGTCGATCTCGATTACCAGGTTGTCCTCGGTGATGACCGACTGAGGTTGGAAGTCAACCACCTGCTCTCTGAGGTCAACGGTCCTTCTGACCACATCGATGAAGGGGAAGACCAGGTTCACACCAGCCTCAAGGGTCTTGTGGTAGCGACCAAGTCGCTCAACCACGCCCGCTGTGGCCTGGGGGATGATGCGAATGGAGCGGATCAGTAGGACCGCTACCAGAATCAGGAATATGGCTGTGCCAACTCCTCCAAAATCAAAACCTCTTAGAAAGTCCATCCGCCTACCTCACAATTAGTGTTGCGCCATCGATCTCTTCGATGGTTACTTTGGCGCCCTTCATGCGGACACCCTCTCTAACTCTTGCGCTCCAGTCTTCACCCCAGACCTTAACAAGTCCTGAGTCTTCGGTGACATCCTGGGTCACGGTTGCCTGCTTGCCGACAAGGGAAGCGACATTTGTCATGCGCTCTGGGTGCTTTCCCTGCCACTTGGCAATAAGAGGCCTGACATAAACCAGGGCGACTATGGCAGCCGCCAAGAAGCCAGCTCCTTGCAACCACATCGGTGCTCCAAACAGAGAGAGCACAAGGGGCACAAGAGTCGCGACCGCGAGCGCCGCGAAGTAGAGGCCGTATGTCAAAAGTTCAATAACGATCAGTGCCGCCAAGACTCCCAGCCAAATAAATGTCATTTCGCCCCCTTAGAGCTTCTTCTAGCCTAAATGGACCTGGCGACATTACAACCAGATAGTAAAGACCCCGAATCAACAGATCCGGGGTCTTTACTTGCCGATCAACTTAGGCGTTAGGCATTTGCCTCTCGCCATCTAAGGAAGGTCCCATGTGACCGCGATGCTTACCACCGCGGAAACCTGGGTGACCACGCTCCCCGCGCTCTTCAGCAACATCGGCGCTGAAGTTGACGGTGAGCGGGCCTGATGAAGTGGCGGTTGCATTGCCCTCTTCATCGACGGTGATAGTCACTAGCACGGGGGAGGTGCCGTCAGATGGGTAGAGGGCCAGCTTGGTTACGCCAGCTTCAGTTGGTGCACGAAAACCAAGAAGTCCAGAAAGAGTCCCGTCTTCAATTTCGGTGCGAGTTGGAGAGCCAGCTTCAATGGTGATTGGGCGAATGCCGATTCGCCTACCATCCTCTGCTGGCTCCGTGTCAGGAACTGAGGTTGCATCGCTGTCAAGGAGGTAAACAGTGAAGTAAGCGCCCTTGTGGGCATCCCTTGCCTCAGTTACATCTTCTGGAACGCCAACAATTTCAGCATCCAGGGTTGCTCGGTTGTGCTCTTCCATCGAGTGAGCCTGACGGCTCTCGCTGGAGAACTCTCGCTCGCCTCGATCATGCGCGAGCGCTGGCAGAGCCAGCCCGAGTGAGCCGGTGGCAACGACAGCGAGAGCTGCGATGCCGACCTTGGCTGTTTTGTTCATCCGTATCCTTTCGTGGATACGAATCAAGTTAGAGAAACGAGAAGGCGAAGGTCGCCAAAATCAGCATCCTGCTATGAAGCTTGCAGGAAGCTCTCAGGCTAAAAAAGCCTCCAGGGACTGAGCTTCCAGCCCAACCTGACTGCCACCAGCCTTACTGCGACCATCGCTATAGCGGCAACAAGAACATCAACGTATTCAGGGGTTTGCAGGTAGGAGAGAAGGACTACAAGCCAACCTCCCGCGAAGGCGATCACCGCGTAGGGCTGGTGATCATGAAAGGCCCTTGGCACCTCGTTGACCAAGACATCTCGAAGGATTCCGCCGACAACGGCTGTGATGACGCCCATAAGGACTGCAATCATGGGACTCTGCCCCGTCACAAGTGCGATGTGAGTTCCACCCGCTGCAAATATGCCCAGGCCAAAGGCATCCGGCACCATCATCGCCTTCTCAGTGAACTCGATGTGGCGGGCGCGGAAGAAAAACGGCAGTGAGAGACCCGCAACTATCAGCGCCCAGACCCATGCCTCCTGCTCAACCCAAAAGAAAGGCCTGCGGTCTAGAAGCACGTCCCTTAGGGTTCCGCCACCAAAGGCCGCGATGGCACCAATCATGACGACGCCAACAAGATCGAACTGCTTTCGAGCAGCCTCAATGATGCCCGAGAGAGCAAAAGCAATCACTCCAAGTGCCTCGAAGAAAAGCAGGAAGCTATCTAGGCTCATGACTTTCTCCTTATAAGTGCGCGAGGCGGGACTTGAACCCGCACGTCCTTGCGGACACTGGCACCTGAAGCCAGCGCGTCTGCCATTTCGCCACTCGCGCGATTAGTGGTTTGAGCTTCTCGAGATTAGCAGAGAACCCCCACCCGAGTAAGGGGCGGGATTAGACTTACCTAACCCACAGCGACATCTCGAAAGTAGGCGAAATGGGCCTGTTGGATAAGGCAGAGCAGCGCATTGAAGGTGCGGTGAGCTCGCTTTTCTCCAAGCTCTCCAGGGCTGAGCTGCAACCGGTGGAAATCACCCAGGCGATTCGCTCCGCGATGGATCTTGCCGCTAAAGCCGACACCGTGGGTTCGACCGTTGTACCCCACCGCTACCTGCTCCTGGTTCACAGTGCCGATGCCCAGAAAATTACCCCCGCGATGCTCTCTGCCATCCGCGCCGAGGTCTCAAAATATGCTTCTTCGCGCCAGTACCGACTGGTTGACTCGATTGATCTAAACCTGTCCGCCGACGACAAAATCGGCAAGGGCAGAATCCGCGTAGGCTCACAGCCGGTTGACACCTCGGTGGCTTGGAAACCTGTTCTCACGGTCGGTGAGAAGAATTACGAGCTAAAGCTTGGAAACTCGACTGTTGGTAGGGACGAAAAGGCAGATATCTGCATCGATGACCGCGGCCTGAGTCGAATCCACTTTGAGATTGCCTGGAACGGTGAGGTGGCAGCAATCAGAGACCTGCAGTCCACCAACGGCACTTTTCTAGATGGCGCCAGAGTCAACGAGCTGGTCTTGATCTCGGGAAGCACCATTGCCGCGGGAAGAACAGAGTTCCACTTTCAGCTTCTAGCACTGGCGGGTGAAGCAAGTGAGTGAACTGGCACTCTTTCTGGTGCGCATTGGCTTTGTTGCCGTGCTCTGGATCTTTGTGCTTAGTCTGCTCTCGGTCATCAGAGCCGACCTCTACGGTCGCAGGGTAATCAGCCGTCTAGCCAAGCAGAGTGGGCCACAACTCAGCCAGGCTCCGGTGGCGGAGCTGGACATCGATGACGGGGACGCATTCGAACCGACCAAGATTCAGATGCTCACCGGGCGCAGCGCTGGCAACAGCCTGGAGCTGGGAGAGAAAAAAGAGGTCACCATCGGCCGCTCTCCCGGATCTGACCTGGTTATCTCAGATGAGTTCGCATCCAATACTCACGCCAAGCTGGTCTTGGTTGGTGACGAGTGGGTGCTTCAGGATCTCAGCTCAACTAATGGCACTTTTATCGATGGCAAGCGCGTCACGACGCCGGTGACCATGACGGCCGGGGCAACCATAAGAATCGGAACCACAACCTTCGATTTGAGGTCTTAGTCCCTTGGCCATCAAAACCGTCAGCTATGCGGCCTCCGATATTGGAAAGCACCGCAGCTCCAATCAGGATTCCGGTTATGCCGGTTATCAGCTGTTCTTCGTCGCCGATGGCATGGGTGGTCACGCGGGTGGTGATATCGCCAGTGCTATCACCAGCCAGCGGGTTGCGCTAACGGACAACAAGTACGACAGTGCCGAGGAGGCCATCGAGACTCTGAAGCAGGGCATTCTCGAGGCAAACGGCATGCTCTCCGAAACCGTCAAGGAGCACCCTGAGCTCGAGGGCATGGGAACCACCTTCTCTGGGATGCTGATTCACGGCGATCAAATCATCACCGCACACATCGGAGACTCCCGTATTTATCGGGTTCGCGATGGTGAGGTTAGCCAGATAACCACGGACCACACCTTCGTGCAGAGGCTTGTGGAGCTGGGTCGCATCACCGCAGAGGAAGCCCTCGTCCACCCAAGGCGCAGCGTTCTTATGAGGGTCCTGGGCGATGTTCAGGGAGACCCTGAACTGGACATTGCGCTGTTTGATGCCCAGGTCGGTGACCGCTGGATGCTCTGCAGCGATGGCCTCTCAGGAGTCGTCCCCGAAGAGGTGATGGAGCGAATCCTTGCCAGCAAGGTGCCGACCGAGGAAGCAGCGGAGTTGTTGGTTGGGGAGGCGCTCGAGTTTGGAGCGCCCGATAACGTAACCGTGGTAGTTGCCGACATAATGCGCTCGGGAACCCAGGTGGACTTTGAGCCCGGTGCTCAGTTCGTAGGTAGTGCCTCCAACGAGGTAGTTATAGAAGAGCGCCGCGGCGGCAAGATTCTTCAGCTGCTAAACCCAAGAAGCCTCCTCGAACTGCTGCAGACCCCAGAGGACCCTGCCGAGTATCGCCCAGAATCCGAGGAGGTCCTCGAGAAGATTCTCTTGGAGACAAGAAGGAAGATTCGCTGGCGCGGTGCAAGGACGATTCTGGGCTGGCTCCTGCTGGTCGCAGCCGTGATTGGCATCGGTTGGCTCGCCTACAGCTACACCCAGACCAGGTATTACGTCGCTGAGTTTGAGGGTCAGGTAACTATCTATCAGGGCATCCGCGAGCAGCTTGGGCCACTGAAGTTCTCGCAGCCCTATCAAGTTAGCGAGATTGACATCGAAGACCTCTCTCCCTTCCAGCAGGAGCTGATTGACAGGTCGATCTCGGCAGAGTCCCTCGAGGACGCGCTCAGAATTTTGAGTCAGCTG
>JBMUBK010000062.1:0-6279 GCA_049457355.1 Aquiluna sp.
GCTGGGTTTCCAGTTTCGGGATGGACGTTGGTTGCCGGCAGCGATGCTCGGAATGCCTTTAGTTTAGTTGGCTAATTGGATAATGCTTACGGAGTGCGTGGCGTGCCCATTATCAGCCGAATCGGAGCTGAAACCCTGCGAGCATTTCTAAGACCAGTAGCGCACCCAGTCTCACGGTTCGACCGTCGCTACTGTCTTTTGCGGCATCGATCTCGGTGATGTCCATGCCCACGACGTTTGGGTTGGCAGCAAGCAGTCGAGCCGCCTGACGAAGCTCAAAGGCACTAATGCCTCCTGGTGCTGCGGCCGGGCAGGCCGGAACCACGCTGCGATCACAGACGTCAACATCAATGTCCACAAAGACTGGGCCGGTGCCCTCGCCAAGCGCAATCTTGCAGGCCTCAGCAATTCCCATCTGGGCCAGTGCGGTTCTTGAGATAACCGAGATGCCCAGGTCTTGCGCAAGCTTTGCGTAGTCGGCTGAGTTAGAAAAATCGTTGATTCCGATTTGAACTATGTTTTTCGGATTCAGTCCGGCTTCAATGAGTCTTCTTACGGGTGAACCGTTTGAAACTCCATCGCGAAGGTCGTGGTGAGCATCGAGGGTTACCAATCTCGCGCTACTCAGCCTGTCTTTGAGTGACCCAAGAGCAGCTGCATAGGTGACTGAGTTGTCACCTCCTAGAGCGATTGTTAGGGGCTTGTTTGCGCTGGTAATTCTGGAAATCGTCTCGGCTTCATTTTCGTCGGGGTTTGTGATTTCCCCTAGGTCTTGCAGGCCGGTTGTGATTGATTCTTGGGTGCTGTAGCTGAAGGTGCTGTAGCGGGTCAGGGCCCCGCGAATTGCCTTGGGGGTTAGGTGGGCACTTGTTTCGCTGATTGAAGTCTTGTGCGCTGGAATGTCAATCAGGCCAACGGGAGACTCTGCATCGCTAATTAGCGATGCAGTCCTGGGCCATTTTGAATCTTCAGCCATGGTGACCAAACTTTCCAGAAAGCTCTGTGGCAGCATGCAACATCATTGCTGCCAACTCTGACAAATCTAGCTTCTCAAGCTGCCTAGATTGCATAGTGATTGCAAGGCCCGCCAGGGGGTGATCTAGGTTGTCGATGATTGCGGTTCCAATAGAGGCGTATCCCATGCTGACCTCGTCCACCTCGAGCGCATAGCCCTGGTTCTTTTCAAGTGCCAGTAGGTCTTTGAGCTCGCCTAGGTCTTTTGGACCCAGTCCCGTTCTGGTTCCAAGCTTTAGACCCCGGAACGATGCCGAGATCTGTTTCTGGTCAAGTAGCGCCAGCATCGCGCGACCAGATGCGGTCAGGTGAGCAGGTAGCCTCACCCCGATGTCGGTAACCAGCTTGAGGCTTCTTGCAGGGCGCTCTTCCAGCAGGTAGAGAACATCGGAGCCATCCAGCACTCCAAGGTGCCCAACCACCGGCACTCGCCTCTCAAGGTCTGAGACCAGCCTTTTGAGAATTGGCCGGGCCAGTCGCTCTATCGGCTCGTGCCGCTGATAGGCACTTCCAAGCTCCCAAGCGGCAATGCCCAGACCCCAGCGCTTATCGGCTAGATAGTGGATGGCAAAGCCCTCTTGCTCGAGGGCCTCGAGTAACTGATAGCAGGAGGACCTCGGAAGGTTTAGCTTTTTGGCCAGCAGCTCGGCACTTGCCGGTTGCCCCAACTCGGCCATTGCTCGCAGCAGTGCCAAAGCTCTGGTTGCAGCCGGCACTCGTGACATGGTTTTACTATGTCTGAAATTTCAGACAAAAGCTATTGAAACCTTCTTGTTGCGCTCCTTTGGAAGCTGTGGAATTTAGCTATGACCGCAACGACGCGCATTTTGAAAGCATCAACTGGAAGCACACTTACCGCCCAGGGCTGGCAGCAAGAGGCAGCACTTCGCATGCTGCACAACAATCTCGATCCATCGGTTGCCGAGCACCCTGACGAGCTCATTGTCTATGGCGGAAACGGCAAGGCCGCTCGCAACTGGGCCAGTTTCGATGCCATGGTGAAGACCCTCACCAACCTCAAAAACGACGAGACCATGCTGGTGCAGTCGGGGAAGCCAGTCGGTGTCTTCCAAACCCACGAGTGGGCACCCAGAGTGCTGCTTGCAAATTCAAACCTGGTAGGTGACTGGGCAACCTGGCCCGAGTTTAGAAGGCTCGAAAAACTTGGGCTGACCATGTATGGGCAGATGACCGCAGGTTCCTGGATCTACATCGGAACCCAGGGGATATTGCAGGGAACTTACGAGACCTTTGCAGCTGTGGCAGCCAAGCGATTCGGAGGCTCGCTCTCTGGCACGCTGACCCTAACGGGGGGATGTGGCGGCATGGGTGGAGCTCAACCGCTAGCAGTCACCATGAACGAGGGCACCTGCCTAATTGTCGACATCGACCCCTCGCGTCTTCAAAAGCGGATTGAGACCAGATATCTAGATGAGATTGCCGACAATCTTGATGATGCGATTGAGAGGGTGCTGCGCTACAAAGCAGAGAAGAAGGCGCTCTCGGTTGGTGTGGTTGGAAATGCGGCAACGGTGTTTGACGAACTGCTTCGAAGAGATGTGCCAATTGATATCGTGACCGACCAAACCAGTGCTCACGACCCCTTCTACTACATCCCGGAGGGTGTCGAGCTTGAGGATGCCCGCGATTATGCCGAGAGCAACCCCGCTGAGTTTTCGAAGCGTGCCAAAGAGTCGATGGCAAAGCATGTGGCGGCAATGGTTGGCTTTATGGCCAAGGGTGCCGAGGTGTTTGACTATGGAAACTCGATAAGAGACGAAGCTCGTCAGGGGGGTTTTGAAGATGCCTTCAAGTTCCCCGGTTTCATTCCGGCTTACATCCGCCCACTGTTCTGCGAGGGCAAGGGACCATTCAGGTGGGTGGCGCTCTCGGGGGATAAGAAGGATATTTGGCGTACCGATCAGGCTGTTTTGGAGCTTTTCCCTGAAAACACCCACCTGCGTCGTTGGATCAACATGGCTCAGGAGCGCGTCGAGTTCCAGGGTCTACCGGCAAGAATCTGCTGGTTGGGTTACGGCGAGCGAGACCGAGCCGGAGATGCCTTCAATCAGCTGGTTAAGACTGGCGAGGTTTCGGCACCAATCGTGATTGGCCGCGACCATCTGGACTGTGGCAGTGTCGCATCTCCCTACCGGGAGTCCGAGGCGATGCTCGATGGCTCTGATGCGATTGCCGATTGGCCGCTACTGAATGCCATGGTGAACATCGCCTCTGGAGCCAGTTGGGTCTCTATCCACCATGGTGGTGGCGTGGGCATGGGAAGGTCCATCCACGCAGGGCAGGTTTCCGTCGCCGACGGAACTGACCTCGCGGGGGAAAAGCTTCGCAGAGTCCTTACCAATGACCCTGGCATGGGAGTGATTCGTCACTGCGATGCAGGCTATGAGGCGGCTAAGAGCGTGGCCGAGGCTAAGCATGTTCACGTTCCAATGCTGGACACCGAGTGAAGACTCTCTACCGCGACGCTTCCTCCCTGGTCTTGCCCGGTGAGGCCTTTGGTCAATTGGAGGTAATTGAAAACGGGGCTTTCCTGGTTGAGGACGGCAAAATCTCCTGGGTTGGTGATACCAGTGCCGCGCCAGATGCCGACGAGCAGGTCTCGTTGGCTGGCAGGAGCGTAATACCAGGTTTTGTTGACTCCCACGCGCATCTTATTTTTGCCGGTGATCGCAGCGAAGAGTTCTCCTATCGCATGGCCGGACAGCCATACAAATCGGGAGGCATCAACACAACTGTTCGAGACACCCGAGCCGCAACTGACGAAGAGCTGCGGACAAATGCCAGAGAGTTAGTTGAAGAGTTTCGTGCCTCCGGCATCACGCATTTTGAGATCAAGAGTGGCTACGGCCTAGATACCGAGTCTGAGCTTCGTTCGCTTCGGATTGCTCGTGAATTCACCGAGGATGTCACTTTCCTGGGTGCTCATGTGGTGCCCTCAGGTGTTGAGCGTGAGCAGTACATTGCCGAGATTATCGGGCCCATGCTCGCAGGCGCAGTCGAGTATGCAAAGTGGATTGACGTTTTCTGTGACCAGGGAGCGTTCAGCTTGGAAGAGTCCAGAGCGGTTCTGGAGGCTGGGATAGCTGCAGGGCTGAAGCCCCGAATGCATTCCAATCAGCTCGGAAACCAAGGCGGAATTCAACTTGGCGTCGAATTGGGCTGCGCCTCAATCGACCACTGCACCCACCTGAGCGAAGACGACATTAACTCCCTAGCGGGCTCGAACACGGTGGTCACTCTGGTCCCTGGAGCAGAGTTTTCAACAAAGAGCAAATATCCCGATGCTGGCAGATTGGTGGCAGCTGGCATCACGGTTGCAATTGCAACCGACTGCAATCCCGGCAGCTCGTTCACAACCTCAATGCCATTTTGTATTGCAATTGCCGTGAGGGAGATGGGCCTTTCACCAGATGAGGCCCTGTGGGCCGCGACCCGCGGAGGGGCGAGGGCGCTGCAAAACAAAAAGGGCAGTCTTGCTATCGGGGCCGATGCAGACTTTGTGGTCTTGGATGCCCCCAATCACATTCACCTCGCTTATCGGCCAGGGGTTCAGCTGGTTGAGCAAACCTATGTTGCCGGCCAAAAGGTTTATGAAAGGTAGAAAATGCAGACAATTGAACTGGGCACCTCGGGCCTGACTTTTGCCGATGTTCACGCTGTTGCCAGAGGCGATGCAAAGGTTGAAATCTCTAAGAGCGCCCTTGGAGCGATGGAGGTAACCCGAGCTCATATCGAATCGCTGGCTGCTGCGGATGAGCCTGTTTATGGCATCTCGACTGGTTTTGGTGCGCTGGCTCAGCGCCACATTCCGATTGAAGATCGCGTCCAACTGCAGAAATCACTAATCCGCTCCCACGCGGCTGGCATGGGTGACCCGGTCGAGCGCGAGGTGGTTCGGGCAATGATGCTGCTCAGACTGAGAACCATGTGTTCGGGCCAAACCGGTGTCAGGCCAGTTCTTGCCCAGACCTACGCGCAGATTCTGAATGCTGGAATCACACCCAGGGTCCTGGAATTTGGTTCGCTCGGTTGTTCGGGGGATCTTGCGCCACTTTCCCACTGCGCGATGGTGGCGATGGGAGAGGGCAGGGCCTTCGGGCCTGATGGAGTTGAACGACCGGTAGCCGAACTGTTGGCGACTGCGGGTATCGAGCCGGTTGAGTTGCGCGAGAAAGAAGGTCTCGCACTCATCAACGGCACCGACGGAATGCTTGGAATGCTGATTCTGGCCATTGCCGATTTTGAAATGCTCTTGAACCAGGGCGACATCATTGCCGCGATGAGCATTGAGGGTCAAATGGGTACTGACCGAGTCTTTCGGCCCGAATTGCATGAGGGTCTTCGGCCACATCCCGGGCAAGCAACTAGCGCAGCGAATATGTTCGCAGCTCTCCAGGGAAGCGAGATTGTCGCCTCGCATCGACACGGTGACGGCGTAGTTCAGGATGCCTACTCCCTGCGCTGTGCTCCGCAGGTTGCGGGTGCGGCTCGCGACACCCTCGCACACGCAAAACTGGTTGCGGAGCGTGAACTGGCGGCAATCATTGACAATCCGGTAGTTCTGGAATCTGGCGAGGTCTCTTCTAACGGAAACTTCCATGGTGCTCCAATTGCCCTGGTCTTGGACTTCTTGGCGATTGCAGCTGCAGATGTTGGATCGATTTCTGAGCGTCGAACCGACAGATTCCTAGACGTGTCGCGAAACAGAGGGCTTCCCGCTTTCTTGGCTAATGACCCCGGTGTGGATTCAGGATTGATGATTGCCCAGTACACCCAAGCCGCACTGGTGTCGGAGAACAAGCGCCTGGCAAATCCAGCGAGCGTTGACTCGATTCCCTCGAGCGCGATGCAGGAAGATCATGTTTCGATGGGGTGGCATGCCGCTCGAAAGCTTCGAAAGGCGCTGGACAACCTCCGCCGAGTTATATCGATAGAGCTAGTAGCCGCGGCAAGAGCTGTTGACCTAAGAGCCCCACTCCAGCCATCGCCAATCACAGGAGAGTTAATCTCCACTTTGCGAGAAAAAGTGCCCGGCCCAGGACCAGATCGCGACCTAAGTGAAGAGCTGGAGACGGCATATCGAATTCTGCTGCGGCAAAAGTAGTACACGCACGCACTTGGTGCCACCTAGCTAGCGAGCAAAACTCTCAATCGGTGGGCAGGTGCAGGTGAGGTTTCTATCACCAAATACCCCATCGATTCTTCGAACCGGTGGCCAGTACTTGCTTCTGCGCTGGCTGTCGG
>JBMUBK010000063.1:0-6065 GCA_049457355.1 Aquiluna sp.
CAGGTCGATCTCGGCAGAGTCCCTCGAGGACGCGCTCAGAATTTTGAGTCAGCTGGAGGAGAGCGTGGATGAGTAACCTCAGCCTCACCAGTGCAATACCCAACCTGATTCGAGCGGTGCCGCGCTCTCGAAACTTTGAGGCAATGCTGATTTTCTGGGTATCCGGAATTCATGCCTTTGCCCTCGCCCAGATTCAGCTCTCAATCCTGCAGATCATGACTTGGGAGATGCTTCTCTACTGGGCCCCTCCCACCCTCAGCGCAATGATCGTCCACTGGGTGCTGAGAAAGTATGCGGTCAAGGCCGATGGGCTGATGCTGCCGTTGGCTTTTTTACTCAACGGTCTAGGCATCGCGATGATCTACCGGCTCGACCTAGCAGAGCTTTCCGCTGGCGGAAGCGACCTCTTTGCCCAGCGCCAGGTCTGGCTCAGCTGCTTTGCAATGTTGATTGCGGCTGCGGTTATCCGGGTGGTCCCAAACCACTTGGCACTTCGCAGGTTCCCCTTTATCTCTGGCCTTGCCGCAGTGGTGCTGCTACTGCTTCCCGCAGCACCGGTCATTGGTAGAACGGTTAATGGCGCAACCTTGTGGGTTGGCACTGACGAGCTGAGCTTCCAGCCTGGCGAAATTGCCAAGATCCTGCTCGCAATATTCTTCGCCGGCTACCTGGTCTCTCGTCAGGGCTCACTGGCTGAGATTGGCTCGCGGGTATTGGGGGTAAAGGTGCCAAGGGCCAAGGACTTAGGTCCGATTCTGCTCTTTTGGTTTGCCTCCCTGGGTGTGCTGATTGTGCAGCGGGACTTGGGAACTTCGATTTTGTACTTTGGCCTGTTTTTGGTGATGGTCTACACGGCAACCGGACGAGGGTTCTATATTGGCGCGGGACTGGTGATGATGGTCACCGGTGCTCTGGTCGCCTCTAGGTTCTTTGACTATGTCGAGCGCCGCTTTGAGGTCTGGCTGGATCCATTCTCTAGTGCCAACTACACCGCCATTGGCGGCAGCTATCAGTTGGTTCAGGGCCTGTTCGGCATGGCCAATGGCGATGTCATTGGCACCGGTTTAGGTGGTGGGTTTCCACAGCTAATCCCGCTTGCTGAAAGCGACTTCATCTTCGCAGCACTCGGGGAGGAGCTTGGGCTCGCGGGAGTCTTCGTGATCCTCGCGGTCTACCTCCTACTTGTCTACAGGGGCCTCAGGATTGCCAATAGCCACCCCGATGACTTCTCGAAGCTGCTCGCTCTCGGCCTGGCCTTTGTTATTGGACTGCAGGTGTTTGTTGTTGCCGGGGGCGTCATGGGGCTTTTGCCCCTCACTGGACTCACCACGCCATTCCTAGCTGCCGGTGGATCCTCCCTGCTTGCCAACTGGTCGATCATCGCGCTGCTTTTGATTATCAGTGACTCTTCGCTGAGGAGTAATAAGTGAATCGGCAGGTGAGAAGAGTTGGGCTAATCCTGACGATCATGTTCATCGCTCTTTTCGCTATGGCTAGCTCAATCCAGGTAGTCAGGACTGGAGAGCTGTATCTGGATAGTCGCAATGTCAGGGCCTCCTATGAGACATATAAGACTCAGCGCGGAGCAATTTTGGTTGGGGGCGAGGCCATCGTCACCTCCACTGCCGTGAACGATGATTACCGCTTTCTCAGGGAGTACGAGAGCGTCATATACAGCCCCATCACCGGCTACTACTCGGTCTTCACGGGCACCACTGGCATAGAGCGCTCTATGAACAACTATCTCTCTGGCCAATCCGGAGCCCAGTTCTTCGAGCAGATCAATGCGCTACTCGATGGCACGCCGGTGACAGGTGCTGCCGTTGAGCTCACAATCGATCCGGACGCTCAGCGAGCAGCGTGGGATGCGCTGGGTAATCGAAAGGGAGCCGTGGTAGCGATTGAGCCTGCCACCGGAAGAATCCTTGCGCTTGTCTCGAAGCCAACCTTTGACGCCAACCTTCTTGCTTCACACGTCTACGGGGAAGTTGTCGACGCCTCGCGTAACTATTCAGAAAACGAAGATGATCCACTGGTGAACAGGGCTATTGGCGGAGATCTGTATGCTCCCGGCTCGGTATTCAAACTGGTGGTTGCTTCAGCAGCTTTGGAGTCCGGCAACTACACCGCCCAATCCAGCTTCGAGAATCTCAGCGAGTATGTGCTGCCCGGCACTACAACCCCAGTATTCAATTCCGGAAGGTCGACTTGTGGATCGGGAGAGAGAGTAACCCTCGAGACTGCGCTGATCAGGTCCTGCAATATCCCCTTCGCAATGCTTGCGGTTGAGCTGGGACAGGACAGAATCCGGGCTCAGGCAGAGCTGATGGGCTTCGGCGACGAACTTGAGATTCCCATGGCAGTTACTCCGAGCACCTATCCGGAGGGTATGGACCTTGCACAGACTGGGCTGAGCGGCTTTGGACAGTTTGATGTTCGGGTTACTCCGCTGCAGATGGCTTTGGTGACCGCGGCCATCGCCAATCAGGGCGTGATCATGAACCCCCAACTCATCAAGTCCGTAGTAGCCAGCAACCTAAACATCCTCTCCCAGCCGCAACCAACTGTGTTCTCCTCACCCATTTCCAGAGAGACCGCAGGCTTTCTAACCCGCATGATGGTGGATTCGGTGGAGATCGGCGTTGCAGGCAGGGCCGGGATCTCTCAGGTTGCAGTTGCCGGGAAGACCGGAACCGCTGAGAACGGTCCCGCCGAGCCCTACACCCTCTGGTTCACCGGCTTCGCGCCCGCTGAGAAGCCTCAGGTTGTGGTGACGGTGGTCATCGAAGATGGCGGCGGCATTGGCCAAAACGGCACGGGCAACCAGCTGGCTGCTCCGATTGCCAAGGCAGTGATGGAAGCGGTGCTCGAGTGAAGCCGGCGGTAGGGCAGCTCTATGGCGATCGCTATCGCCTGCAGCTTCGCATCGCCATCGGTGGCATGGGAGAGGTTTGGCAGGCCGAGGATGAGCTAATCCTGCGCCAGGTTGCCATCAAGATTCTCAAGGAGGAGTACCTCTCTGACCCGCTATTCATTGAGAGGTTTAGAACTGAGGCCAAGTCTGCGGCCCTGGTTGAGCACGAGGGCATTGCCAATGTCTATGACTATGGCGAGGACACAAATGCCGCCTACCTAGTCATGGAGCTGGTCCCAGGAGAGTCACTTTCTCGGGTAATTGAGAGAGAAAAGAAGCTTCCCGACACCAGAGTGTTGGACATCATGGCGCAAACGGCAAGAGCGTTGGGCGCTGCGCACGCCAGGGGACTTGTCCATAGAGACATCAAGCCTGGCAACCTCTTGATTACACCCGATGGCAAGGTCAAGATCACCGACTTTGGCATAGCTAGGGTTGGCGATCAGGTGCCGCTGACCAAGACCGGTCAGGTTATGGGCACTGTTCAGTACCTGGCACCGGAACAGGCAACAGGTAAACCCTCGACACCAGCCACCGATCTTTACTCGCTGGGCGTTGTGGCCTATGAGGCGCTAAGCGGCAAGCGGCCATTCACCGGTGAGAACCAAATGGCAATCGCCATGGCCCACATCAACGAGATGCCTCCCGCGCTGCCAGAGTCAATAGACCCCAGGGTTCAGAACCTTGTGCTCAGCTGCCTTGCCAAGAAGCCCAACCAGAGACCCGAGTCAGCCACCTCGCTTGCAATTAGAGCAGAGGCCCTGCTCCGTGAGAAAAAAGGCAAGCCGACTATCAGGAGCATCAAGGAGGTGGAGGACGATCCCGTAACCGAGCTGATCACCACCGACACCGCTCCACTCCCTAGGGCACCAATTGTTTGGCCCTGGATTGCGACCTTGGGACTGCTTGGACTGACTGCTGTTGTCGTGATTGTTGCGATTCTCTCTGACCCAAATGCCGACGACGTTGTTCAGACTCCTTCGCCCACTCAAACCCAGACGCAAGAGCCGAGCCCGGAACCCACAGCAGAGCCTGAGCCTTCAGATGAGCCGCAAAACATCCTGATACTGCGCTCGGACATCATCGACCAGAACCTCAGTGACGTGACCGCCACGCTCACCGAGCAAGGGTTTGTGGTGAATGCCATACCCGGCGAACTAATCCCTGGGGACGACCCAAGGGTCCGCACGGTGTATGCCGTATCCCCTACGGGAAGTATCGTCCAGGGCAGCACCATAGACGTCACCTACTACGTGGGTAACTTTGCCGAGATCCCGGTTGAGATTCCAGACCCAGACCCGACCGAGTCGGCGACAGTCTCGCCAGACATAAGTGAGTCTCCAACTGTTAGTGACGAAGTAACCGTTGAACCTGACCCAGACGCACCTGCGGAGGAGCCAGCGCCAAGTGATTAGTAACAACAATGTGACCGAGTCGGTAAAGGCGCAGTAGCTTGCCAAAACTAGACTTTCACCCAGTAGAAAGAGCAGCGTGAACGAAAACGAAAGACTGATCGCCGGGCGCTACCGTATCGGTCAACTTGTTGGTCGCGGGGGGATGGCCGAGGTTTACGAAGGCTATGACACTCGCCTGGGTAGGACTGTCGCGATCAAGCTGTTGAAGTCCGATCTAGCTAACGATGCCAATTTTGAAGCTAAGTTCCGCCAGGAGGCTCAGGCCTCTGCTCGAATGGCCCACCCATCAATCGTGCGCATCTATGACGCCGGCGAGGAAGAAAGCACCGACGCCAATGGCAACCAGGTCAAGACGCCGTTCATCATCATGGAGCTCGTCAAGGGCAGGCTGCTGAGAGATCTCATTCACGAGGGCAAGGTCGATACCGCTAGAGCGGTCAAGTTTGTAGCTGGCATTCTTGGCGCCTTGGAAGTCTCCCACCGCTCCGGCGTCATACACCGCGATATCAAACCCGCCAACGTAATGGTGGGCGAAAACGATTCGGTGAAGGTGATGGACTTCGGCATTGCCAGAGCGGTCTCGGACAACTCTGCCACGCAGGCTGCTACCGCAGGCATCGTTGGCACAGCGCAGTATTTCTCGCCAGAGCAGGCGAGAGGCGATGCGGTTGATGCCAGAACCGACCTCTACTCGACTGGCATCATCCTCTACGAGCTGCTCTCGGGCAGGCCCCCATTCAAGGGTGAGAGCGCAGTATCGGTTGCCTACCAACACGTCAGCGAAGAGGCGCCGCTGCCCTCGACTCACAACCCCAGCGTCTCGAGCGAGCTAGATGCCGTTGTCGCAAGGGCCATGGCCAAAGATCGTGACGAGCGCTACCAGACTGCTGAGGAGTTCCGAGAGCACCTGCTAGCTGCCATGACCGGCTCTCCGCTAACCGAGAAGATCTCAAAGCCAGTGCAGGAGATGAAGCCTGTGGACGTAGATGCCACTGAGCTAATTACCGAGCCGGAGTCAATGCCAACGTCGCTGCTTGAGGGCTTTGAAACCGCTCCAAGCCGCCAGATCACCACAACCAGCAACAAGATTGGTGCTGGGGTGCTGTGGGGCCTCGGCACAGGCGTGGTGGTGATTTTGGTTGGTCTTTTGTTCTGGGTCATGAACCTGGGTTCCACCCCATCGCCAACTGCACCATCCAGCGGTATTGAGGTGGCGAACGTCGTTGGTTCCCTCTACGACGATGCGCTTGGCACCCTTGGAGACCAGGATCTAGTGGTCCTCAGGGTTTACGAAAAGAGCGAGACTGTTCCGGAGGGTGTTGTCATCCGTCAGGAGCCGGAGTCGGGAACAGTGGTCCTTAGCAATACACCGGTAACCCTCTATGTTTCCTCGGGTGCAACCGAGGTCACTGTTCCGAACGTGGTGGGAGCTCTCGAGGCGGATGCGGTCAAGCTGATTGAGGACCGAGGGCTGAGTGTTGGTTCAATAACCGTCGTCGGATCGCCGTCTGTGGCCGAGGGCACCGTGATTGCCTCAGACCCCGTCACCAACGCGAGGCTGCCGCTTGGGAGCGTTGTGAACCTAATCCTCTCCGACGGAACCGTTCAGGTTCCAGATGTGAGAAACCTTGAGGTTTTGGAGGCCAGGGGAATCATGACCGATCCCGCTATTGGTTACACGGTGGCAGTGGAGATTCTTGATGCAGAGCTCTGCACCGGCACCCCAGGAAACGTGG
>JBMUBK010000064.1:0-5942 GCA_049457355.1 Aquiluna sp.
AGGAAGCTGGAGAAGAGCGCATGAGAGTAATGATGCTCAGCGAGCAGGACGCCAGAAAGCTAAGGCCTAGCGTCATCGCCGGACTCATTTTTGTCCTGGGCATTGTCTTGGTTTATGTGGTTCAGCTATCGCTAAACATGGTTCTCACTCAGGACGCCTACAAGCTCTCTCAACTCATGGCTGAAAAACGCCAACTCGCCACCGAGGTGCAGATTATTCAGGAGGAAGTGGATTCTCTGGCTTCGCCTCAGAACCTTGCGGATGCTGCCAACCGCCTTGGAATGGTCGCAAACCCAGCCTCGGTGCTCTTGGACATTCGCTCGGGCAAGGTGTTTGGCGATCCCGTTCCGGCAGACCCCGATGAGACGGCTGTTGCGAGTGCCAACATGGTGGCCAATGCGGCCCTCGGCACGGTATCTGAGTTCAGCCCCAGCACCATTGCAGCAAGTGGCTTCGATATCAGTGTTGCAATCGTCTCGGACGCAGATTCTGCTCTAGCTTTGGATTCAGGACTTATTCCGGCATCCCCGACCAGGTAGGCAATATGGGCACTCACGCTAAATTGACCTCCCGTCTAACAGCTTTTGTGCTTCTACTCTTTGTTCTCGTGGGCGCTCTTGGTTGGCGTCTGGTGGACTTTCAGGTCGTGCGTGCCGAGGAAATTCAAGAGAAGTCCCTTGAACGGAGAAGCGTCACTCAGACCCTCACGGCACTTAGAGGCGACATTCTGGACAGCAGTGGCCAGGTACTTGCCAGAACTGTTTTTAGGTATGACGTAAACGCAGCACCGAAAAATGTTGGCCCGGTCTTTAGGGCAGAGGACGGAGTGGTCACCGAGCACTCTGTTGAGGCAATAGCTATGGAGCTTGCCCCTCTGTTGGGACTAAGCCTTGAGGAGCTGTTGCCACGACTTGAGGGCGATAGTGAATACGCAAACCTTGCAAAGGCCGTGGATGCCGCAACGTACAACGCCATCAGGGACCTTAGGGTGCCATGGATCTACTTTGATCAGTTCTCCGATCGGCTCTACCCAAACGGAGCGGTCGCGGGCAACCTAATCGGCTTTGTGGGCAGTGACGGAACGCCCCTTGCTGGCCTCGAGAGACAGTTCAATAGCTGCCTCGCAGGAGTAGATGGCCAAGAGAAGTATGAGCGCTCTGCCGAGGGTGTGCGGATTCCGACCTCCAATGTCGTCACACAGCCCACCCAGGATGGTGGAAACCTCAATCTCACAATTGATTCGAACCTGCAGTTTTTTGCTCAGCAGGTTCTTGCCGACACTGTCGCAGAGCTGAATGCCGACTGGGCCAGCGCGATCGTAATAGAGGTCGAAACAGGCAGAATTCTGGCTGCTGCTGAAGCGCCGACCGTAGATCCAAATGATCCCGCTGCCACCGATGCAGAGAATCGCGGGAGCAAGATCATGCAGTTTGCTTTTGAGCCGGGCTCGATTATGAAGTCGATTTCCTCCGCAATGGTTTTGGATTCGGGCGCTGCGGATGAATTTGAGACCAAGAAGGCCCCGGACCGTCTGCAGCTTGACTATGGGGAGTCAATCAAGGACAGCTTCGATCACGACGATTTTGACCTGAGTCTCGCTGGTGTTCTTCGCTACAGCTCTAACACCGGCATCTATGCCTTTGGCATGGAGGTTGACGAGAAAGAGCGCTTCAACTACCTCCAGGACTTTGGCTTTGGGACTACCAGTGGTCTGAACTTCGAGGGCGAGAGCTCGGGAATTCTCAGGCCCTATGAAGATTGGCAGTATGCCGACAAATACACCCACCTATTCGGCCAGGGTGTCTCCGTAACGGCGCTGCAGATGGGGTTTGCCTATCAGGCCATCGCCAATGGCGGAGTGAGGCTAGACCCGATCCTGGTTGACAGCTGCACTGGCCCCGGCGGCGAGGTTCTTTATGAGCCTGATCAAAAGGGTTATCGGGTCATTTCAGAGGCAAATGCAGACCTAAATCTCCAGCTGATGGAGAAGGTGGTCGAGTTTGGTGGCGTTGGTAAGACGGCCGCAATTGAGGACTACCGAGTGGCCGGAAAGACTGGCACCGCCCAGATCCGCGAAGGGGACGGCTATGGCGATAGATACGCCATCTCCTTCTATGGCGTCGCCCCGGTTGAGAACCCGAGGTTCGTAGTCGGAGTCACAATTTATAGGCCCGAGGGGGTTAGCAACTCCGCAAAGGCAACCCCACCTTTCAAGGCGATTATGCAGCAGGCCCTAAAGCACTATCGCGTGCCGCCATCGACCACGACTTCTCGTGACGACATCCCATCAAACCGGTTTGGTGAACCAGGTGCCTAGTCTTGCAAGCATTGCCAGCAAGTTCGGGGGCCAAATCTCCTCCGCAGGCGACATAGTTCCCTCCGGTGTTGCAATTGGCTCGGCCTTTGTAGAACCCGGCTACCTTTTTGTTGCCGTCCAGGGAGCCAAGTCTCACGGCTTAGATTTTTTAGATGAAGCTATTTCCAAAGGAGCGGTAGGGCTACTCACCGACACCCCCGGTGAATACCCGCTACCAACAATTCTCCACCCCGATCCAAGGTCCATCGCAGGCCTCGTCTCCGCAGAAATATTCGATTCGGGCAAGGTCAGCCTGATTGGAATCACGGGAACTAACGGCAAGACTTCAACCGCGATTTACCTCCAACGCCTACTCACAGCTCTTGGAGAGAGCACGGGGCTAATCACAAGTCACCAGCAGCTAGTTGGAGACCAGGTTTTTGACAGTGAACTCACGACCCCCGAGGCTCCCAGACTTCACCAGCTGCTTCACAAAATGCAGCTGGCTAGCCAGAACCGAGCCGTAGTTGAGGTCTCCGCTCAGGCGCTAACGAGAGCTCGAGTCGAGGGCCTTAGGTTCCAGGTTGCCGGATTCACAAACCTCTCAAGAGACCACCTTGATGATTATGGCGACATGGATAGTTACCTTGAGGCCAAGCAGGCGCTTTTCACCTCTCAGTACTCGGACCTCGCTGTCATTGTTTGTGAGGATGAATGGGGCAAGAAACTATTTGAACAAATAGAGATTCCCAAGGTGGGTATTGGCGATCACCTTGATTACCAGCTGGAGCTACTACCAAAGGGATTCAGGATTTCTGGGTCTGCTGAGCTGGTAACTGAGGTTGGGGTTGCCGGCCCAATGGCAAAAAACCTGGCGCTAGCAAGCATTCTTGCCATTGAGGCTGGGTTCGACCCTACTGAGGTCCAGAACGCGCTTGAGAGCATAGAGCTGAGCGTTCCCGGCCGGCTTGAGGCTGTTGATGCAGCTGGCAACGTATTCGTCGATTATGCCCACACCCCAGCCGGAGTCGCCGCGAGTGTTCAGCATCTATTGAGGACCAGGGGAGAGTTAGTTGTAGTACTTGGGGCATCTGGAAATCGCGACAAGGGTAAACGCGCTGAGATGGCGCGAGCATGCTCGGGCGCTTTGAGGCTGTATGTGACAGACCAACATCCGCGGGACGAGGACCCCGCCGCAATTAGAACCGCGCTGATGTCTGCCGCACTAGAGGTGGGTATTGACGCCGTTGAGGTTGCAGACCCGGCCGAGGCTATCTCGCAGGCAATTGGGTATGCCTCTGGAGGAGCGGTTTTGTGGTGCGGTCCAGGGGCACTTGGTTATCGGGAGATTGCTGGCAAAAAAGTCCCCTTTGATGCTCGAAAGATCGCCAGAGAGGTCGCAGGCTCATGATCTCGATGTCCCTAGAGCAGATTGCGCTGGCCGTGTCTGGAGAGATATATAAAGGCAAGCCAGAGACTTTGGTATCCGGTGTTTGCGACACAGATTCTAGGAAGATTCAGCCGGGAGGCATATTCTTTGCCAAGCTCGGTGAGAGCGAGGATGGGCATAAGTACCTTGTGGATGCAGCGCTCTCAGGTGCTGCGCTGGCAATAGTTTCCACTCCAAAGGAAGATCTCGAAACCGACCAGATCGTGGTCGCCGACACGGTTGCAGCACTCAGCAAGCTCGCCGAGGCAGTGCTTGAAAGGGTGCGAGCAGGCGGCCAGCTGAAGGTGGTAGGGATTACCGGCAGTAATGGCAAGACCTCCACAAAAAACATGCTTGGCGCAATTCTTAGCCCCAAGGCAAAGACCGTGGTACCAATTGCCTCCTATAACAACGAGGTGGGACTGCCGCTCACGGTTCTTCGAATTGAAGAGGACACCAAGTTCCTCGTTCTAGAACTCGGCGCAGCAGGACTGGGGTCCATTGCCAAGCTAGCGAGCTGGACAAAGCCCGACATCGGAGTGCAGCTGAAGGTGGGTATGGCGCATGCTGGTGAGTTCGGCGGAATCGAGGTCACCGAGAAGATAAAGGCCGAGATGATGCCCTTTATCCAAAACACCGCAATTTTGAACTTCGATGATCCGCGCGTAAGAGGTTTTGAGTTTTCGGGTAAGCGGGTTGGCTTTGGGTTTAGCGAGGATGCGCAGGTAAGGATTCTGAGCACTCAGCTGACGCTAGAGGGAACCAAGGTTGTGATTAGCATCGAGGGAGCCGACCCGATAGCGGTCCAGCTGAAGATTCTTGGTGAGCACCACGCAATGAACTTTGCCGCCGCACTTGCCACCGCAATGGAGCTTGGGGTTACCCCTCAAGAGTCCGCTGAGGCTGTTTCGAAGCTGGATGCTCCCGAGCGTTGGAGAATGCAGCTTATTCAGAGTCCCGATGGCTTCTCAGTGATAAATGATGCTTACAACGCCTCGCCAGACTCAATGCGCTCGGCGCTCCAATCCCTGGCTGTTTTGGGCAGGCAAGGAAACCGCACGGTGGCCGTTCTTGGTTACATGGCCGAGCTGGGGGAGTTTTCCGCGATGGAGCACGATGCCATCGGAAGGCTTGTGGTCAGACTCAACATCGATCAGCTATTCGTCATTGGAGAAGAGGCGAAACTGATACACATGGGTGCCATGCAGGAGGGCAGTTGGGACGGCGAGAGCCAATTCATCGAGTCGATTAGCACAGCTTTTGAGGCTATTCGTGAAAAGCTATTGCCTGGCGACGTGGTGTTGGTGAAATCGAGTAACGTCTCTGGGCTTAGGTTCCTCGGCGATGATTTGGCGGGTGTGAAGTGAGAGCGCTACTAGCCGCCGGCGGCATTTCACTATTTATCTCGCTTTTTGCGACACCCGCATTCATCCAGCTTTTCAAGAAGCTTCAGTGGGGGCAGTTCATCAGAGACGATGGACCGCAGACCCACCACACCAAGCGCGGAACTCCGACCATGGGTGGTTTGGTCATTCTCGCGGCCGCAATCGTTGGCTACTTCGTTGCCAAGCTGGTTAACGGGGAGACCCCTTCAGCCTCAGCGCTGCTTGTTCTGTTCATGATGACCGGGTTGGGCCTGGTCGGGTTTGTGGATGACCTCTTGAAAGTCCGCAATCAGAGATCACTTGGCCTGAGCGGCTGGGCCAAGATCGGAGGACAGGCTGCGGTAGCCATAGCCTTTGCCGTCCTGGCGCTGCAGTTCCCCAATGACCGTGGGCTGACTCCCGCGAGCACGAACATCTCATTATTTAGAGACCTGCCCCTTGACCTGTTTTTCTGGGGCTCGATCGTCGGTATGGGGTTGTTTGTACTGTGGGTGTTCCTGTTGGTTGCATCTAGCTCAAACGGTGTGAACATTGCAGATGGGCTAGACGGCCTGGCATCAGGCTCGGCAATCTTTGCCATCGGTGCCTATGTAATCATCGGCTTTTGGCAGTTCAACCAGTCGTGTAGGACTGCTGTCGAAAACATCGCCGCCTGCTACGAGGTGCGCGATCCCTTGGATGTAGCGGTTGTGGCTGCTGCGATAGTGGGAGCCTGCGTTGGCTTTTTGTGGTGGAACACCTCTCCCGCTCAGCTCTTCATGGGCGACACCGGCTCGCTCGGCCTAGGCGGAGCACTCGCTGCTCTCGCTGTGGTGAGCAGAACCGAACTGCT
>JBMUBK010000065.1:0-5935 GCA_049457355.1 Aquiluna sp.
GTTGGCGTGCCGCCAGGGTTATAGATGTCGTAGTTCTCATACCAGTTCAGCTGCCACCAGCCCGGAATCCTGAAGCCGTCCACAGCTAGCTTTCCGGTGTTGGGGTCAGTAACTAGGTTGCCAGAGCCTCCAACAACCGTGCCCACAGATGTGAAGGCCAGCAGCGTAATTGCGCCAAGCACGACCATGGAGATTACTGCCGCCTTGTGCCTAAAGAATCGGCGCCTAACGATTGTGCCAAGCGAAAGACCCTCAGTCTCCCGCTGCTCAATGGTTATCTCCCGATTGAGCTGGGTCTCATCTACTGGTCTCTTCTTTGCCATCAGTTAATCCTGATTCTCGGGTCCAGGGCTGAATACAAAAGGTCGGCAATCACATTTCCGATAACCGCCATAAGTCCAACGATCATGACGTAACCCATTACGAGGTTCACATCCACCGCATTCAGGCCTCTAATAAACAGTGCGCCCATACCCGCCCAGGCAAACACCTGCTCGGTAATGACAGCACCACCAATCAACGCGGTGATATCAACAGGAACAATGGTCGCGATTGGAAGCAGAGCATTTCTCATTGCGTGACGAACGACAACTGTTCTCTCATTTAGGCCCTTAGCCCTCGCGGTTCTCACGTAGTCCTGGTTCATAACTTCCAACAGCGACGCTCTCGAGTAGCGGGTGTAACCGGCGACCGAAATGATCAGTAGTGCTGCGGTAGGCAGGATCAGGTGTGCGTAGGAGTCAATAAGGCTTAGCCACATGTTCTCCTGACGCTTGATCGCAGGCGTCACGGCACCAATGGTAGAGATGTATCCGTTGTTTAGCGGAATAAGGCTTAGGTACTCCGACCAGTACTGGAGGGCCTCATCTATTGCCATGATGAGGCCTGCGAAGGCTCCGGTGATACCGGCGGCACGCGAAATCTCTTTACGCCCATCGCCACCAAAGACGATCCCCAGCAGCACACCAATCGCGGCCATAATCACAACGATTAACAAAATGCCGAGCGGGCCCTGCACATAGAAGAAGAGGTACTGCCCCGGTAGCCACATCGCAGCCGCAACCAGCGCCATGCCTAGGACAATGATGAGTCCTCTGCGCTGATTGAAGCCAATCGAAAGCACCAGCACAACGCTTGCTACCAACAAGGTCATAAGAATGATTCCTGGCACCCCAAGAGCCGGGTACTTGAGCCACTGAGTTAGGTTCAAGAAAATCATCACAACCACCGACAGCACAGCGCCACCGATGAAACTTTGGACCCGAGTTCTGAGGCCGCCGCCCACTATGCCGCTAACCGCGATTGCCAGCAAAAGGGCAATCACGGTCATTGCCCCGGGCGGTATGTAGGGCTCCTCTAAGAACCTATTGAACTGGATGGCTCCGAACTCCTTGAGCAAAACGGCTACCCAGAAGATTGGAAGTGAGTAAAAGATGAAAGCGAAGAATGTGACGGTGTAGTCATAACCGGAGTACTGCCTTAGAGCAGTTGTCATTCCGATAGCAACACCGATGATGATGGAAAGAATTGTCGCCAGCGTGATCAGCTGGACTGTTGAGGCGATAGCGCCAGAGAGAGCCTCAGTTACCGGAATTTCGCCTCTGGAAACCGAGATACCAAGGTCACATTGACCAATAAGACACCCTGCCGCCCCGCCAAGCCAATAGAAGTAGCGAATGAAGGGCGGAACATCGAGCTGAAGAATCTCAGTCAGGTACTGAATCTTGAATTGAATATCGGGATCTCGCGAGCCTCTCAGCTCAAGCAGAGGATCTCCTGAGATTGCTGTCAGCTGATAAACAATGAACGAGGCAACGAGCAACACCATCAAGGTCGCCGCAGCCCTGCGAACAATGAAACTCAGCATCTTTGCCCTTTATCTACAGCAGAGTACGGGGGCCACCACCGGATTGGTGATGACCCCCGGACTGCTACCTATCTAGATTAGCCCGCGGTTGGGGTCCAGTCCCAGAAGTTCCAGAAGTAGTAAGGAACTAGTAGGGATGGGTCCACGCTCGTGACTGAGTTGTCCCACCAGGTTAGACCTGGGAACTGGAAGATAGTGATGTTGTATGCGTCCTTGGCGAGGTTCTCCTCGATTGCCAGACGAATACGCAACTGGTCTTCCTTCTTCACCGCGACGTTGAGCTCCTCAAGAAGAGCGTCAACCTCCGCGTTGGAGTAGCCGGTCCAGTTAGATGGTCCACCCAGGGTCAGGTACTGGTCGTCACCGGACACTGCCAGTGAGGTTGCAGCCCAAGCAAAGATGGTTGCATCGTGTGGGTTTACATCTGGGTAAACCAATCCGGTGAACTCCCAGTTTGGCTCGTCGTCCTGGATGACGTTGAAGCCAACCGAGTCAGCCGAGGTCTTGATGAGCTCGAACTCGTTGGTACGACGAACGTTTCCAGTTGGGAACCAGAACTTGACATCGATTGGAGTGGAGACGCCAGCCTCAGCTAGCAGCTCCTGTGCCATGGCACGGTTCTCGTCATCGGTGCCCAGGTACATTGAGTAGTAGCTCTCAGCGGTGTCATAGCCCTCAGAACCTGGAACGAAGAGTACCGAGGTACGTAGCTTCGCGGTTGGGTTCAGTGGCTTGATGATCTTCTCAATGATTTCATTACGAGGGATCGATAGCAGGAATGCCTGGCGAACCTTCAGAGCGGTCTCCTCGTCCCCACCGTAGCTGGCTGGGTCGAATGGACCACCGTTGTTCTGGCTCAGGTCAACGTGCTCGTAAGCAGCCTCTTCGGAGGATGCGTAGCTAGCGTTTGCTAGACCCTGAACAAGCTGCAGCACGTCAGCGGTTGGCTGACCGGATGCGATCTGAACCTCACCGTTGTCAACAGCCTGGATAGCAGCAGTTGAGTCTGCAATCTGACGGATGGTGATGCGCTCGTACTTAGGCTTTGGACCCCAGTTGTAGAGCGGGTTCACAACGTGAGTTGAGTACTGCTCCTCCACTAGCTCCTCTAGAACGTATGGTCCTGATGAGAGGTAGACAAGTGGGTTGTCAGGGGTGTTTGCGAACTGGTAGCCGTTGTTCCAGACATCTGCCACAGCAGCGACGAACGCGTCGTCACCGTTGTAAACAGCATCGATAAGAGCCTGCTTAGCGGCTGCTGGGTCGGTGATGTCTGAGTGGGCCAGCATTACAGTTCCGTGAGCTGCAACGCCAACGCCGAACTGTAGCTCCCAGTCCACGTACTGAACGTCGTACTCAAAAGTGATCGAGTTGCCGTCAATAGTTGGAAGCTTGGATGCGAGGGTGTCCTTCGGAGCTGCGTGCGAGAACATGTAGCTGCCATCTTCGTTCTTGTAGTAACCGAAGGTGGAGATCCATGCAAGCAGCATGTCGGCACCGTCAATCTGGGTGCCATCCGACCAAACAACACCGTCATTGATCGTGTACTTAACGGTCAGTGGGTCTTCAACCACAATCTCGTAGGTTCCATAATCGGTGTTCTTGATGAGGGCTGGGCTGCTGTCGTAGTAGTTGAAGCCCGAGCCGGTTAGGTAGGCGGTAAGTGAGTTGGCAACGTTGTTACCAGCTGCAGTGAATCCGTTGAAGTGATCAACGATGTCGTTCCAACCTACGGTGATTTGTGGAGCTAGGTCCTCGTACCACTCAACAGTGGTCTCAGGGTCGCTCGTTGCGCTCTGGGTTGGGGTTAGCTCCTCTGGAGCTGCACATCCTGAGATGGTCAGCGCGAAAGCAGCTGCACCCGCAACAAGAGCGGATCCGCGGAATTTCTTCATGTTTCTCCTTGACTATTGGAGTCACACGCGGAGCTACCCCCGCGTAGACGGGTTTAACTTTAGATTGAACTTTAGGTAAATAGAAATCAACGGGTTTCGTTTTTGTAACACTTTGTTTCATTTTGTTTGGTTCCGGCGTGAAGTCGGACACATCGCGGGGAGCTTACGGACCTAAGATTTGGCTGTGCGAAGCGATTTGGCCGCTCTTGCGGCCGTGGTGATGTGGGCATCGCTAGCCACACTCGCAGCCACCCTCAGCCACATTCCCCCGCTCTTACTAACCGGCCTAGGACTGCTCATAGGTTCGGCCATATCGCTGCCTCTCTCGGGCTTTAAGCTCAAGAGGATATGGCCAAGCCCCAGGGTGTTGCTGCTTGGCGTTTATGGACTGTTTGGTTATCACGCAGCGCTTTTTGCCGGACTGCAGAACGCGCCTGAGGTGCAGGCAAACCTAGTCAACTACCTTTGGCCACTGCTGATTGTCCTGCTGGCTCCGCTCATTATCAAAGGCACAGTTCTCAGGCCCAAACATGTCTTCGCTGCGTTGACCGGTTTCGTTGGAGCATCACTGGCAATTCTTTCGGGGACCCAACTAACTGGAGAATTTGAGGTCGGTTATTTATTTGCTCTTCTTGCAGCCTTTATTTGGTCCACCTATTCGCTTGGAGTTAGAGCGATAGGCAGGTTCGACACCTCATCAGTTGGCGCATTCGGAGTTGTTGCGGGACTCCTGGCTCTTGGCGCTCATTTGATTTTTGAAGAACCTACGACGATTGCCTCTGGCGATCTTTTACCGCTTCTGCTTTTGGGGCTCGGGGCGCTAGGCGCATCGTTTTACTTTTGGGCCTATGCACTCCAAAACGGCGACGCCCAACGCATCGGCCTAATTGCTTTTTTGACGCCGGTTCTCTCAACCGCGATGCTCGTGCTGGCAACTGGCAGTCCGCTCTCCCCGCTTTTGCTTTTGTCTGCCAGTTTGATTTTCGTTGCCGCATGGTTTGGCGGCAGAGGCAATAATTAGCCAGGTGAGTGAAGACAGGTTTAGAAAGCGCGGTCTTGCCGCCCCCGTCTACCTTCCTTCGCTTCTGATAACTGCTGCAGAGGGAGCGCTGCTGCCCATCTTGCCGGTGACTGCGGTTGGCTATGGCTACTCCCTGGCCGAGGCCGCAGTCGTAACAACGGTGCTAATGGTCGGCACTATGGTCTTTGAAATACCAGCTTCTTGGATAACTACCAAGATCGGCGAGCGCCGATCAATGCTTCTCGGCACAGCCCTCGGTGCTCTCAGCACTCTGCTTGCATTCCTCCACCTTGGCTATCTGAGCCTGATAGTCGCAGCCCTTGGTTTTGGTGCTGCGCACTCGCTCTTCGGTCTAGCCAGACACTCATTACTTGCGGAGTTAGTCCCCCCGGAGCATAGGCCTAAGTCAATGTCACTGCTGGGAGGCATGTTCCGAGGTGGCATGGCAATTGGACCCGTGATTGGCTCCGCCTTCATAGCCCTCTACGGTGTGGAGTTTGGCTATTTGGCTGCTGGAGTGATGTGTCTTGCTGCAGGTGCCGCCGTCTTTTCAGTGCCAACTACGCGACTTTCGACAACCCCGTCTGGCCAGGCTGGAAACATCTGGGCAGTCGCAAAGCGCGAGGCTCCCAAGCTCGCGACATTGGGTGTGGCCTCTGCAATCATCAGCGCCGGCAGGACAATAAGGCTCATCGGGCTGCCACTGCTCGCCATTCAGCTCCAGATAGACCCTGCTGAGACCTCGTTTATCTTCGGAATCACCGGGTTTATCGACTTCTCGCTGTTTTACCTCTCGGGCATCATCATGGCCCGCTACGGCAAGTTTTGGTCCTCGGTGCCGACACTCTTGGCGCTTGGCACCACCTACCTTTTCTCCTTCATGGTCACAGACGTGGCCACGTTCTGGATCATGGCCTCGGTAACCGCATTGGCAAATGCGGTTTCAGCCGGGATCAACATGATCCTTGGTGCCGATCTGTCACCGCCGGGCGCAAGGAGCGAGTTCCTCGCATCTTTCAGAATGCTCACCTCGGGAGGGGTGGCAATTGCACCGGCAATGATTTCGGTGTTGACGGCGAGCATCGGCTTAGCCGGAGCCCTTGCAGCCACAGGCCTGTTGAACTTTGTCGGGGCATTCCTGTTTTGGCGCTA
>JBMUBK010000066.1:0-5748 GCA_049457355.1 Aquiluna sp.
TAGAGCAGCGGACTCATAATCCGTCGGTCGCGGGTTCAAGTCCCGCACGCCCCACAATTGCCGAGTCAGAATCAAGGACACCTCAGGGCATTTGTCAGAGGTGGTTGCCCAAGTGACCATGGCGGACTTCCAGTACTAGAGAATCTGGGCTAGGAACTTTTGCGTTCTTTCCTCTTTTGGATTGTCGAAGATCTCTGATGGTGTTCCAACCTCGACTATTTCGCCATCTGCCATAAACACGACTCGGTCCGCGACCTCTTTAGCAAAACCCATCTCATGGGTGACGACAACCATTGTCATACCCTCTTGAGCAAGCTGCTTTATGGCGTCCAAGACCTCATTGATCATCTCTGGGTCAAGCGCTGAGGTTGGCTCATCGAACAACATCACCTTGGGCTTCATGGCAAGTGATCGGGCAATTGCCACACGCTGCTGCTGGCCTCCTGAGAGCTGGGCGGGGAATTTGTCAGCCTGTTCAGGAATCTTCACTCTCTCCAAGAGCTCTCTCGCAAGGGCATCGGCCTCAGCCTTCGGCATGCCTCTAACCTGTCTCGGTGCAAGAGCGATGTTGGCAAGGACAGTTAGGTGTGGGAAAAGGTTGAAGCTCTGGAAGACCATGCCGGTCTCCTTGCGAATCTCCTGAATGTTGCGCACATCTGTAGTGAGCTCTGTGCCATCGACAATGATTCGACCGTCGTCGTGCTCCTCAAGTCGGTTGATGCAGCGAATCAAAGTTGACTTACCGGAACCTGAGGGCCCGATGACAACTACTACTTCCTGCTTACCGACCTGAAAGTTGATGTTCTTGAGCGCCTCAAAGTCCTTGAAACGCTTATAGACGCCTTCCATGGTCACAATGGCCTCATCGCTGGCGCGACCGCCTGACATCCTGGTCGCGTCCTTGAAAACCTCACTGCTCATCGCACACCTACTCCCAGTCTCTTTTCTAGTCTCTGGCTCTCTCGGCTCATGACGTAGGAGCCGACCCAGAACAATAGGGCAACGAAGGCGAGCGCCTCATAGATGAGGCCCTGTCCCAGGAAGTCCTGTTGTTTGGTGATTGCTGTTCCAACATTTAGAACATCAAGAATGTTTAGTGCCGCACCAGCCAATGTGGTGTCCTTGAATAGCGAAATGAACTGTCCAATCTGGGCAGGAATCACATTTCTCAAGGCCTGTGGCATGGTGATCAGATAGGTGATCTTTGTGGTGCTCAGCCCGAGCGCCTTACCAGCCTCCGTCTGTCCCTTAGGAATTGACTGGAGGCCACCACGAACGATTTCAGCCAGGTAAGCGGCAGTGAAGAGTGTAAACACGGTTACACCCCTGAAAATCGCATCTGGGGCTATCGACGGTGGAATAAAGAATTCCAGTGCCACACCTGCCAACAACAGCAGCACAAATAGCGGGGCGCCTCGGATTAGCTCTATGTAGGTTGTCGTCACAAGTCGAATAATCGGGAACGATGATCTGCGGCCAAGGGCGAGTAGGACTCCCAGCGGGAAACACAGCACAATGCTGATGATCGCCATGTAGAAGTTGATGAGAAACCCGCCCCACTCCTCCAGTGTTGACTCCATGAGGGTCACAAGCACCAGAGCAACCGCGGGTGAGGCCAGCATGGGGTGCCAGATGATGCTTGGAATGGCTCCGAGAACACCCACGTTCCGACGCGCTAGGCCCACGAGACGTCCAGCTACAACTCCGCCAACGATTTGCAAAGCCAGCAGGAGTGCTGCGAAGTCTGCGGCCAAGAAAATTAGTAGCGCGGCAAGAGCAACGATCAGCCCAAATCGCCTCGTGTAGTCAAAGAGCCGCTGCGAGAGAGTCTGCTTGTTGTTGACGTCAATCCTCGCGCCACCGGCGACAGCAGCAACCCAAAAAGCCAGTGCTGTCAGTGAGGCCCCAACCAGCCACATCAGTTCATCGGGGAACCTCCCCACCAGAAGCAGCTTTAGGTTCACCTGGATGATCTCCCAGCGGCCGGTAACGAAGACAAACTCGATAACGGTCCAGATGACCCAGAGACCGACATAGCCAAAGACCACGGTCATGATGGAATCCCACCAGGTCCTAAAAAGGTTCCGCCTTAGCCAGGTAATCATCGCTCCACCAAGGCCAATCTTCGGTTGAAGTAGTTCACAAACAGCGATGTGAAGAGGGAGATAGCCAGATATACCAGCAGAGTCAGTGTGAAGGCCGGGACGGCGGGGGAGCCGTTGCCCACCGTTATTTGGGCAATCTGCGTAAGTTCGAAGTAGCTGATAGTTGCGCCCAGCGAGGAGTTCTTGATCAGGTTCAGGTATTGGTTTCCCAGAGCGGGCATCGCCACCCTAAAAGCTTGAGGCAAGATAATGATGCGCATTTTTTGTGAATTGCTCAGCGCCAAGGCATCCGCGGCTTCTCCCTGACCCCTGGGGACGGCAAGGATTGAGCCCCTGACTATCTCTGCAATGTGGCTACTGGTGTAAACAACGAGCGCAACTATAAGTGCAAAAAATGAAGGATCCAGCCTGAGACCACCTGAGGTTCCTCTTCCGTCAACAAAAGGAAGCGTCCAGGTATAACCGAGAGTTATCCATCCGATCACGGGCACAATGGCCAGCGCCAAGGTGCCAAGCAACAGGCCGCGGGAGGGTCTTCCAACCCTGTCTGCTCGGGCTTTTTCGAGCTTTACAACAACGATCGCGAGGACGATACCGCCGAGCACCAAGAGTCCCAGCTGGCCTGCACTTCCTTCAAACCAGGGAATTGCAAGTCCTCTGTTTGAGATAACGAAGAGATCCAGGGGTTTCCATGCGTCTTCGATGCGCGGAAATGTCTGAAGGACAACCGCGAGGTTCATAAAGGTTAGAAGCAAAAGCAGCGGAAGGTTTCTGATTACCTCGACGTAGGCGGCAGCGATGCTTCTAACAACAAGATTTTTGGAGAGCCTTGCGATGCCCACAAGGGTTCCCAGAATTGTGGCGAAGAAGATACCAACCAGTGCAACCTGAATTGTGTTAAGAAAACCCTGGACAAATGCGGCCCTAACCGGAGAGCTCTGGTCAAAGTCGTTGCCTGGAATCGTAAAGCTCGCGGGGTTATCTAAGAAGCGCAGGTCTGTCTGAACGCTGCTTCTTTCAATGTTGGTCTGGTAGTTGCCCCAAATCCAATAAATGATGAGGCCTACGACTGCTAATACAGCGATCTGGAAGAGCCATCTAAGGACTCTTACGTCCCTCCAGATTGGGACTTTAGCGGGTGCACTTGGGAGAGAGCTCAATTAAGTCTCCCTCCCAAGTGAACCACTATGTTCTGCTAATTGACCTTAGCGAATTAACGGTAAGGAGGTGCGTACATCAGACCGCCATCGGTCCAAAGTGAGTTCACACCGCGCTCGAGACCAAGCGGCGACAAGTGACGCGCAAAGATCTCACCGTAGTTTCCAACCTGCTTGACTACCTGGTAGGCGAAGTCGGTTGGCAGGCCTAGGCCTGGGTCAAGAACGGCAGAGCCGTCACTGGTTGGCACATCTGCACCAAGGAACCTAAGGATTCCAACATCGGTTGTGCTGCTGCGGATGCTGTCCACGTTTGCACTTGTGATGCCAAACTCCTCGGCCTGGATGGTTGCAAGGATTGCCCAGTTGACAACCTGTGCCCAGTGGGTGTCTCCATCTAGCACGGCAGGTCCTAGAGGCTCCTTGGAGAAGACCTCAGGAAGGATTGTCAGTGCTGCTGCACCATCTGGGTATGCACTGCGCAGACCGGTGAGCTGGCTTACGTCCGAGGACCAACCATCACACTGTCCGGCGAGGAAGGCCTCAAGAATCAGGTCAACCTCATCGAATGCACGAACTTCCCAACCGAGGCCCAGTCTGGAGGACTCGAGGGCTGCGTTGCCCTCTGTGGTGGTTCCCTTAGCTACACAGACAACCGCACCATTCATCTGGTTGATTGAGCTGTAACCGCTGTCGGATGCCACCATCATGCCCTGGCCGTCATAGAACGTTGGCTGCAGGAAGGTAGCTGCTTCGCTACCATCACGAGTTGCTGTCCAGGTGGTGTTTCGAACTAGGACATCGATTGAACCGTTCTGCAGCGCTGTGAAGCGGTCTGCTGTCTCGAGGTCAACCATGTCTACGGCTGAAGCGTCACCCAGGACTGCTGCTGCAATTACGCGGCAGAAATCAGAGTCGAAACCTACGTGCTCCCCGCTCTCATCGAGGACGGCGAATCCAGGCAGTGCGTCGCGAGTACCACAACGAACTGTGCCGGCGGCCTGGACAGCCTCCAGCATTGAGACGGTCTCAACGGCGGTTTCGGTTGTGCTGCTTGAGTTGTTGTTTGTGGTCGCAGTAGCCGTTGACTCGCTTGAGTCATCAGCTGCACAACCACTAAGTACCAGCGCTCCAACAGCTAGAGCAGATACAAATAGTGTTGCTTTCTTCATCAATTCCCCTTTCAAGAAACTGAGCGCTCTTTCCCTTCGGTCTGAAGTGATTAGACGCTTTACTCAAAGTTAGACTGCTAGCGGTTGCCTTGGGTAGAGGTAACGGCATCGTTACATTAACTACACCTTCAGGTGAACAGAGCAGATCTAGTGAGCCTTGAGTTTCTCCAAGTAGCACGTCGCGCAAAGAGACTCGTAGGTGACCTTGTCCCCATCTATTGCCACCTGTTCGCCATCAAAAGTGAACTGTCCGTTGAGCTTTCGACCATTGAACATCGCCTTTCTACCGCAGCGGCAAATGGTCTTTAGCTCTTCAAGGCTGTGGGCAATCTCAAGAAGCCTGCGGGAGCCGGGAAATGATTTTGTTTGAAAGTCAGTTCTGATGCCGTAGGCCAGCACAGGAACTGAATCAAGCACCGCAATCTCGAGGGCTTGATCGACCTGATTGGGGGTTAGAAACTGTGCCTCGTCCAATAGCAGGCAGGCGATTGGTTGTGAGTTTCGCGACTCAAAATCAGCTGCGTGCTGCTGAAAGAGCTCCCGAAGGTCATCAGCTGGCTCAACGAGAAAGTCGACTTCCCGAGTTACGCCTAGGCGGCTAACCACGTTGCGGTCACCCTTGGAGTCAACTGCGGGTTTCGCAAGCAGCACATACTGAGAGCGTTCCTCGTAGTTGTAGGCGGCCTGCAATAGGGCGGTGCTCTTGCCTGAGTTCATCGCCCCGTAGCGGAAGTAAAGCTTGCTCATGATGGTTGTCTGAAGTGTATAGGTGGTGGCCCATTGCAGCTGTTATTTCCGGACCAACTCGGGTCATATTTTGACCTCGGTGGCGAGATTCTGCTTCCAGAGGTTCTCTCTCAGTTTCGTAAGCGCCCGTATCACCGACAAAAGGCGCATTTGATCCTTTACGCTCTGCGGAGTCGGGCCAAGGATGACAGGGTCACGCTAATGAGCCTCGATAATTACAGAGATCTTTCAAAAGTCGCCGGCCTCTCTCGTGCAATCAAACCCTCGACGAGGCCCATGCTGAGTCTTGCGCAGTCTCTTGACCTTGAACTTTCACCTACTAGGGGCTTTTGCTCAAGTGAAGCTGACTGGGAAAGCTACTCAAAGGGGAAAAAGCTTAAGCTCGAGGATTTCTATCGTCAGTCACGCAAGAGGCTCAACCTGTTAATGGAGGGCGATGTCCCATTAGGCGGTGCATGGAATTTTGATGCAGAAAACCGCCTGGCCCCTCCCAAGGAGAAACTTGAAGTCGTGGGACATTGGGTGCCAAAGGAAGACGAGCTAGATGCAGAGGTAAGGGCGACACTG
>JBMUBK010000067.1:0-5746 GCA_049457355.1 Aquiluna sp.
GACTAAAGACCTGCTGCGGCTTCGATGCCAGCGTGTGAAGCAGTTTGAACTCGAGAGGTGTGAGTGAAACTAGCTCCTCTCCACGCCTCACCTCAAATGACTTTGGGTCCAGGCTTAGCGGTCCGATTGCAACTACTGCTGCATCGTCCGTTAGCGGCCGGAGCCTAGCTCTCACGCGAGCAACCAGCTCGGCACCGTTGTGAGGCTTCACGACATAGTCATCGGCGCCGGCCTCGAGGCCGACAACCACATCTTCGGTGTCGCCCTTGGCGGTGAGCATGATGATTGGAACGCCAGAAACGGCCCGGATTTGGTAGCAGACATCGATGCCGCTTTGTCCAGGCAGCATGATGTCTAGCAACACCAGGTCAGGAGAGCTTTGCTTAAAGACCTCTACCGCAGAAATACCATCGCTCGCAAAAACGGGCTGATAGCCATTTGAGGAGAGAACGAGACCGACCATCTCGCGCAGTGCATCATCGTCGTCGACAACGAGGATTTTGTGAGTCACTGCGCCCTCCCTATTAGTAGCGGTAGTGGTCCACCTTGTAAGGTCCAGCTACGTCAACACCAATGTAGCGGGCTTGACGGTCGCTTAGCGAGGTTAGTTCAACACCTAAAGCATCCAGATGCAACCTTGCCACCTTCTCGTCTAGCTCCTTTGGCATGATGTGGACGCCGAGCGGATAGCTCTCAAGGTTCTGGAACAGCTCAATCTGGGCCAAAACCTGGTTCGAGAACGAGGTTGACATTACGAAGCTTGGGTGACCGGTGGCATTGCCAAGGTTCATCAAGCGGCCCTCGGACAGCACCAAGATCGAGCGTCCGTTTGGAAGTCTCCACTCGTGGACCTGAGGCTTGATCTCTACCTTTTCGATGCCTGGAATCTTTGCGATACCGACCATGTCGATTTCATTGTCGAAGTGGCCAACGTTTGCAAGAATCGCGAGATTCTTCATCTGCAACACGTGCTCGGCGCGAATGATGTTCTCGTTACCGGTCGAGGTCACGAAGATGTCGACCTGGTCGATAACCGATTCGAGCCTTGCGACCTGGTAACCGTCCATGGCTGCCTGCAGGGCACAGATTGGGTCAACCTCACTGATGATGACCCGCGCTCCCTGGCCTCGCAGTGCCTCGGCAGAGCCCTTACCCACGTCACCGTAACCAGCAACAAATGCAACCTTGCCGCCCATGAGGACGTCAGTGGCACGATTTATGCCATCTGGCAGTGAGTGACGGATGCCGTACTTGTTGTCGAACTTGCTCTTGGTGACGGCATCGTTCACGTTGATTGCTGGGAAAAGTAGCTTTCCGTTTTTGTGGAAGTCGTAGAGTCTGTGGACGCCGGTGGTGGTCTCTTCGGAGACACCCTTGATCTCTGCGGCCATGCGGGTGTAGAGCTGGTTATCGAGCTCAAAGTTCTTCTTCAGAACGCTTAGGACAACGTGGTATTCCTCGGAGTCATCCTCGGTTGGCTCTGGAACACTGCCTGCGGCCTCAAACTCAACGCCCTTGTGAACCAAGAGAGTTGCATCTCCTCCGTCATCAAGAATTAGGTTTGGACCCTCGGCACCCTCACTGGAAAAGTCCAGAATCTGCTCGGTGCACCACCAGTACTCCTCTAGGGTTTCACCCTTCCATGCAAAGACTGGGGTTCCATTTGGGTTCTCCGGAGTGCCGTCACCGACGACCACTGCGGCAGCTGCCTCGTCCTGGGTGGAGAAAATGTTGCAGCTTGCCCAGCGCACGGAGGCGCCCAACGAGACCAGGGTCTCAATGAGAACTGCCGTCTGCACGGTCATGTGCAGTGAGCCAGCGATGCGGGCTCCGCGAAGTGGCTGGTGAGGTCCAAACTCCTCGCGCAGGGCCATGAGGCCTGGCATCTCAGCCTCGGCCAGTCGAATCTGGTGTCTGCCGTACTCGGCTAGGGATAGGTCTTTGACTCTGAACTGCTCAGCGGTCAGGGTTTTGCTCATTGTTGAGGCCTTTCGTTTCGAAACTAGCTGTTTCTTATTTGTCTGATTGCTTTGTCTCGAATCTCAATCATCAAGGCCTCGTGATTTGATTCGACGTTAAGTCTAAGCAATGGTTCGGTGTTTGAGGGGCGAATATTGCACCACCACCAGTTTTCAGCAGTTTTCCCGTGGAAGGTATTCCCGTCAAATTCTTCCTCGGTCTCATAGTCAAGCTCTTGGCGGACCCTATCCAGCGCTGCCTGCTTGTCATCGACCCTTGAGTTGATCTCGCCTGAGGAGAAGTAGGGGGTATTGCGCATCGCAATCTCACTCATGCTGCTAGCAGCCTCTCCCAGCTCGCTGATGAGGTGCATTGCGGCAAGCATTCCGTTGTCCGCTCCCCAGAAGTCGCGGAAGTAGTAGTGAGCCGAATGCTCACCCCCAAACACCGCACCTGTCTGGGCCATCTGGTCCTTGATGAGCGAGTGACCGACCTTTGTGCGGTGAGGCTTTGCGCCGGCCAACTCGATGGTTTCGGCAACGAAGTTAGAGGTGAGGGCATTGTGGATTACAACAACATCTGTTTCCCCCAGGGCGCTGACCCTCTCGACCTCTCGTCTTGACACGATTGCCGCTACAGCAGATGGGCTGACTGCTATGCCCTTTTCATCCACTGCAAAGCAGCGATCCGCATCTCCATCGAATGCAAGCCCGAGGTCTGCACCAACCTCTACAACCTTGTTCTGAAGGTCAACGAGATTCTTCACATCCAGCGGATTCGCCTCGTGGTTTGGGAAGTTGCCGTCGAGCTCGAAGTACATCGGGACAATCTCAAGCTGCGACAGCCTCGACAGAACCGCTGGAACCGTGAGCCCTCCCATTCCGTTCGCCACATCGACAACGATCTTTAGTTTTCGGGTTCCGCTCAGGTCGACAAGCGAGTGCAGGTAGTCTGCGTAGTCGTCTAAGACGCTTTGCTCATGGGAGCTGCCCAAAGTTGCAACTGCATCGATGCCCTCGTCAAAGTACTTTTTTGCCCTGTCGCGGATGTTGGCAAGTCCTGTATCGAGGCTTATACCGCGAGCGCCGGCTCTGGAGAACTTGATGCCGTTGTAGCTAGCGGGATTGTGGGAAGCGGTAAACATTGCCGCAGGAAGATCCAACTTGCCCGAGGCAAAGTAGGTCATGTCGGTCGAGCAGAGCCCAATCATCACAACAGAGGCACCGCGCTTCATTGCCCCTTGCGCAAATGCAGCAGCAAACCCGGGCGAAGAATCCCGCATGTCATGCCCCACGATCAAGCTCTTGCCCAGAAGTTCCAGCTCGTCTGCGAAGCCAGCACCAAAGCACTCTATGAGCTCTGGGGTCAGCTCGCTTCCGACTAGCCCACGAACGTCATACGTCTTTACAAACTTGTCAAAATCCACGGCTTTACTTCTTCCTCGATGGGAGCGAGGAAAAGAATACAATGCCACTATGAGCCGGGGGTCAGTAAAGAGGGACAGGCACGGCCGTGGCATGCGCCGTCCCCTCCCCTCAAAGCTTTTCAAGCATGGGACAAGAACGAGCTTTTTCGATGCTGTTGTCTCTGAGACCTGCGAGTACCTTCGCGAGACCTTCAGCGAGCTTGCAGAGCTGAACTACCGGATTGAAGACGTTCCGCTCATTGAGCCGGGAGAGAGCCTGAAGCGCTTCAGCACGAGGCGGTCAACCATGACTATTACCCTCTACAGGCTCCCAATTGAACGACTGGGGAAAAGACGCATCCCAGACCCCCGGATCCACATCGAACAGGCTGTACTTGCCGCAGCTGCGGCCCTAATTGACAAAGATCCTTGGGAGCTAGTCCACCCGGACAACTAGCGAACGCTAACCACCAGGTCCTCACCTAGGTTCTTGTTCTCGCTTGGTCCTATAACTGCGTAGCCTGCGCCATCCAAGAGCTCTAAAGCTGCCAGAAACTCACTTGCCGACTGCACGAGCAAAGAATCTGAGCTAACCGGGATGCCAGCAGATTCAAAGGGGCCAAGCTCTAGGGTTTGGTAGCTAGCACGGTCATTGGTAGTGGTTGTAAGTGTTAGTGAAATAGCTAGCGCTCCAGGGTTAGCGAGCCAAAGGGTGGTCTTATAGCTGGGCACCGGCAAAGCCAGAGATGTAAAGAGCTGCTGCGGATATATCCAGGCATAGTCGAGGGGATCCAGTGCTGGGTTTCTAACGCCTGCCAACACCTCGACATTGGATTCCACTTTTAATAGGTAAGTGCCAGCAGCCAACTCAAGATCTAACTCGGCAAACCCAGCTTCGGGCACCACCGTTCTAAATAGTTCGGGTCCCTCGCTTCCGAATGCGGTAATGACGACCTCGGCAGCTTCACCTGGTGAAAAGAGACGAAGCTTCGGTGACTGATATCCCTCTGCCAGAACACTGACCGGTTGAATCCAGTGCTGTAGCGCGGGCAGCTGGGTGGTACCGGTGAGCTCGACACCTAGCGGAGTCAGCCCCCTCGACCATCTGTTTTGGAGTGCAACGGCAATGCCCGGACCAGTCGACTCAACACGAATCGCATAAACACTCGCCAAAGCCGCTAACGGAGCGAGGGTGATTAGGCGTTCTTGGCCGGCTGCAAGTGCATAACGCTCGGAAACCATGCCACCTGGGCTGTAAAGCTCAACAATCAGCTGGGTATCGACGTCACTCCAGTTGGCTGCGCTCAGGATGCTCTCGTTTCCAACGCCGCTAGCACCTGAGATGAACCAACCAGAGGTTATTGGCTGCTCGCAGAAAGAGGCCGCCAGTCCGCTCGCACGCTCCCTGGAAACGGCTTGGGTCTGGATGGCGGAGAGTAGCTCCGTTGACTGCTGAGAACCCTCGACCTCGATGGGAACTGATGGAACCGTGGTCGGTGGCACTGAAATCTCCTCAGCGGAGAAGACTCTCACGCCGGCCTCACCAACCCGTTCAATGAGATCAAGATCGGTGCCATCCTCACCGCCGACCTCAATGAGTGCTCCAGCACAAACAATTTCTAGGTCTGCTGGATCGACCGACACCTGAAACTCGGGAGCGGCGACCTCTTGCGACGGAGCCTGCGCGGCAGGCAGGAAAACATAGCCAGAAATCACCAATGCCGGCAGCAGAAGAGCCAGCAAAGCTCTCGCAAAAATCTTCATCGGCTCCGCACCCTTCGATAGCCGCGAATGGTCGCCGGTGTTGGTATAGCGAGGAGTAGGTAGGCCGCCAGGAGGGCCAGTTGGATATTCACGAAGCCTGAAGTCGAAGATTCGTTAGAGCTTGCCTCTAGCTCATCTAGCCGATACAAGACTCCGAACTCGCTCTCTCCTGAGCTCTGGAGTAACGCGAGAGTAGAGAGTGAAACCTCGGCCTCCGCGCGAGCTGGATGGGTGGAAGGTGCGAGCAGGATGAAGTCAACGGATGTGGCTTGCATGAGCTCAGCAACACCAGCCGAATTACCCGCCACCAGCGAACCGGCAAGCTGAGCGAGGGTCACCGACAACTGACTTTCTGGAAGGGTGCGCTCGTAGAGAAGATTCACCTCATCCTGTGAGATTCCGTCGCCCCAAACCAGCTCAGCTGCAATGCTCTCGCCCACTTCGAGTTTGAGAGTTCGGGTCATCTGATCCACATCTGCGAATGCGACTACGAGCGCTGGCAACTGCCGATCCTGAACCGCCGAGATACTGGGCTGACTTGCAAATCCATATACATAGCCGCCAAACGCGCCGATACCTAGCGCCGAGACGGTGGCAAGCGAAACAGCTACCCTGCCA